>JAHJQX010000014.1 GCA_018818965.1 Patescibacteria group bacterium | reverse complement strand
TAGAGCCAATGTAGGCTGAGTTTGCTTTGAGGGTATTGTTTACTACTACTTCTTCATTGTAGGTGATAGTACTAGCGGGTTGCAGAGTGTCAGCGGGGGAGGCAGAGGCTGCTAAGACACCTAGTCCGAAGACTAGAGTAAGGGAGAAAATGGTTGTCCCGAGGGTTTTAGAGAGGATGGTCATGGGGTTATTTTTATATTTAATTAATTTCTTGATTATGAATTTACCACAGAAATTGAAAATTAGCAAAGAACATGTAGACTTTGTTAATAATACTTTATAATCTTAACTAGTAGTAAATAAAATAATTTATTCCCATGAAAAACAACAATCAGGCAATCCATTTCATCATCACTGGTGGCACCATCGATTCATACTACGATGGCTCTAAAGACACCGCCGTAGTCAATAAAGAATCGATAATCCCCCAATTTATTGAAGGCTTGAAATTAGATCAGAAATCCACTTTTACAAAAGTTTGCATGAAAGACAGTCGCGAATTGACCAGAGATGACCTTGAAAGTATACTACAAGCGGTGAAAGATAGCTCTCACAAGAAAATAGTTATCACTCATGGCACTTATACTATGACAGACACTGCGAGATTTTTGGAGGCAAATTTGGAAAACAATAATCGCGTGATAATTCTTACCGGTTCATTTATTCCAATTAATGGCTTTTCTTTTTCTGACGGGCCATTCCAACTTGGCTATGCCATGGCCAAAACAGAAAATCTCGAAAAAGGCGTTTTTATCTGCATGAATGGCAAAGTTTTATCTGCCAACGAGGCGATGAAAATTAGCAAAGAAGGGGTATTTTCTTCTATATTTGGTGGCGGGGTTAAATTCTAAAAAAACTGTCTTCCCTTCTACTCCCACTCCACTGTCCCCGGCGGCTTATTAGTAATATCGTAAAAGACTAGATCAATGCCTGGCACAGCTAATAATTTCTTCGTTAGCCCCCGCAAAATCTCCTCCTCCATCTGATAAAAATTAACTGTCATTGCTTCTTGTGATTCAATTGGCCGTAATATAATTGCCTCACCGCCCTCTAAACCAAGTGGCGCTAAGACGACCGGAAATTGCCAGATGTCTTGGTAAATCCCAGCTACTTGCACTCCTTCCATCACAATATCATCAGCCCGACGCAGTAAATCCAGCCGCGCTTTATCCAAATAGCCCTCGCTCGACTTAATATCATCAAGATCAATATCCTCCGGACCAACTAGATACACCGCTCGATTAACTTCCTTAAAATTATTAGTTATTTCCACTGATAAATCGTGCAAAGCCGACCAATCCAGCACGCCCTGAAGAGCCACCGGATGATGATAGGTGCGATTATCGCCTTGCACGCCGACACTCTTAACTGGCAAAACCGAAGCTTGGTACTTAGAATCAATTGCCGCCCTAATTTTCTCCTCAAGTTTATTTTCATCGCCAACTTTTTCCGCGTTCGGACTACACAACGTCCGAATCGCCAACCCCGGCCCCGGGAAAGGATGTCGCTCGAGCAACTCAGCTGGCAAATCTAACTGTCGGCCAATCTCTCGTACCTCGTCTTTATATAATTCTGCCAGTGGTTCGACTAGCTTGTTCATCTTCATCAAATCCAACACTTCCTGTACTCGATTATGATGTGTCTTGATTTTATCAGCATGCTTGGTCGCTCCACTCTCGATTGTATCGGGATAAATCGTTCCTTGGGCTAGCATCCAGTCGTCAGCTTTCATATCTCGCTGCGTCATCACTTTGTTTTTCACTTCCAAAAACGTCCGGCCAATAATCTCCCGCTTCTTCTCCGGATCAGTTACGTCCTTGGCCGCTGCTAGAAAATCTGCAGTGGCATCAATCACTGTCAAATCGTCAAATCCCGCCTTAGCCAACGCTTTTTTCACCCATTCCGACTCGTTTAAGCGCATAAAACCATTATCAATATGGAGGCCGAATACTCGTTCTTTCCCCAAGATCTTCTCTAGCAGAGCAAAGCAGACGGTTGAATCCACTCCACCTGAAACCAGTAGAAATACATTATTGTCACCTACCTGTTTTTTAACGTTTTCCTGCAGCTCCTGCCAATATTGTTCCATTGACCAATTCTGCTCACAGCCACAAATATCAAGCACAAAATTCTCTATAATCTTCATGCCATGCTCGGTATGTGTCACCTCGGGATGAAATTGCAGGCCATAGATTTTTTCTTTTTCATTGGCCATGGCGACCACTGGGCAAGTGTCAGTTTTACCCAGAATAGAAAAATCAGCTGGCACTTTAACTACCGAATCCGTATGACTCATCCAAACTTTTTCTTTATTAATCAGACCAGTCAAGAGTGGGGATTGATTTATGACTGACATATTTGCCAGACTGTACTCGCTGGTCTTACCCGGCATCACTTCGCCACCAAAGTGATGCGCGATCAACTGCTGACCGTAGCAAAGGCCAAGAACCGGTATATCTAGACCAAAAATTTCCTGATTGTATTTGACTGAAGATTCATCGCCTACTGTCTGGGGGCCGCCGGACAGAATAATACCTTTAACCTCACCGATTTCCGACAAGTTGTCATCGGGCATAAATATTTTGGCCAGCACCCCCAGCTGCCTGATGCGACGAGCAATCAGATGAGTATATTGCGAGCCAAAATCTAGGATAGCTATTTGATGTTTCATAATAAGTTGATTATAGCGCAGACGTAGGCTAAAATGAAGCTAATAAATATACTAACTTACCATAATGATCAAAGAAGCACTCGCCTTTGATGACGTTCTATTAGTCCCCCAAGCATCAAAGCATTCACCCAGTAAAGTAGATACTTCTGTCCAATTAACGCCCAAGGTAAAGTTGGAGATCCCCATTTTATCAGCGGCGATGGATACGGTGACGGCCAGTGAGATGGCAATTGCCTTGGCGCAGGCTGGTGGACTCGGCATTATTCACAAGAACATGACTCCGGCTGAGCAAACAGCGGAGGTGGAGAAAGTAAAAAAAGGAAACGTGCTGTGTGGAGCGGCTATTTCGATTAGCCAAGATGTGGAGGAAAGAGCGGAATTACTCGTAAAAGCGGGGGCAGATGCTTTGGTGGTTGATGTCGCCCACGGTCACTACTATAAGATTGGCGACTTGATCAAACAGCTCAAGCAGAAATATGGTGAGCAAGTGGCTATTATCGGTGGCAACGTCGCTACTGGCCAAGCCACTACTGATCTCATTAAGGCCGGAGCCGATGTCGTCAAGGTTGGAGTTGGTCCCGGCTCAATTTGTACCACGCGAGTGATAGCCGGCGTAGGTGTACCGCAGCTGACTGCTATAATGGACGCGGTTGAAACAGCTCGTAAAACCAAAACACCAATCATTGCTGATGGTGGGATAAAATATTCGGGGGATATTGTAAAGGCGCTGGCTGCTGGTGCGTCAGCGGTGATGTTGGGGGGATTATTAGCTGGTACCGATGAAGCTCCGGGTGAAATAATAGAGCAAGGTGGGAAAAAATACAAAACCTATCGCGGTATGGGTTCGATTGACGCCATGGAAGCCGGCTCTAAAGACCGCTACTTACAAGGAGACAAGCAGACTAAGGAGATGATCGCCGAAGGCGTGGTTGGCTATACCAAGCACAAAGGCTCAGTTAAAGATATTATTACCCAACTGGTGGGAGGCTTACGGCAAGGTCTCGGCTACTGCGGCGCCAGAAACTTGGCCGAGCTAGCCCAAAAAGCAGAATTCGTTAAGATGTCCAGCGCTGGCTACAGAGAAAGTCATCCGCATAGTCTGGAGAAGATAGAGAAAGCGCCGAATTATTAGTTACGATCGGCTGGAGAAATAGAAAAGGGCTCTATGCCCTTTTTTTAGTAAGGCTCAGTATAAGTATAATTAACTACAGCGCCATGAAAGCCATAATTAGTACCAGTATCAGAAATATTGATTACTATATAGTAAGCATTCGCACTATTGTCAACTGTCTGGTTTATAGAATCTAGATCAATAATCAAATCTCCAGAACCCAAAGAGTAAGTTGAATCCGTCCGAGGTGTACCATGAGAATAATTTTCGAGATCAGCGTTATAGAAACTAGCTACAATACCACCTGCTCCATTATCTGTAACATAAGCTTCCGCTGAAGTTACAATTGCACCATCTGGAAGTTGCACCGGGCAATAAAATCCATACCCCGGAGGAGCAATATCAACACCACTATCTACATATAACGCATGTTCACCGGTCGTGAAGGCATAAGAAATACCATTATCTTCAGGTATACAACTACTAGCCGGGACGCTTGTTTTACCGTTTCTACTATCCCAACTAGGCGAACTCTGACTCACATAAGTCGAAGGAATCGCCGACACATCCACCCCATCTACTGTGCCAGCAGTGACAATATCGCCAGCAGTCAACGAACCAGCTGTAATTATGCTACCGGCAGAGAGAGCGCCAGAGGTAGTGATACTGCCAGCTGCCAATGAGCCAGTGGTAGCAACACTTCCTGCTATTAATGAACCGGCTGTAGTAATGCTGCCCGCATTCAATGCCCCAGCAAAATAACCATCTTTAAACTGATAAGAGGAAGTGCCCAGATCATAAACATTGCTGGTCTGCGGTCTAATCGTGTCGGCCAATTTCAGAGGATTTTCGCCACCTATTTCCGTGCGATAAATCTCGCCATCAATCCGCACATCGTCACCAAAGGTAACTGGGATAGTGTTGTTGCCACTTGAGTCGACGGCATTGTTAACGATAGTGCCATTGAAAAAAGTAACACCACCCACTCCAGCAGCTGTAGAGCCAATATAGGCTGAATTAGCTTTAACAGTATTATTTACCACCACCTCTTCATTGTAGGTGATAGTACTGGCAGGCTGTAGAGTATCAGCTGGAGAAGCTAGCGCCGTACCAGCTACTATCAGTAGACCAAAAACTGCGATTGGGATAACTAACATCTGTTTGAGTTTTGCCATTCGTTTTTTGTTATTAATTTTTTATTTCCCGATCCTCTTTCGCAACGCCATGTGGGCTTCCTGTAACTTGATCAAAAGAGCACTCTCATCGATCAAATTATGAACTCGATTAGAGATAACAAACTCACCTTTAATCATCAGATCACGAATATTACGCCCCCCATGGGTGATCATATTACCTACCAAGCTGAGAGGTTCTTTTTCGTTGTAGGGTAAGAAACCACGGTCTTTCAATTTCCAGAAGGAAATATCAGCTTGATAACCAGGAAGGATTTTGCCTACTTTACCCAGCCTGAGAATCCGAGCCGCTTGTGAAGTAACCATGCGGAAAAGATCTTCGTACAATACGCGGTGTTTATGTAAATGAGTGATACGCGTTTGTAGAGCTTCAGATAGTAAGTCCAGACTATTTTTTGAAATAACACTATCCGTTCCCAGGCAAACCTGATCGGCTGCTCCCCGCTTAACAAATTCCACAAAATCAAATTCGCCGCTCCGGTGTAATTTATTAGAGGTAGGTAAATGAACTACGCCAATTTTGTATTTTTTAATCAGATCAATCTCTCGACCAGATAAATGAACACAATGGGAAAGCAACACGTGCGAACTGGCTAGACCGAGCTTTTCCAGTGTTTCCACCGTCCGTTCGCCAAACTTTTTGACATTTTCCTGCACCCACTCTTCACTCTCAGCGGCATGCATAGTAAATAAAGCGTGGTGTTTTTTCACTAGCTGCTTAATTTTTTCTAATTGCGTCGGACTGGCCTTATGCAAATAGTGAATAGCAATAGCCGGCTTGGTAAAGTAGGAATTTTTTCGTCGCAAAATCTTTTCTACTAGGGCGGGGGTGTTCTCTGGATGGGAATTGGAAACGGCCGAGATAGCATTAATTACATTTTGTTGACAGGCCTTGGCTGCTTCTTCCACTGGCTCAAACACCCCATAGTGACTGAGAGTGGTAGTGATGCCATTTTTCTGTTCCTCGGTTAAATCACCAAGTGCTCCCAGAAAAAAATCTTCATTCGTCATTTTACCCTCCAGGCGAGCCATTTTGGCAATCTGATCAACGATATTACCTTTATCCAACATCATTGAAGAACGCAGGAGATACATCGGCGGATGGGAGTGAGCATTAATAAAGCCAGGAGAAATGATTATCCCACCCCGCTTGGAAGCGTCGTAAATGAGATCAATGTCGCTCACCGGAATCCGTCCTTTATCAGCTGGAAAAACCTCTTTAATTTTTCCGTTCACAATATATACCGAGTGATTAGGCCAGAGCTGCAATTTTTCTTTATCATCGACAGTGATAACAAAAATAGCCCCATGAATTAGAACACGCTTACGACGACGCTCTGATCCTAACAACATATAGCGACTGCGGTTTTTCCGCTTGGAATCATAATTGGTGAAGTCACTATCGTGTAGAACCTCGCTGGCTGCTTGTTGAGAAATTATTTTTTTTTGTTTAGGCATAAATTTGGTTAAATAAACTAAGTAAAACCTGCTCTGGATTTTCGTACTTGGGATAGACACTTTTATCTTTAGTATAGACGACTTTGCTTAAAGCTTCAATTTAATTCACGGATTGGGGATAAATTTGGTATAATGCCAATAAGTAAATAATCTTAATGACATGGAATTTAGAGATTTGGTAAAAGCTCGCTGTTCAATCAGGGCTTTTCAAAACAAAGAGATTCCCTCAGATAAATTGCAAGCGATCTTGGAAGCTATTCGTCTCGCCCCTTCGGCCAAGAATCTTCAATCCCTGGAAGTAGTTTTGGTAAAACAAAAAGAAACTATCAAAAAACTAGCAGCTACTACTCTAAAACCACAACCCTTTATTGCTGACGCTAATTTGATCCTGGTTTTTTTCGCCAACCCCAAACGAATCGCGGAAAATTCTGACAAGCGAGGAATAGAACTCTATCCCATCCAAGACGCAACTGTTGCTATCACCCAAGCTCATCTGGCCGCCGCCAATGAAGGATTAGGTAGTGTTTGGATCGGTTCGTTCGCTGAAGCCAAAGTTCGCGAAATCTTGCAAGCGTCCCCTAGGCTTCGTCCGATTGCAATGCTGCCTGTTGGCTACCCCGACACCAAACCAATTTATCAAGAACGTCGACCGTTAAACGATATTATCCATAACGAAAAAATATGAAATTTATCGAAAAACATTCTGGTATTATAGCGGCCTTATTGTTGGCAGCAATGTTCTCAATGGGACTATTCAGTATGCTCGGTGATTCCGGGACTACTGACGAGATAGCCCACATCCCCGCCGGCTATTCCTATATTAAGTATTTCGACTACCGTCTTAACCCCGAACATCCCCCTTTGCTGAAAGCAATAGCTTCTTTGCCATTATTGTTTATGGATTTAAATTTTCCCGAAGACCTACCAGCTTGGAAGGATGACGTTAACGGACAATGGGAAACGGGTTGGAAATTTATCTACCACTATGAAAACGACGCTGACCAAATGCTCTTCTGGAATAGATATCCGATATTATTGTATGCTCTTCTACTAGGAATTTATGTCTATCTCTGGACGCGTGATCTATTCGGCAAGAAAACTGCCCTCTTTGCTTTGTTCCTTTTTTCCTTCTCACCCAATATTTTGGCTCACAGTCGCTTAGTCACTACTGATTTAGGCGTCGCTGCTTCGTTTTTTATCACCCTCTATTATTTTTATAAATTCATCAAGGATCCTTCCTGGCGGCATCTTTTTTACTCCGGCATTTTCTTCGGGATAGCTCAGTTAGTAAAATTTTCCAACATTTTCCTGGTCGTTTACTTGGGATTATTAGTTCTTCTAGTAATATTTTGCAAGCATCGTCAAATCTTCCCTTTCAATTTCCCCGGATCAAACAGGATAAAGAGTCTTTGGTTGCAAAGGTCATATACCTTGTTAATCTCACTGGTTCTAATATTTGTGATTGGTTTCCTGCTAGTTGAGGTTGTCTATGTCGTCTTCACTTTCAACATGCCGACTGAAGTACAAAGTCGCCTAATTGATACCTCATTGCCCGGCGGCGGTGCTCTTATACCGACCGTACGCGATACTTTACACGCTATGCAGGATAACTTTATCACTAAGCCCTTCGCTCAATATATTCTCGGCCTGTTTATGGTCTTCGCCCGTGTTCAAGGAGGTAATACCACTTACTTCTGGGGTGAGACTACTGACCAATCATGGTGGTATTACTATCCTCTTTCTTTTCTAATCAAAACGCCAATTTCAACCATTGTCTTGGCAATGGCAGCAATGTTTCTATTCGTATTGGATTTTTTCAAGCAGGCTCGGACACAAAAAATTGCAGTGGCTGGAAACAGACTGCGGAATTTTTACAGACGAATAACAGCGAGCGGCTGGAAGTTCTTACCAGAAATTATTATAGTTTCGGTGATTTTTGCTTTTTTTGTCATCGGCATGAGCAGTAATCTTAACATTGGATTACGCCATGTCCTACCTATTTATCCTTTCATGTTTATGCTGATTGCTAAATACGTGGTGCAATTCTTTGGCAATCATAAAACTAAGGTCAAAAATCTCAAACGCTCAAAGATAGTATTGCTAGTTATTATTATACTTTATTATTTAATGACCAACTTTGTTAGTTTCCCCCATTATTTGGCTTACTTCAACGAATTCATCGGCCGTGACAACGCCTATAAATACACGGTGGACTCTAATCTAGATTGGGGACAAGACTTAAAGAGACTAGCCAGTTATGTCGAAGAGAACAACATTGAGCATATAAAGATTGATTACTTTGGCGGTTCAGTGCCAGAATATTATATGGGTGACCGGCAAGAAGAGTGGCGCTCCAATTACGGCGAGACAACTGGCTGGCTGGCGGTGTCAGCCACCTACTTCCAGAATAGTAAATACTACGCTGATAATTTCGGTGAGAAAGATTATCGCTGGCTGGAAAAGTATCAACCGGAGACAATTATCGGGGGATCGATTTTGGTTTATAAGATTGAGGAGTAATTTGTACTTGATCAGTAATTATGTCTCTAATTATTATTACAATTCTTCTGGCTCTTTTTGCCATTCTCTCCATTAAAAAAACAGTCTGGGGTGTCTTTTTGATTTCCGCCCTACTCCCTACTTACCTGATTCGTTTCCAGTTAGCTGGAGTGTCTAGCACGCTTTTGGAAGGGATGATAATTGTTTTGCTGCTGGTCTTTTTGGTGAGGCAGATTGTTAGGAAAAAACTAGGTTTGGCTAGCAAAGAATCTCTGCGCTGTAAATTTGCTTTTCCTGCTCTCTTGCTCTTGGTGGCGGCAACCATTGCTGTCTTTGTCGCGCCAGACCGACTAGCTGCTCTCGGCTTGTGGAAAGCCTATTTTGTCGAACCGATTTTACTGCTGTTTGTTTTCGTTAATGTTGTCGAGACTAAAAAACAGCTCCGACAAGCTATCGTTGCCTTGGCTGCTTCAGCTACTTTTATTGCTTTAACGGCTATTGTCCAGTATTTCACTGGCTGGGGTATCCCAGAAAGTTATGATCTGGTCGGAGCGCGCCGAGCGACGTCATTTTACGGTTACCCAGCCGCCGTGGGACTGTTTATTGCGCCGATATTGTCATTGGTACTGGCTTTTATCATCTCAAACGGCAAAAAGGTGGCGGCAAATTACAAGCTCTGGCTACCGGCTGGGTTGGCTGTTTGTGCGATGACGTTGGCGCTGGTTTTTGCCAAGACCGAAGGAGCCTGGTTGGGAGTGTTAGCGGCGACTTTTTTCGCTCTGCTGTTCACTAAATATCGGCTCAAAATAATCATCCTCAGCTTGGTTGCCATTATAATTTTACTAGCTATCCCTGTCACTAGAGAATACATTGTCACTCTGGCTACTTTCCAAGATGTGTCGGGCGAAGTCCGGCTGGTGCTCTGGCAAGGCACAGCGCGCTTGCTGGCGAATAATCCTATTTTCGGAGCTGGCTTGGCTGGCTTTCCAGCGCTTTACGAACAGTACAAAGAAGCGCGGCACGTAGAGCTATCGCTTTACCCACATAATATTTTCTTAAACTTTTGGGTGGAGACAGGAGTGTTGGGATTGATCGCTTTACTATTGACTGTCTGGCAATATTTTAAGCGGGGAATAAAAAATCTTGGCGTCAGTAACTTACCTACTGGCAGGCAAGTCTACGCTCTTCCGCTCCTGGCTGCTATGATCTGTATCCTCGTTTACGGCCTCGTCGACGCTCCCTATTTTAAGAATGATTTGGCGATGCTATTTTGGATCTTGATGGGGATGATGATAGTCACTGGAAATGTCACTAAAAATGAAAAACCTGCTTAAAGAAATAATCTGCACTTCTCGCCTTAAACTAAAACCAATCTCTTTGGTATACAAAGACATTATTTTTGCCGAGTTTACGCCCGAAATAACGACTTACATGTACCCACGACCAGCCAAGCATATTTCCGAGACGATTGAATTCATCGATAGATCGATCACCGAATTAAAAAGCGGCCAGACTTTACAGACAGTAATTCTAAAAAAACCTAGTGAATTCCTGGGTTGTGCTGGCTTGCACAATATTGAGACTAAGACTCCTGAACTCGGTATCTGGATCAAAAAATCAGCTCACGGACACAAATACGGCCAAGAAGCCATGCAGGGTCTGAAAGATTGGGCAGATAAAAATCTAGACTATAAATATATTCTCTATCCAGCCGAGAAAGACAACATCCCTAGTCGAAAAGTTGCCGAGTTACTAGGCGGCAAGGTAGGTAGGCGCTATCAACAAAAAAACCTGAGCGGCTGCCGGCAAAATATGTTTGAATATCGGATTTATCCGAAAAAACACAACAAATAGGTTCACAAAATCAACATTCCATCCCCAAAACTATAAAAACGATACTTTTGCACAATAGCCTCCTGATAGGCTTTTTTTATTAGCTCTTGGCCGGCGAAAGCTGACACCAGCATTAGTAAAGTTGACTTAGGCAAGTGAAAGTTAGTGATTATGCTGTCAATCATCTTGAATTCGTAGCCAGGATAGATAAAAAGATTAACCCAGTCTCGAAATTCCGCATCCTGATCTTCCTGTCTAGCTAAAAACTCCAGTGTCCGCACTGAAGTCGTCCCCACCGCAATTATCCGGCGACCCTCCTGCTTAGCCTTTTGTAGCCTCGCAACTGTCTCCCGCTCCACCTCCACATATTCGGCGTGCATCTGGTGTTCTTTAATATTTTCCGACCGTACTGGCTCAAACGTCCCCAACCCAACATGCAAAGTTATATATTCTAGCTGCACTCCCTTCCGCTGCAACTTTTCTAGCAAGCTCTCAGTAAAATGCAAGCCAGCTGTCGGTGCTGCTACCGAGCCTTTTTTACCCGGATCAGCGTAGATAGTCTGATATTGCTCTTGAATTTTCTCCTGTCCTGAGTCTGTCGAAGGATCTTCCGGCGAAATATACGGCGGCAGCGGTGTCTGGCCATACTGCTCCAGCAATTCATCAAAACCACGTCCTCCACAATCAAGCTTAACCAGCCACTTCTGCCCTTCAGTTGGCAATTTCACCACTTCGGCGGAAAACCCATCAGCAATAATTATCTGCTCGCCAACAATAACTTTCCTATTTAGTAAAGCTTCCCAAGCACCATCCCCAATCTCCTGTAACAAAAAAACCTCAACTTTCCCGCCCGCTTCGCGAGGTTTGTCCGCTGTGTTCTGATCCAATTGGGACGAACGAACCGAGCGGACAAGCCTGCCCGTTTCCCTACGACCAATTAGTCGCGCCGGAATAACCCGGGAGTTATTGAGAACCATAACATCCCCCGCTTGCAAATATTCACCTAAATCATGAAACCGCCGGTGCTCAAACCAACCCGCCTCGCGCCTGATAACAAATAACCGAGAGTTATCTCTCGGCGTGGCGGGCTGTTGCGCGATTAATTCGCGCGGTAAATAATAATCGAACTCTGATAATTTCATGAAGCGCTATTTTATTTTCCCCAAATCCCCTGCCAACACCACCGGCTGCATCGCACTAACTTCATGCGCCCAACGAGCTTTGTCGGAGGCAGGAATATCAAACAAGGTAAATATTTTTTTGTGTAAATAGTAAGCCACACCCATTTCCATCAGGGTAGAAGCACCGACATAGCCATCGCAACCATTTTTAGGATAATTTAACACCACAATCGCGTCGCTTTTTTCGATTAGGTCAAAATGATCGCGGATAACATCATTGGCGATCATGTGCGGCAAATCTTCAGCAAAATTATCAACCAGCGCCGGATTTTCTAAGTGCTTCTCAATATCACACGGCACAAAAACAACATGTCCTTGCTTCTCGAGTTCCTTTTTGGCTTCCGACATTTTACCAGCAAAAGTCATACTGCCACAAATAGTAATTTTCATAGCTGAAACATATTAGGTCTGATCACTAGACGGCTGTCCTTCTGGATTATTAGAATCAGCCGCTGGAGATTGAGAGGAAGTTGGAACAGTATGATCTGGTTGCCCCGTCACATTACCAGTGGCTGCTGGCTGAGCCGGAGAGGGTGGCAGCGATGGAGCAGAAGATGACGATTGACCCTGAGCACTAGGAGTTTGCGTAGAAGTAGGAGAATCACTAGCCGCTGATTGATCAGTAGCAGCCGGGATAGCTGTAGAATGCGTTTCTTTAGCCATTCTCAATGCGTATTTATCATACATACTTAAGACAGTAGATCGTACTTGGGTTGGCTCTGGCACTTGCTTAATTTCAAAGCGCTGTGTTCGAGCTGCCGTCTGGATATGAACATTGCCATAATGAAACAAGGTGCCAAACATGCCGGTAATTTCTACTGTGGCATCTTGAATCCGATCAAGCCGAGTCTCCGAGACTACTCTTTTAAACAGACCGATTTGGTCAACATCAATCAAACGCTTGTCGGTTACTACCCAGACATCAAAATAGTAGTCGATCCATTCAATTAGAAGAAATAAAAGAAAGAAGGAATAGTAGATACTTACCAACAAAACAAAGATTGGGTAAACGGGAAAATTCAGAAAAAATGTTAGCCAAAATTTACCGACAACATAAATAAGAACGGGGATCGAAAAATAAATCAGGAAAATAAAATTTTGCTTGAATAAAATAAAGGGGTGGCGTCGCAATAGCAACACCACTTTTTCATTTTTTTCTTTACCTGGGAAATCAAAACCAATGGGCATATATTTACCTTAGGGTTTGGGAATATCGATCAGCTCTCCGGTTAAAGTAAAAGGATTTACAAACGAAGGAAAAATAATTGGTTCGTTCCAATCAACCTTCAGAATAAATAGTTGAGTCGAACCGATGACAAAAGCGAGAATGAAAAAATAAGCGAAGAGAATATATTTGTATTTCGGGCCTAAATATTTGTACTTAAAAACATGGACAACCACAAAAAAGTTGAACACACCCAGAATCATAAGTGCCACATAATACCCAATTAAAAAGGGGATGAGAGTCATGAGAATAGGCTAAAACAACTTCTCTTGTTTATCCTTATTATATTTTACCCCCAGGTGACTGTACGCTTTTTCAGTCGCTGTCCGTCCTTTTGGTGTTCGGACAATAAAACCCATCTGGAGTAGAAACGGCTCATATACTTCCTCCACCGTCTCGCTTTCTTCCGAGGCAGCTGCCGCCAAAGACTGCAGACCGACTGGACCACCGTTAAATTTATCAATCATCGTCTGGAGTAGTTTACGATCTACCTCGTCTAGACCCAATTCATCGACTTCCAACATCTTGAGAGCAGCATTGGTCACATCTGTCGTAATTATACCATCCGCTTTTACTTGTGCATAGTCACGGATACGTTTTAGGAGACGATTGGCAATCCGAGGTGTACGGCGGGAACGCCTGGCGATTTCGGCTGCTCCGGCCATTTCCATCTCCACGTCCAGAATACGAGCCGAACGCTGAAGAATTTTCTCAATATCAGTATCACTATAAAAATCCAAGCGATGCAGAGAGCCGAAACGATCACGCAAGGGAGAAGACAACATACCCACCCGTGTCGTCGCCCCAATAATAGTAAAGCGGGGTAAATCCAAGCGTAGCGACTTAGCTGACGGTCCCTTGCCAATCATGATGTCCAAAGCAAAGTCTTCCATCGCTGGATAAAGTACTTCCTCTACTATCCGATTCATCCGGTGAATCTCATCAATAAACAAAACATCGTCATCTTCAAGATTGGTGAGGACAGCTGCGATGTCACCGGCCTTTTCGATCGCTGGACCAGAGGTGGTACGAATATTCACACCCATTTCGGAAGCGATAATATTAGCCAGGGTGGTTTTACCAATGCCAGCTGGGCCATGCAACAGCAAATGTTCCATCGGCTCCTGACGTTTCTGGGCTGCTTCGATAAAAACTTTGAGGTTGTTCTTAATTTTTTGTTGCCCCACGAATTCAGCCATTCGCTTCGGTCGCAAAGTAGAATCGAAGTTCTGCTCTTCATCTTTTGGAGTAGCGGAAATTAGACGATTTTGGCTTTCGATCATCTGGGAGGTTTTAATTTCTTTTTGGTAACAGTCCCTTAAGTATACACTATTTTACGTTGGGAGATAGATTTCTGTTTAGAGAATTATCGATTGACACAACAGATAAAAAGTGTTAAAAAGTCAGCACCGTACATTGTGTTAATTAACCTCTGACCTCACCGGAGAGAGGATGAAAAATTGATAACTATGGAAACAAGAGACGGAGGCGGAGTCCAAGTTGGAACCGGCCTACACCAGATGTTGGTCATGAGTAAGGATGGCACCAGCGCTGCCCACGACAACATCGAGGTGGAGGGGTTTTCCGCCGGCGCTGATTCGGAAGAAGTAACTCTGGGTGAACCAGTGAGAGGATCAAGACTAATCGGCCGCCTAAAAAGCACCGGCCAGCGATTCGTCTCTGAGCCACTCACCGACCCCAGCCCCTGGCTGACGCGTACCTATTCAAGAATGTTCAGCGACTAGCTTAACCAAGCACCAGTCGCTGTTTTTTTATTATTCAACTAAATGAGCAACTTCCGCCGGTACTTCCTGATTATCAAAATAAGCAAAAACTTTAGCTTGATTAGCACGAGCTTGACCCACAATTCCTTCTCCTAACAGACTACCTTCGGCTACTAACATCCCGGCGCCATCCGCTTCTACTAAGCCCGTCTTAGAAATCCGATTAGGAACAGCAAACTGATAAAAAAACTTGCTATTCTTCACTTGATCAAGTGGAGTTTGAGCCAAAGGGATTTTCATATATTCTCCGGCAGCTTGGTTGCCACCATCAGCTGCTCCCTTGATGGCAGTTTCGCTCGCCTTACCTTCGACTCCACCGATGGTTGCATCTAAATGTTTTTTCAAGGCCCGCTTATCAACCCCGAACTCTCGCTGCAACTCAGCCACACCAGTTAAATAATTATTGTCCGCTCCCAGGATATCTAGTGTGCCAGCAATCGATGCTCCTAGCAAAGCAGCTTGTTCTTGATCATTAAGGTCAGTGAGTAATTTTTTATCAATCCCATATTTAGACAAGATGACTGCCTGCTGCTCAGCGGGAATTTGAGTCTCGGCTGGATTGACGATATCTTCGATATGCAACAGCGGAGTGGCAAATCTTGTTCCCTCAACAATAATCTGAGCACTGCGCACCTCATCCGCCGACAATCCTAATCCCTCTGCTTGATCTTCTATATACTGCTTACTGCGAGTTTCATGGTCAACTTTCATCGTGTCAAATTGCTCATCGCGGGAATAATAACCCATATCATGGAGAATGGCCGCCAGCGCCATAATTTTATCAAATCCCTGTGGAACAGAAATCTCTGGTCGCTGCTGACGGATGTTATCCAGGGCTAACATCCCATTGCGAGCCATACTAAGAACATGGTCAGGGTTATGATAGCCCACCTCGCGATAATTTTCCTCATCAGCCGCAGCCAATAAATCAATTGCCTGATCAATTACTCGCTGTGTTTCGGGATCATCAGCAAAACGCTCAGCGAAAAATTGACGCGAATCACTAACAAACTCCAGGGTCGACTCTCTGCTTCTAAATTCTTGTCTCTCAGTGGTCGATTCACTTTCGCCTTTTCCTTCTCCAGGCATATTCTCTCTGATCTCATCCTTCGCATCTCGGGCTGTTTGCCCCATCTCTCCCTGAACTTGCTCGATCTCACCTTCCACTCCAGCAACATCCACTGTGACTGGATTTACTCCTGCCCTCTCAACCGCTCCACCTAAATCCTCAGTTTGTTGCGCTTCTTCTAGCGTGCCAGCAACGTCCGCCAACGTTTTTTCCCCCAAAGCTTCCAAATCAGCTGCCGTTTCTACTGTTCCCGCTTTTGCCTCTTGACCCTGCTCCAGAGCCTGTTCCGGCTCAACAGGTATTTTTTCGTCTCCTTGAGCCATAATGATTGGGTTATTATTTCTTTTATTTAAGCTTTCTACCAGTATAAATTAAGTAAAATGTCTTGACAAGAAAACTAGATCATGCTAGGATGTAACGTTTTACCCTTTGATGGGTTCTTTCTACTCAGGGATCTGTAGGCACCGGGGGAATCTTTCTAAAAGGCTTGCTAGGCTTTACGCTTTGCAAACCCTTTTGAGATTTTTCTGCCTACAGCTCCGTGAGTAGTAATCCACCACCGAGCGCTAACTAGCGCTTTTTTTAGTGATATTTATCCGGTGAATCGTAGTAACTAACAAATTGCTGTTTCATCACTTCCTGGCCATCCTGCCGTACTATTTGTACCCATTTGGCTCGAAAAGACCCATCCTCTTTACGATCCCAATAAGTGGGGCCAATCAATTCCACTTCCCGTCCATCGTTCGTTCCATAAAATTCAAAATAAAGCATGTTTCCTTCAATTCTAGTTTGAATTAATATGTAAGCTGGTGTGTCGTTGACAAAACGCAAATCAGGGTGAGGAATATAAACGGTGGCATCAGTACCCTGGGGGTTGTAATAAGATACCGCGTAAGAATGGCTCTGACGCTCAGTAATATCAAGGCCAGTTTTAACTGCCGCTCGAAAATTAGTAGTGGCAATCTGACACAGTCCACCGCCATATTCCGGAATAGTTTTGTTTTCTTTAATCACCAACTCCGGTAAATACCCCGCTTCGGCATTAACCTCGCCAATATTTTTTATTAGTGAATATTCTTCTTCTGGCTTTACTAGAATTCCGTTTAGTTTGTCGGAGGCTACGCTAATATTATGCTTTCTGTTGGACGGTGAGCCAGCAAAATTTGATTCTCCTGTTGCCAGTAGTTCCTTAATTCCCAGTTCACCAATATTTTCCGCTGTTACTTCGGCGCCAGTTTCTCTGGTGAGTAAAGCTAGCTCACGTTTGTCAGTTTTCACTTGCCGCGCCAAAATTTCAAAATTACCATCAACCAACATCTCCCGACCTTTTTCCGACGGCTGGGAAACAGTTAATTGGCTATCAACCATCTGCAACTTAGCATTCCTGGCGGGGAGATTAACCTCCTCGGCAATAGATTGTAGTCGTTGACCGACGACGCCCCGATTAAGAGTGGCCATTAAAACTACATCGGTTTTGTTATTCACCCATTTCGATCGACCCAGATTAATTAAAATGAAATTATCAAGATCAAAATTATCTTTGGTCAGATAATCTGATGGCTCTAATTCATCGTCACTTCTAATAGTAAAATCAACCCAGTCAACTAGCTCTTCCGGAGAAATCTCCCATTGTTTATCAACATAGTGCAGTTTAAATGGAGCGCCCATAATTTTTCGAGCTTCGAGTTTAGCTAACTGGAGTTCATTCTTGGCCACCCGAGAGTAAGTTGTATCAACTGGGATATTAATAGGCTCGAGAGAACTATCAAGAATATTATGCGCCAGCAAGGCCAATAAATACTTACTGCTCACTCCTCGACCCTCCTGGCCTTCTTTTACCACAAAATCTCCCTCTCGGTATGATAGACTCAGATCTTGACTAGCTTCACCAAAAGCGAGTTCTTCGGCTACATAATTGTTAAACACTTCATCATCTACTCGATAAGAAAGATCAACTGAAATATTGTCGCCGTAGAGTAGAGACATCCGGTCAACAACTGACCACCAAGTAAGCGAATCTCTACCTACCTGAAAAGCTTGGTCTAGTGTTCGCTCGACGTCTATATAAATGCCGATATTCTCTGGTTTAGTCTCTCTAATTTGGTCTTGATAGACGAATTTGAGACTCTCATTAAAAGTAGACACCTTGGGATATAAGGTGTCTCGCACTTCTTTTTTGGTCTGGCCGGAAACATCGGCACCGGCGATAGTAGTCTGAGGATAAAAACGATCTTTGTAAAATAGATCAAGGCTGAGAAGATAGGCACCGGAAATTGATAAGCAGAGAAGGACTATAAAAAAAACAAAGCTAACCCCATGGGTGAACTTTGCTGGTCTTTGACCTTTTTGCTTTTTAAGCTTGCCCATGCTGTTAGGTAAACTACAGCTTATTAAGACTAATCCTCATTTAGAATCTCTTCTAAAATTGTTTTGGCCAGTTCTTTTTTTTGTTTTTCGGTGTTGATCTCTTTAGCGGCTACCAAATAAAAGGACTCGCCTACCATTAGATTAGCAGGGAGTTTAGCTTTTGGCCACTTTATTTGCTGCTCGTCTTCTAGAGTAAGATAAGCTTGTTCATTTTCTATTTTAACAAGGGTGACTCGGAGATAATGTTTGATGACATCATTGTCGCGTTTTTCGGCTACGGCAAACATAATAACTAATTAAATTAATGGGACACATTAACATAGTGCGGGAAAAATGAGAAGAGTATTTAAAAAAGCTGCCTCTAGCGGACAGAAACAGCTTTTGGTAGCAATTCCCCCTGAAATTTAGTCGTTTTCCGCCAACAACAGCCAAGTTAAATTGAAAAACTGACGGAACATTTCCGTAATCACAGTAGAATCAATGATAATTGAATTAAAATCTTTTCCCTGGAGAGAAAAAATAGCCATCTGGTCACCGTAAATATTCAGCGTGCTTTTATACTGGTATTCTGGCGGCAGATATCGTACTTCCCGCAAATCCGTTTTATTATTTTGAAAATGTTTATCCGCTTTGGCGTCAGCGCGCAGTAGTATTCTAGCTCCCACGCCCAGCTTTTTTCGCGCCTCGACCCAAATAGGAAAATATTTTGGAAACATAATGAAATCAGAGGGTGAAGAAATAGCAAGAATCTGTTTAATTTTCTTTTTCTTAAACGTGGCTAGCATTTCCTGACGAACTTTGATGTATCCTTTCCGACCTTGGTAAAGTTTGACCGTTGGTAAAATCTTAGCGCTGTCGATTAAATCCGCCATCTCAGGCAATACAGCGGAAATAACTTTCTTCTTTTCCTCTAGAGCACTAACAAAAGCCTGCGGACTTTCTGGCGTGTAGTGCAAAACGCTATTTTTCCTGATGGAAGTAACAAATCCTTTTTGTCTAAGACGCTCCAGAGTCGTATAAACGCTAGTGCGGGGAATACCCGTGCGCTGAGAAACGGTGTAAACTGGAGCCTCAATTATTTGCAATAAGTCTAGATATATTTTGGCCTCCTGCTCGGACAGACCATATTTCTTTAATGAACTTAATAGATTGCTCATAGTGTCTTGTTTTAGGACTACAAATTGATGGATGTATCTGCCCTTATTTTAGTCCATCTCCATATTTTGTCAATTTATTGTTCCTATTTCGGGACATATTATACCAAGCCGCTATATTGAAGCTAGCTCTTTCAATCTGGAGGAAAAAATGAGCACAAGTACTGCCGAGAAAGTATCCGAGCAAAGCACTGTTCCTGTGCCCCAACCACACATCCATGACACCGACACGGAGCCAAAAAGTCCCGACAACCCGCTTGATGGTCGGCCGGTTCAGATCTTCACCGACAAAGAAGACCACTCCTTCGTCAACGGAGAATAACTTCGACAACCTGCTCCTCAAACCTCAACTGTCTCCTTCTCTCAGAGACAGTTTTTTATTAAAAACTAATTCACTATTTCCCCGTCAACAACTGCCAAGCCAAATCAAAAAGCCGCTCCACAAAGAGGGCAGCTTTTTTATTCCGGAACATTTTCCGACTAACACCGGATTGTGCTATTTTTTCCTCTTCTGCTTCTGAAACTTTCCTCTTCCCTTCCCAAATTTAAATTCATTACTTGTACCAATATCAACCTTCACCATCTCACCTCCTTTGTATTTACCCTCTAGCAACATAGTAGAAAGAGGGTTTTCGATCTCTTTTTGAATAGCTCGACGTAAAGGTCGCGCTCCAAAAGACGCGTCATAGCCAATTTTGACTAACTGATCTTTGGCCTTACTGGTAACGTCCAGCTCTAAATTTTGTCCATGTAGTAACTGTTGAAGTTCAGCTAACATCAAATCAACGATCTGGCGCACCTGAGTCTTAGTCAAGGCATGAAATACAATTGTTTCATCAATGCGATTGAGAAACTCGGGACGAAAATGTTTTTTCAGCTCGTCTAGTAATTTATTTTTGGTCTTTTCGTAGCTACCATCTTCACCCCGCCAAGCTCCCTTCTTACCTCCCGCCAGGTCAGTGATCAATTCCGAACCAACATTAGAGGTGGCAATAATGACTGTGTTTTTAAAATCCACTGTTTTCCCCTGTGAGTCCGTCAAACGACCGTCCTCCAGAATTTGCAGCAGAATATTGAAAATATCGGGGTGAGCTTTCTCAATTTCGTCGAAGAGAACCACGCTATAAGGTTTGCGGCGAACTTTTTCGGTCAACTGACCCCCTTCCTCATGACCAACATAGCCTGGCGGCGAGCCAATCAAGCGGGAAACAGTATGTCGTTCCATGTACTCTGACATATCAAGGCGAATAATGGCTTCTTCATCACCAAACAAAAGCGTAGCCAACGCTTTAGCCAACTCAGTTTTCCCTACTCCGGTCGGACCAAGAAAAATAAACGAACCGACTGGTCGCTTCGGGTCTTTGAGACCAGCGCGACCACGCCGCACCGCTTCCGACACTGCTTTGACGGCTTCTTCTTGACCGATTACCCGTTTAGCTAGATGTCCCTCTAATTTAAGCAATTTAGTAGTTTCTTCATCGGCCAACTGGGTGACAGGGATCCCTGTCCATTTAGCCACAATTTCTTCGATGTCAGCTGCTGTTACTTCGGGCTGCTTGGTGCCTTTGACCTTTTTCCAATCGGCGTCTAACTTCTCCTTTTCTTTCTTAACGTCAGCGAGTTGTTTATCTAAGAGTAGAACGTTCTTCTTATTCTTCGCCTTCTGAGCCGCTTCCTTTTCTTTTTTCAGCTTAGTGAAACCTTTGGCTAGCTCTTTGAGCTTTTCCGGAGCCGTAATCGACGCCAGGCGCAACTTAGCCGCACCCTCATCTATCAAATCAATCGCCTTGTCCGGTAAAAACCGATCGGAAATATAACGATCGGATAAAACCGCAGCGGCTACCATTGCCTCGTGCGCTATTTTCACTTTGTGAAAAGACTCGTATTTATCACGCAGGCCTTTGAGAATCTCGATCGATACTTCCACGTTAGGCTCATCAACTAAGACCGGCTGGAAACGACGTTCGAGGGCGGCGTCCTTTTCGATATATTTGCGATACTCGTCAAGCGTAGTCGCGCCAATCGTCTGGATATCACCACGCGCCAAAGCTGGCTTGAGCATGTTGGCCGCGTCGATCGCTCCCTCTGAACCACCTGCTCCGACCACTGTATGCAACTCATCGATAAACAAAATAATATCTTTTTTCGACTGACTAATCTCCTTGAGGATTTTCTTGAGACGTTTTTCGAACTCTCCGCGGAATTTCGTACCAGCTACCAAAGAGGATAGATCAAGGGCTACCACTCGCTTGCCTTGCATGTCCTCGGGAACATTTTGTGAGACAATCCGTTGCGCCAAGCCCTCAGCGATAGCTGTCTTACCCACGCCCGGTTCGCCAATCAGTACAGGGTTGTTTTTACGCCGACGAGAGAGCACCTGAATTAACCGACCAATCTCGTCCACCCGGCCGATGACCGGATCAAGTTCGCCTTCCTTAGCCTGCACGCTCAAATCAGTTGAATATTGATCGAGAACGGGGGTTTTACTTTTAGATTTATCTTCTTTACCTTTGCCGACTATTTTTACCACTGCTGTCTGCGCTTTGGCAGCATCCACCTGATATTTTGCCAGCACCTGAGCCGCCATGCCTTCACCTTCCTTCACTAACCCTAACAAAATATGTTCCGAGCCGACATAATTGTGTCCTAGCTCGCGGGCTTGGTGAAAAGCTAGCTCTAATACTTTCTTGGCCCGCGGTGATAATTCTGGATTCTCGACTTCTTTAGATCCTTCCGTAATATTTTTCTCGACATATTGCTTTAGATCGTCAGAATTAATACCCAGTTCTTCCAACACCTTCGTGACCACTTCTTCTTCCTCTAAAAGCCCCAGTAAAATATGTTCAGTGTCGACATTATTAGATTTAAATTCTTTGGCTTTCTCGATACTCTCCGCCACTACTTGTTTGGCTCGATCGGAAAAGTAATCGATAATATTTACCTGCTCCGGTTGTGGTTGTGGTCGGGCTGGAACCTGCCCTGATTGAGTGCTGGGCGACTGCTCACCAAAAAAAGAATCAAAAATTGAACCCGAAAGTGGGCTACCAGAGAACATCGCCTGTTCTTCGGCACATAAATAACAAAGATTAATCAATTTAATTTGACCGTTAACGGTTTGTTTGATGGCGACCGTGGCTGGTCGCTGGTTACATTTTTGGCAAATCATATTATTAGAAGTTAAATAGTAGTGAGTAGATTGTAGGGGGAGAAATTAGCACTCTCGACGTTAGAGTGCTAATTTTTATTATAGGTCGCTTTTCTATTTTGTCAAGGCTAACTAAAAACCAAATTGACGGGAAACAAGCCTTATACTATATTAATTTTACATGCCGGGGTGGTGAAATGGTAGACACGCCAGCCTTAGGAGCTGGTGGGAGCAATCCCGTGGAGGTTCAAATCCTCTCCCCGGCAGATGAATTTAATAGAAAGCGGTTAAAACAGACCGCCTTTTTTATACAAAAAAGCGCCCTATAAAATAGAACGCTTTTTGAATAAATCTCAGTCTTTATTTAACCTCATACGCTCCCATATCGACTCCTTCGCCTTGCGGCCGCGTTCGCTTAAGAAAATCCAGAGACGTCACACCTGGCTCCTGAATTCCTTTATCAATCACGGGGCTGTTGCTTTTTACCAGCAAATTGAAATTCTCAACATTGGTACCAGCCGCGATATATAATGGATCAGAGTTACATATATTGTGACTGCCTTGCGAACATTTGTAGTTATCACTTTCTTTCGCACCATAGATAAGTGAATAATCATTATCAAAATTCGTCAAGCTATCATTTTCACTCCAAAGCAGACAGCTACGATCACCGTGGCCGCCATCTGTATAATCGTCATCGCCATAATAAATATTATTACGCGATTTAATAGTCATTGAAGCGCTAGCTGGGTCAGCAGTCATTACACAATCACCTTCACTATAGACGCTGTTATTGTACATGGTGGTCTGATGGCCACTAGCGCTAGCATTTACCGCTATGGCTGTACCAGCTGCTCGGCAAGAATCTACATTATGAGTGAACGACTGACCATCAAAAAAGCTACAGTTGCCGACAACGACATTATCCGTCATAACAGTATCTCCCGCTGTCTTAATTTGCTGACCAGCATTACCCTCTGCTTGGGTACGACGAACAGTAATTGTCCCACCAAGACGATGATAGAGTAAATCAAGCCCGTCAGAAGTGTTATGCAGGAAGGTGCTGTCTTCAAAAATCCAGTCACCAGCTGTCTGCTCAGTCCCCAGACCATCACCATAACCACCCACTGACTGTCCCCAACAACCAGCATGCCCACCATCAGCTGTCTCAGCACAACCATTCCAATCGATACTAACTTCTTTAAACAACATCGTACCGGAATTTGATGATTCATTTTGATTACGACCAGAAGTATTAATATCACCATCCCAACCAACAAAACCATTTCCCGAAATACTTGTCTTTTCTACTGTCCAGTCTTTTAAGCGACCAGCGTGTATACCTTTGCTGCCCAGGCCATGAATATCTAGATTTTTCAGTAAAACATTCTCCGAATCAGAGGCAACCAAGCCAGTCGACGCCCACTTGCCATGAGGATAATTATCTCGCTCACAGGCCATGCCCCCCGTATGATTTTCAATGCAATCTTCTCCGTCAGTAATCTCCAAACACTGTAACTCGACATTATCACTACCTGTTAGATCTACTATGTGCCACGGCCTCTCCGTTCCGGAAAGCTTTGGCATAGTTGAACAACCATTATTCCAGCCTTCTCCTAAAATACGCGTTGGTTGATCTTGACTCAGTCCGGAAGGAATAGTCGGCATTTGACAATCCCAGGTCCAAAATTCTGAGCAAGCACCAGTATTAGGGGCACCATATCCCATCTCGTATGAACCATCAGCAATTATAAGAGTTTCGCCACCTTTGAGCAGAGAAGTGCCCTCGGGGGGAAAGACGTAAAAAGGATGACTAAAGGCACAATCTTGAGCTGATCCACTACCTGAATAATCGGCATTGGTTTTGCCTGTACACTGCTCGGTATTACCTCCGCCGGGACGGACAAAATAAGCAGCGTCGGCTGTTGGAGGCGGTGAAGTCTGGCTCATTTTAACTTGGACTACATTGCCACACTTTATTTCACTAGAATTATTCTCTACACAGAGACGATAGTAATATGTCCTACCTTCAGCAACTTGAGAATCAGTGTAAGTGGTAACGCTAACATCGCTGCTATCCATGAGGCTACTGTCTCCAGGGTACTGAGGGGAAGTGTTTGTCTCAGATTTCACCAAGTGATAATATTTCAAATCCGGACCTTGATATTGATCCCAGCTTAAACTCACTTTTTTATCATCCTCAGCGCCTGCCAAAGTAGGTACTTCATAAACTGGATCTGGATCATACTGCGGCGTAGTTTGCTGGGTCATATCCAGCAGATGGGGAAGAGCTTTATCAATCTTGCTGCCAATAGCCATGCCCTCAATCATACTGGCAGAATATCTTCGTGCAAATCTATTTTGAAACTTGTTGGCTGTAAAGCCTGCAGCCGTTACCTCATGCAATTTACTATTTTCATCGACATAATAATTAGTCTTTTTGTCTATCTTGATCAACTGACCAGGATAAGGTTTGACCTCCGTGATATCAGCTCCGCGATCAGAATAATTAGCCCACAGAAAAGGAGATATTTTTATTACCGAATATACGCCTTTACTATTTTGGTGAAGTTCTTTGGCGACGTCAGCGGAAATTTTGGCTAATTTATTACCTGGTTCGACCACATAGAGTTGATCAGAGTAGCTATGACGCACAACATACGAACCCGGCAAGTAATTTGCTCCGGCGTTGCTGATCGGAGCATTATATTGATCCATACAATCACCACTTATATCCTGATAGTCATTATAATCAAGTCCCCAACTGATCACATATCCTTTATTGGGCAGATAGACTAATTCTCCTTGTCCATTTAGAAAAAAGTAAGTTGAATTCTCGCCAACTTTTAGTAATTTCCCCTGCTCAAGATTGGTTGGACAGCTTTCGCCAGCAATAGTTTTATTTACTTGATAGATTCCGACTAGTGTTAGTACAAAAAATAGGGCCGCGCTCAGTCCTATCATCCTCTTTGCTCTTTTGGTCATTTATTTTTTTTAATTTGTTTTACGACGTTCACATTATATACTCATTATACACTTATAATGGACGCTAGTCAACCGCTTTAACCCTTGCTTAAGGGGATAATTGGTGGTTGAGTGATGATAATATAGTAGGCGGTATGAATAAAAAATCCCCCCTAGCTTTGGCTGTCAATTTTAGACTATATTTCATAAGCCCGCTTTCTTACAAATTACTTCGAAATCATAAATTTTGCCCCTTTTGACTTCTCCTCTAGCTTTAGCGACATCGGCAGCTAGTTTTTCAACAACTGTGTCTTTTTTACTCAAAGGCTCAACCATAAAAATTGGCTGATTGCGATTTAAAACCACAAAACGCCAATTGTTTTTTTGGGCTTTGACGTAGAGAGCCGACACATTCTGCCGGAATTCTCTAACTCCAATAAGTTTGGTAGTCATCTGGCTAGTGATTTAATAATGTGTACTTTAAGTGTACCAAATATTACAAAGAAGTCAAGCCTTTTATTCACTAGGGAATGTGATAAAATAAAGTTTAAAGTAAAAAATGTCAAAATATACCGCCACCACTATAATCAAAAAACTCAAAGCCAAAGCCGATCCTTCACAACTGGCCGGTATGGCTCGCTTTGGTATAAATCCCAAGGGACGGCTGGGCGCCTCAGTTAAAAGTATTCGCGAAGTGGCCAAAGAAACTGGCCGCGATCACCAATTGGCGCTCGATTTGTGGAAAACAGGTATCGCCGAAGCACGGATACTGGCTGCCATCATTATGGATCCGGAGAAAATTACTGCCAAGCAAATTGACAGCTGGGTCAAAGACCTCGACTCTTGGGATATCAACGACCAGATGTGCATGAACTTTGATAAAAGCCCACTGGCCTGGAAAAAATTATACGATTGGGTTAAAAGTGAGCAAGAATTCACCAAGCGCGCCGGCTACACTATGATCGCTTGTTTAGCTTGGCATGATAAAGAAGCTGAGGACAAAAAATTCGTTGAAACTTTGCCGCTCATCAAAAAAGCAGCGACTGATGAACGCAATATGGTTAAAAAAGCAGTTAATTGGGCGCTGCGCAATATTGGCAAGAGAAATCTCGCACTTAACAAAATTGCTCTCAAGACTGCCAAAGAAATTGTCCGCCTTGATAATAAAACAGCGCGTTGGATTGCCAAGGATGCGATTCGGGAATTAGAGAGTGAGCAGATTCAAACAAGATTACGAAAGAAAAAATAACTATGCCCTTCAAAAATAACTCTATAATCTATCTCGCCCGTCAGATGTGGCGATTTTCTAAAGGCAACCGCAAGAATGTCATACTTTTTATTGGCATGTTTGTAATTTCTAACAGCATCAGCTTTTTTGAGCCACTGGTCTTCGCTCTAATCCTTAACACCGTCCAGGATCACGGATTAAATGACGAGAGCCTACCGTTAATTTTATCTTACGCTGTTCTTTTTATTGCGATTGAGGTTGGTTTCTGGGCTTTCCATGGACCAGCGCGATTCATTGAAGAAAAAAACGCCTTCCTAATGGAAGCTAACTATAAAAAATACTTGCTCGAAGGCACTATGAACCTGCCAGCCCAATGGCACACTGATCATCACTCAGGAGACACTATCGATAAGATTGAAAAAGGAGCAAAATCTCTACGCGAATACGCTTCGGAGACTTTTCAGATGATTGATAACGTCATCCGCTTTGTCGGATCGTATCTGGCTCTCACTTATTTCAATCTTCACGCTGGTTATATTGTGATAGTAATGGTGCTTCTCACTTTGACCATGATTGTTAAATTCGACCGCCGGTTGGTGCCTAGATATCACCGACTGTATCGAGCGGAAAATAAAATCTCGGCCAAAGTCTTTGACACTATCAGTAACATCACCACCGTTATTATTCTCCGGATTGAAAAGCTAGTGGCCAAAGCGATCATGAAAAAGATCATGCAGCCGTTGAGACTTTTTGAACGTACGCGTAAAATTGATGAAACTAAATGGTTTTTGACTTCGATGGCCTCGGTGTTAATGGTCTTTCTCGTCTTGGTTACTTACCTCTATAGTCATTACCGGACGGGAACAGTCATTATGATCGGAACTGTTTACGTTCTCTACGGCTACGTGGAGAGAATTAACGGATTATTTTACCGTTTTGCTTATCAGTACAGTGACATTGTCCGTCAAGCCACGGCCGTACGGAATGCTGAGACAATTTCTCAGGAGTTCGTCACTAAAGATACTGATCAACTGATTAATCTAGGAGGTCACTGGCGGGAAATTAATATTAAATCGCTTAATTTCTCCTACCACACCAGGGAGGGCGCTGATCTGCACCTGGATGATGTGGCACTCTCAATCGGTCGCAACGAACGGATTGCTCTGATCGGCGAAAGTGGTAGTGGGAAGACAACACTGCTAAAAGTGATCCGTGATTTGTACCAGCCGCAGAATATTAGCTTGCATATAGACAATACTCCGCTGGAAGATGGCTTCAGCGCTATTAGTTCTGATATTGCCTTGATCCCCCAAGATCCTGAGCTTTTTAATACCACTATTGAAGACAATATTACTATGGGAGCCGAACGTAGCTTAGAAGAAGTGAAAAAATTTACTGATTTAGCTTGTTTTACTGAGGTAGTGAAAGGGCTGCCGCGAGGATTCAACTCGTCGGTGGAGGAAAAAGGTGTTAACCTGAGCACGGGTGAAAAACAGCGGCTGGCTTTGGCGCGCGGCCTACTAGCTTGTGAAGAAAAATCAATTGTGCTGCTCGATGAGCCTACCAGCAGCGTTGATTCAAAAAATGAATTACAGATTTACCAGAACATTTTCACCGCTTTCCCAGCTAAGACGATTCTTTCCGCAATCCATCGTTTGCACTTGTTACCCCTCTTCGACAAGATTATTTTCTTCAAAGATGGTAAAATAGTAGCGCGTGGGACATTCACGGAATTATTAGAAAAGTCGATGGAGTTTCAAGAAACCTGGCGGAGGTATAACGAAACCAAGAAGGAAGATATTGGCTAGATAGTAGTGAGTAAGTTGTAGTGATAATACAAAAAAATATTTAACTATGCCTGTTCAACAACAAAAACAAACATGCGTGACTAAAAAACCGTGGGCAAAATCAAAGAAGTGCCTAGCTGTTTGGTCTGTTGTTTTCGCTCTGCCGATTTTTATTGCTGTTGTTTACTTGATGCACGTAGTCGTTCTAGCCTATTTGTTTGCTACCAGACCCTTGCACGGCGCCGGTCCTTTCCCTTATATGATTTACGTCATTCCTTGGATTGTAGCAGCTATCATCGCTTTTCTTTTTGCCCTGCTCGGCTGGCGTATCGGTTGGAAAATGTGTCGGCGTCAAAATAGTCCACGGGAAACCAAAGTCTGGATTATCGCCCTTATAATATTTATCACGGCAGCGGTAGTGGGCGGTGGATTCTGCTGGTGGCAGAGAAATATTAATCGGGATCTACAGAATGAGACTAGTAGTCTTTATAATCAGCTGGCTGGCAAAAAGGTAGGGATCGTTTACCCTGATAATGTAACTCCTGAGCAAATTGCTTGGATTGAACGAGCCGAAAAGGGGACGATTTACGCCGTCTCCCGTCCCTTATCTACTTATCTGCGACCAGTCGCCGGATACACGTCCGATTCAGTTCAGTCTTTTATTGGCGTTTTAAAGTCGACTAACAACGGTCAGGCCTGGCAGCAAATTTACGAGACAGACAATGACATTCTTGATTTTTCTCTAGTCGGTGAGAAAAATATTTACCTGGTAACTATTTCCCGTTATGGGGGTGGTAGTGGAGAAATGTATCTCAAAATCTCTACCTCGTCGGATGGCGGGGATAATTGGTCAACGTCTAAAGAGATCGCTAAAAACGACGACGCCGAAGAAGGTTCGCAGCAACCTTTAATATCTGGAGCTACTAGTAGACTTATTGTTGATCAGAATCAGCCCGATAAATCTTATTTCCTATACAAAGAGGGGGCCAAAAGTGACGTATTTAACAAAATGATCTCCACCAACGACCGCTGGCAAACATGGGAGAGAAAGAATCTAGAAGGTACTCAATAGGGCCTCGTACTATTCCTAGCCCAGTGTTTCTTAATTACATTAAGTAAATGATTGTCTACATACCTATGATTCTTTTTATCCGACCCATGGGTAAAATCAAACTGGTCATCTGTAGGAAAGTTTTTTAGGTGATGAGTAGAATCCCAACTCCAGAGTGCATAGTTTATCTTATTATTTTCCATCAGCTCCATGCTGGCATCAATATATTTATCGGCTCCATTTTTCCAACGATAAATACCAAATTCATCTACGGTCACCGGCCGGCTATTCTCCTGACCATAATCGGCTACGTTACTAAATAGATTAGATAAGTAGTCCTCGCTGAGATTAATTTTTTCTCCACTATAACTATACTCTCCTGGATATTGGCTCTTGCGAACCTCATCATGCGTATAAGAGAAAGGATCATACTGGTGAACTGAATAGACCAAACGCTGATCATTGCTTGGTTGCAGATAAGACAGCCAGGCAACAGCACTATATCCCATACCTCCAACAATAACGGGGGTATTTTGATCCACGGAACGGATAGAATTAACTATTTGGGGATAAAATTGGTTCCAATCGGCCGGACTGTCAGCATATTGAGGGTAGAAGTCATCGGGACTATCTAATGAATTCGAGAAAGCTCTGGATTCAGCGTTTGGCTCCACCATCAAGTTATAGCCAGCCACAATCGGATTGTCTTTATAGCGGTCGGCAACATGTTTCCACATTTCTGCCCAGGCCTGTTGGGCATCCTCATCCTCCCACACCTTATCATCCCGGTAGCTGTCTGGGAACCAGTCGCTGTCTTCCTTATCGTAAAAAGTAAATTCTGACCGGCCGGGACCAGTGCGGAAGGCAATGGTGACAAACATATTGGCATTTTGAGCCATGACCAAAATATCATCCAAGTTTTTTTGCACATCTTCGTCAAGTTGATAAGGAGCTTTTTCAGAATATAACCCCGGATGTGAAATTTGGATCCAATTGGCGCCGAGATTAGACAAAGCATTGAGATCAACTTGAGTGTAGGGCGAACCTACTGCCCCGGATCCTAGACTGCCACTATCAACATCGTCATAAACACGCCGTTGAAATATGTTGGCACCACGCAATTTAGCACCGTCAGACCAAAGACTCCACTTATCAATTTGGGGACGCTGAGAAGTGTCTATATTTGGTGCCGAATTATCTAACTGAGACCGATCATCAATATCACTCTGCGAATTAAGACTGCAACCGCCCACTAACGAGAACATCGCCGCGAACATTATAATGGTCTTCTTCATAAATTTTATCGTTAATATGTAAATAATTTAACTTGAAAATTAATTAGCTACATTTTTGTATATTACTTTAATATTATAGAAAACCATCCCCTTGAAATCAATGGAGTTGTCTAGCTGTAAATATTTTTGCTGGACTTACTTACCAAAAAGAGTTAGGCTGGTTAGATTTCCACTTCGGGAACCAACACTTGGCGAAAGGGAAAACAATGGACACAGCTGGACTTTGCTATTGTTTGCTGGGAGCTCTTTTCTACACATTCCACCCAATCATCTCGCGGTATTCGAAATTACCGCCAGCCTGGATATCAATCATGCTGGCCACCGGCACTCTGCCCACAACTGTTTTATGGGGAGTGACAACGGGGGGGATGACCAGTCTTCCACCCATAAGATCATTGCTGATCGGATTGGGAGCGGGAATCATCAACGGGATGGGTATCATCGTTTACGGCGTCCTGGTGGGCGGAAAAATGGACATATCCCGGATTACTCCCGTGATATTCGGCGCAACCTTCGCCCTCACTGCCGTTTTTTCCTGGCTCCTTCTTGGAGAGCTCTTCACGGACAAAAAGGTCATTGGATTTATCCTCATGGCCATCGCCGTTTTTCTCCTCAAGTAGTAACTTCAAGATCGTTGCATCCCAGACGATCTTTTTTTATTATTAGAAGCCTGATTTTATGCTAAGATGGCTTTATTATGAACAACTACCAAAAACAACAGCATCAAGTCTTTGAGCAACTGGAAAAAGAAGTGCGAGCTGGTAAAACTACCGTTACTCTAGTCGAAACGATGGACAATTATGCTACTGACCAACGGCTTTGTCTCACCAGCGTAGTTTTCCTCCCGCCAGAATTGCAAAAAATTGTTACTGACAAAATTATCGCTCCACTAAAACAAGCTGATAGCCGACAATATTATTACCCGCCGGCTTCATTGCATATCACCATCCAGAGTATTAGGACAGTCCCAGCTAACTTTCCGCCCCGATTTACCGCCGGAGACATTGTAAAAGTTAAAAAGGTTTTTCAGCAGGTAGTAGTTGAATTCCGTCCTTTCACTTTTGAGCTAAGAGGTCTCTTGGAGATGCCTACTAGTATAGCTATCCGCGCCTATTCCGATAAAATATTGGGAAATTTGGCGCTAGAACTCAGGAAAAGGTTGGCCGAGGCAGGCGTCCCGGATAATAAACAGTATATTTCACCTGATATTGTCTTTGGTAATTTAACTGTCTGTCGCTACACTACCGAACCTAACGACAATTTTAAGACCAACATTGCTGAATTAAAAACGGCTGACTGGGGAGAATTAGAAGTTAGAAAAATTAACCTAATCACTACCAACGCTGTTTGCCATCCGGATAAAACCAAAATATTAGCCACCTATAATCTTAAATGATGAAAACACTGAAGAAAATATTGCTAACCGCCGCCGGGATATCTCTTTTTCTACCTGGCGTAGTTTTTGCCCAAGTTGAACGCACCCATCTCGATGCTGCTACCATTGTGAGAGGTTACACGATCGAACTAACTGACCAAAACTTCCGGATCGGTATCGGCCCTAATGTTTTTTCCGAAGCTTCGACTATCAAGCTTGAAGATCTGACTGACTACCCTACTCTGCCAACTGATAAAAACATAATCAGTGAGATCTATTCGTACAACATCGAGATGTCGCAGCCGCGGGTGCTGGAAAAACCGATCTGGGTTGCTCTCAAATACGAATCGAGCTCGCTCAATCACAAGCAGATTAATTTTTATGATCACACCACTGGTGGTTGGAAACCAATCCCGACTAGTTTAGACGGGACTAATAAGTACGCGCGTGCCGCTATTCACTTTCCCCATTCTTATCTAGCGGTTTTAGAGGAAAAGCAAGCTCCGGGTCCAACCAAAGCTACTGATAGCTGGGGCATCGCCACCGACGCACGCGCGGCGATTGTGATTGACGATGAAAGCGGGCAAGTGCTGTTCGAGAAAAATTCCAACGAGCAACTCCCTCTAGCTAGCCTGACTAAATTAATGACCGCCGTGATCTTTCTGGAAACCAATCCTGATTTTAATCGCGAAGTAACAATCAGTGCAGCTGACTCCGCTGACGGTTGCCACCTTAACGTCGTACCAGGAGATAGAACAAAAGTACGTGACTTATTTTATTCCTCCCTAGTTGGCTCGAAAAACAACGCCACCAAAGCTCTCGCTCATTCCACTGGTCTTTCCGACACTGATTTCGTCAACCGCATGAACCAAAAAGCAGTCGAATTAGGAATGAGTAACGCTTCGTTTGTTGAACCGACTGGCCTTGATCACCGCAATCGTGCTTCCGCAACTGATTATGCCAAACTCAGTCAATACGCTCTGCACAAAATGGAGGTGCTACAAGCCTCCACTAGTAAAAGTTACTCTTTCTGGACTACTAACAGCAGTAAATTTCTCAGTTTTCGTAATACTAATGGTTTGGTTAATAGCCAACTCACCGTTACCGGCGGGAAAACTGGTTATCTACCACCTTCCTGGGGTGGAATCCACTATAATTTAATGACCAAAGCCAAAGATCGCTACGGCAACGAGGTAATCGCGGTAACAATGGGTAATCCCTCTTATGCCGACACTAAATTTGAAGTCGAATCACTGCTTAATTGGGGGCTTAGAAATTATCGCTGGTAAAGATGGTAAAAAAGTGGCCGAGCAGTAGTTGCTGGCCATGGCGAAGGGCAAAAAGGGGCAGGGATTCTCATTTTCGACCTACTTTGGGTCGATTTTTTTGGTCGTGGGAGGAGAAGTCGGTTCTCGAGGAGGGGAGGTACGGCAGGGAATGCTGAACGCCTCGCAGTCCACCCCTTCACATCTGGGGGGGAGACCGGTTGGGGTCAGAGGAGTGTACTCCACAATCGTCTCTCTGCCCTCAGACGGCTCCCTACCAGAGTTGGAGGGTAGAGGCCCAGGTCCGTTCGGACCAGTCATCGTTATCTCCTATAGCCTAGTGAATACCTTAAAAATAGCAGTTTCTGGTTCATCATTCAAGATCCAATTATTAGTGGCAACTGGATTTCTTTATTGGCTAAATGTTTCATCTGCTCGCTAGTAATGGAGAAAGAAAGCGCAGCAAAAAAAAATCCCTGAGAATCGGTGGGATTCAGGGATGGTTCACTCCTGGGGATGTTCGGTGAGCCAGAAATGGCTCGGGGGGTAGGTTGCGACTGCTAGCAGCCGGTTCCGCCACCGGGACCCTTCTGGGCAACCGGGTCGTAGGTGCCCTCGGGCTCGTCGGCGTCCGCGACCACGATCTCCTCGGGGGGCTCCAGGCCGGCGTCCTCGTCGGTCACGGCGGGCTCGAGCTCGGCGGGCGGGGTAGCGACGGGAGAGCCCTCCTCGTCGTCGTCATCATCCTCGGCGCCCAGCTCGGTCGCGGCCTCGGCGGGGGGCGGGGACGTCACGATGGCCTCCGGGGGGGCGTCTCCGACTTCAGGCTCGTTGTCCTCGTCCTCGTCGTCGTCACCGTCGAACTCCGCCTTCAGCTTCTCCTCGCAGCCCGAGCAGACGACGGTCGACTTGTCGGCCGGGATCTTGTACTCGTGGCAGTGCACGCACTGTTTCATGCCGGCCGGGGGCGTGTCCTGCTCACCGGCGCCGTCCAGCTCGTCGGGAAGCGGCTGGGTGGGAACCTTCGCGATCGGCCCACCGTCCGCATCACCCTCAGCAGCAGCTTCGACGCCGGCGGGCGGGTAGGGCGCGGTGTCACCCATGTGCACCGTCCTGACCTCGGCGGTCTCCCTGGCAGACTCCGGTTCCTCGTCCTCGCCGATCCGGAACTCCTCTGACACCTCTGCCAGCTCGCCGAAGGTGATGCGAAACTCGGTGAGCAGGAACATAACCACCTTGAGCACGAACCCGCGGTCGAGTCCGCCATAGATGAGCAGTGCTCCCAGCATCCTCAAGTCTTCGTAGAACGTGATGACTCCGGCATCTGTCCGGGCCTTGAATCGCTCGTCCCTCTTCATCCTCGTCTCCTTGTCTCTTCCTCATTGTCGATCTGTCCCTTTACAACACTCTTCGGTAAATTTTCCTCCTTTCAACCCCCTCGGGTTGGCTAAATGGTTAAAGTGCAGGTTGTCGAAAACATATTCCCTAAGGTACCAAAAATAGACACAAAGTCAACCTCAACTGTCCTCACTGCCCCACTCGGATTTATAATTTTTTCTTGTATCCCCTTGTTTTAAAAAGTTAGATAAAATATCATTATCCCGTAACAACATTAGCTATGAGAGAAAACACCCAAAAATCTTACCACCACCTCGATACCATCACCGCTTTTTTTGTCGCGGTTTTGTTAATTTCCAATATCGCTTCCACTAAAATTGTTGATCTCAAGCTCTTCACTTTTGACGCTGGTACTTTGCTCTTTCCGCTTGCCTACATTTTTGGTGATATTTTAACTGAGGTCTATGGTTTCCGTCGCTCGCGGAAAGTAATCTGGCTGGGTTTTATATCCGCCCTAGTTATGTCACTCGTTTTCATTATTGTCGGTAAACTCCCAGCTGCCGCTGATTGGCCTTTCCAAGAAGCCTACAACAATATCCTCGGCCTTAGCGTCAGAATAGTCATTGCTAGCCTGATTGCCTATTTGGCAGGTGAATTTTCTAACGCCGTCATTTTGGCTAAGCTAAAGGTAAAAATGCAGGGTAAGCGGCTCTGGGTACGAACTATCAGTTCTACTCTCGTTGGTCAAAGTCTTGATACCGTCATTTTTGTCCTGATCGCTTTCTGGGGAGTGTTGCCCAGTAGCTTACTATTGACCATTATCATTTCCAACTACATCTTCAAGGTGGGAATGGAAATATTGTTTACACCACTCACTTATAAAATTATAGCTCTACTTAAACACAAAGAAGAAGAGGATTTTTACGACCACAAAACAAAATTTAATCCTTTCAAATTAAAGGTCTAGAAATGACTAAAAAATATATCGCCACTATATTAATTATTATCCCAGTAGCACTGCTGGGAGCTGGGGCTGGTGTCTATTTCTTTTGGCAAAACAATAATCAAGATCAAAAATCTACGCAGGCGACAACTACCGACCAACCGGCGGAGCAAAACAACAAGCAGGCTGATCAGTCTGCTATATTAAACACCAGCGATTCTAATATTGCCACTGATACCTCCACTAACACTACGAGTTATTCCGATACAAACTCTTCAAATACCAACAACACTTCCACGCAAGATACTACCGCTGTGGATACTTCCAATCTTGATCAAGGAATTCTGGAGGGTGAGGTAAGAAAGAATTTAGATCTGTATTACACTACCGTGAATGGTAAAAAAATATATTTGGATCTATACCGACCAGTTGATATTTCTCAGAAACTACCTCTAGTTATCTGGATTCACGGTGGTGGCTGGCAAGCGGGTGATAAGGCAAATGGGCAGGGTAAAGAAATAGCCTCTTATGGATTCGCGGTGGCCTCTATTAATTACCGATTGAGCGATGAAGCAACATTTCCCGCTCAGATTCAAGATGTTAAGGCAGCTGTGCGTTGGTTGAGGGTTTATGCCGATAAGTATGGCTTGGATAAAAATAATTTTGGGGCTTGGGGAGATTCGGCGGGAGGACATTTGGCCGCTCTCTTGGGCACTTCCGGCGGAGTGGCGGAGTTTGAACAAGGTGATAATCTTAATTATTCCAGCCAGGTGCAAGCTGTTTGCGACTGGTACGGGCCAACCGATTTTTCCCAGGTAGACTACTCCCAGTATGAAAACTATGCGAACTCTGTGGAAGCGCTAGTCGGTGAAACAGATGCTGCTGATTTAATGCAAAAAGCGAATCCTATTAAATATGTCGACAACAATGATCCTCCTTTCTTAATAATGCACGGCGACCAGGATAGCATAGTACCAATTAGCCAAAGTGATATTTTATACCAAGCTCTTAATACAGCCGGAGTGAAGGCGGAATTTACGAAAATACCGGGGGCTGGCCATGGCGACGGATTTGAATTTGGCGAGCATGTTTTGGGCAAAGTGGTGCCATTTTTTGAGCAGAATCTGCGAGATTAATCGTCGAGAAAACTGCCCTACTTATAAAAAACACCATATCTATTCACTAAACGGTAACCAATCCCATACTGGCAAATCTTGGGTAACGGCATTAGCATACCAGATAAAGTTAAAACCAGTTTCTTGCTCCCTCTGTCGAGCTTTATCGTAGCATGCCCGTGCCATTACCTCGCCTGCTGCCGTAGAAGTATCTACATGATCTAAGGCCAACACTGGCACATTGTGATCCTCTAAAACTGATGTTAAAATCGCCATCTCATTATCATCATCTTCGTAATAGTAAGATTGGGTGTCAAAATCATAAGTTGCGCACATTCCTTCATATTTGACCGCGTCAATGTGCGAAGAAATTTCCGGTAAAACAGAAAAGCCTCGGTTAGGAACCAGCAACAAATCCGGATATCTCTCATGAATTTTCCGTACGAGCTCGATCATCCCCGGCTTGAGTTCTGGCAGAACATCAACTGTGTCTAACATATCCATCATTAGACCATCGTAGTCACCCCACTCAAATAAATAGGGAATTTCGGTATTGAGCAAAACATTATGCCAGGCGGGATTGTTAACATCAGCGTAATAACAGCCTTCCCAATCGGGATTAGCCTGCAAAACTAATGACTGATCGAGACTATCCCAATAACTGCGATAAATCTCCGCTTCACCAATATCAATATATGCCAAAACAATCACGCCGGCTGCTTTCAGTTCTGTGACGAAACTAGCATCAGGTACATCGTAAGGATCGATGGCCACGATATCAAAACGTTTAAGATTTTCTAAGTCTTCATTGGTATATTCCTTGTAGGCATTAGCATAGGTAGCTAGGTCGCTCAAATCTCGTCGACTGCCGTTAGGATTGTAAGCAGCCACATCCACTCCACCTCTAAAGCCTGAATCGTAAGCAAAAGCTTTGTTGAGAGCGCTAATGGCCGTACCATCGTATTCAAAGGCTCGCAGTTGCGGTCCTCCTCCTGGTCCAGCCCCAGTGACAACTTCCGCTAGTCCATCAGAGTCAATATCGGCCATCTCGACATTGGCGCCTATTTGGAAGTCACCGTAAGCTTTGAAGCTGGCTAGTTGGGTATGATCAGTGTTGTAACGAAAAACGTAGATATAGGGAAGAGAATCTTTGAGGCGGGAGGCGGCTATCTCATCCTTGCCGTCACCATCAACATCACCAGCGGAAACATCAACGCCTGCTTTGATAGCGGTGTCATAAGCATAGAAGGAGATAGATTTTTTAGTACCAGCAGTGTCATTGGCTTGATAGTCATAGGCTACTATCTGAGACGAACAGCCATTGCCTGCTCCGACAATCAGCTCCTTGTTAGCATCAGAGTCTAGTTGACCCATCGCTACGGTAGCGCCACATTCAGGGGTACCGAAGACGTTCTGTTCAAAGAGGACGTCTTTGGTTGTATTGTAGCGATAAACCTTAACCCAGGCTTGACCGTTGGAGAACTGAGAGACAGCGATGTCTTCTTTGCCATCGCCGTCAAAGTCACCGGAGGCGACATCCATACCGCCTCTAAAGCTAGAATCAAAGGGGAAGAAGTCTATCCCTCGCTGGGTACCGTCTTTTTCGAATACTCGCAGGTGAGGACCACCATTTTCACCAGTACCGGTGATTATCTCATCGATATTATCATTATCGATGTCACCAGTAGCTACTCTAACGCCTCCACGATAATCAGTGCCGTAGGCCATTAGTTTGTTAGGGTTGGTCTCCACTGTCCCGCTAGTAGTAAAACTACGCACGTGGGGACCACCACCCGAACCAGCGCCAGTGATGAGGGAGACGGCCTGGACTTGGTTGCTTATCAAAAAACAGCCTGAGAAAAATATTGCTACCACAAGCAATCTACGCAATAAATATCGGCTGGTACTCAACATAGACATTCGAAATAATATTATTACTTCTTGTCAGTTATGATATAGAACATAGATTATTCGATGATAAGGGGAGTGAAGGCCCAGGCATAAGGTAAAGTTATAATTGTTTATTAAAAATAGTAGAGTTTCGTTCTGCTGTTTTTAATCAGAGCAATCTCTACCAGCTCCCGCCTCCTCCGCCACCGCCTCCTCCGCCCGAGCCGCCACCGGAAAATCCGGAACCACCAGACGCACTACTCGAAGGCTGAGAAACCATGACGCTGGCTGAGTTAGTGGAAAAAGTCGACAGCGCGCTGGTCAAATAAATTGAATTGAAACTTCCTCCCTGATAACCTTCGTACCAATCCGGTTGTTGTTTATAAATATTCTCGAAGTTCTTCGCCCATTTTCCTTCTACGCCCAAGGCCATCGCGTAGGGTAATAATTTTTCAAACATCTTGGGCACCATCTTGGGCGGATTGTGGAATTTCAGTCGCTCTTTTTCAGTTACATTCAAAAATTCCTTAAATCCCAGAATCCGACGTAGCGTTTCTGTCCCCTTAGAAGTACGCTTGGGCATAAACATTGAAAAAATCATCATAATCAGACCAGAGATAAAGACTGAAGCCCCAAAAAAGAAATTAGTCATGATGCCACCCAACCAGAACGAACCAAAAAGGGCAATGATACCCACAATAAATAAACAACCAAACTTAGCTCGGACAGGATTTTTGGCATAATATCCCTGGCTAGTAACAGCCGTATAAATCTGATTGCTAATTATCTTCATATCCTTGTAAAAACTGTTTACCAGCGTCTTCATCTCTATTTCATTTCCACTACCAAACAAGCCTTCCATTAATTTCTTATCATAGTCACTCGACAAACTGTCAGGCTCTTTTAATTTAATCAACCGATAATCTTTTTTACCCAGGCCAGTTTGTTTGATCTTCAGATATCCTTTGATAGCTAAGTCAATTAGCTCGGCTGTAATATCTTTATTGTCCACTTTGCCATCAACAATTGTACCGATTTCCGCTGGCGATAAGCCATCTGGCGCTTCATATTCGGCCACGACTGCTCCCTGCATCTTGGGATCACGTCCGCGTATCCACCAGTAAGCAAAAGAAAAGGCAAAGACAATAAACGGCAAAAAGAAATAATAATTATCTTGTAGAAACCAGATCGTTCGCTGCAGTAGCGCCGGCTGGCTAACAACCCCCTTAGGCCAACCAACTACGATCGTCAGACCCTCATAGGCACGTAATTGTCCATCAGTAATAAAAGTAACTTCGCCATTCTCTTTTACTTCTATCTGACACGCACTGGTTGTACTACCATAAACTCCAGTATAACAAGCTGTCTGTAATTTATCTGGGGTAATCTCCTGGGGTAACTTTATCGTTGCTCCTGACCAATTAATCGGCACTTGCCATTCCAAGCCAGTTGCGTTCCAATAGAGCTCATCATGTTCGCCAAAATAATTAAGCGCTCGTTGAACTTTGTAGGAAATAAGATAGGCATGCACCCCTGACACATAGCGATCGGCATCGCCAATTTTTATTCGTTTTTTATCGTCTTGCTTGGAAACAGTGTAGGCATAACCATCATCTTTTTCGTCTACCACCTTAAAATCACTTAATTTAACCGAAAACCGTCCCCCACGCGCTTTATATTTATAAGGAATATCGCGATAAATACCATGCCGCTGTAGTTCAGCAAAATCATAGACAATTTTTTCCGTAACATTAATAGAAGAATCTTCATTAACGGCGATATGTACATCAAAATTTTGAATCTTTTCCGTATAGAGTTCATAGCCAGCCGTGCCCGGAGCATTGGTTTCGGCTTGTGCACTCGGAGCCAGACACAAAAAAATGCCGGCTATAATTATGATTGGCAATAAGTAAAACTTCATCTTTTCTTGTTATTTAAAGAGGTAACTACTTCTATCTTAACAGATTCAACCGCTTTTTCAACCAGGTCGTTAATTGCCAGTTTTTCTTCTTGTTTTTTGATATCGGCTATATTGGTCTTAGTATTAGGATTTTTCGGTACAAAAAGTGAACAGCAATCCTCATCAGGCTGAGCAGAGATATCGTAGGTGCCAATTTGACGAGCTTTCTGCATAATTTCTTCTTTATCTAGCCCAACCAAGGGCCGCAGTAACGGCATGGTGGCTACCTCACCAATCGTACTCATATTAGTAAGTGTTTGTGAAGCCACTTGCCCCAGGCTATCACCGGTCACCAATGCCTCGGCTCTTTCTTGCCGGGCAATTATTTCGCTAATCCGTATCATCATCCGTCGATAAAGAACAACCCGATCCGGAGCAGCTGCTTTAGCATAAATTTCCTTTTGAATATCAAGGAAAGGAACCAGGAAAAGCTTAGATTTACTCTGGTATTGATCAAGGAGGCCAACAATTTTTTGTACATTCTCTAGCGAACGTTTATCAGTTTGCGGATAGGAGTGAAAATGAGCAAAGACTACTCTCGCCCCACGTTTCATCAACCTATAGCTAGCGATTGGCGAGTCAAAACCGGAAGACAAGAGCGAAACTACTCGTCCACTGACACCAACCGGTAAACCACCGAGACCAGGTAGTTTCTCTGAGTACACAAACACGCCTTCGCCAGCAATTTCCACATAAATATTAGTCTCGGGATGACTGAGATTAACTTTAGCTCCTGGCCTTTTTTCTAGTATATAACCACCTAGCTCCTCGTTGACTTCCTGGGAATCTAGGGGAAAGTTTTTATTCGATCGTCGAGCTGTTACCCGAAATGTTTTTAACCTTTTGGGTAAAACTTCTTGGGCAACTGACTTTATCGCGTCCATATCGTTCTTTGCCTTGGTGGCTACCGCTAAATTAGTGATACCAAAAACTTGCTGCAGTCGCTGGACTATCTGCTTTGGGCTAGACCTATCATTTAACTCCACCAAAATTCGTCCGTAGCCTTTTTTAACCTTAGTGAATTTCTGATCTGACAAAGATCGCTTGATATTCTCTACCAACTTACGCTCAAAAAAAGGCCTATTCTTGCCCTTAAGACCTATTTCGCCGTAGTGAATTATAATATTCCCACCCATTGCTGCTAATTACAGGAGTAAGAAAACGACATTTACTAAAAATATCCCGTGAAACATCCCTCGCCCACCGATAAACAGGGGTGCCTCGTTTATCTTGTTAATATTGAGCAGGCCAGCACCCACTAAAGTTCCTAAAGTGCCAGCAAGATAGAATACAATGGCTGGATTAGCAGGGGTTAGTAGTAAAGACGTACATAAAGCGGCTAGTAAAGGGACAAGCGCTGATAAATGCAACCAATTCCCTTTTAAAGAAGAAATCCTAGTCATAAACCTGGTGATAATAGTAACCACTGCCAAAGCTATTAGCGTCGGCACTAGTGGAGCGTGAGAAAATAGATATATAGCTAGCAGTATTGGGACAATCGCTCCTCCTAAATTGAGATAAAGACCTTTTCTAGCTTTCTTACCGTTGGTCACCAGAAAGAGTGAATGCCAATGTCTCCGGTCTTGCTTGCGTCCCGGCCCACGCAGGATCAAGGGAACATCTATCAGGCTGCCAAGTAACATCAGAAGAATGCCGGCTACGATCACCCAAGCTGGTAAACCATTATCAGTTAAGGAAAAATCGAAAACTTCAAAATGCAGTAAGGACAGAACAATGGTGAGATATATTAGAGCGGGAAATAGAACCATAATAACTAGCTTTTTTTACTCTTTTTAAAAACTTGGTTCACAATCAAACTAACTATACCAACTAATAGTGCTCCCACAAATGCCGCCCAGAAAGAAGCCACTACCACTCCCGCTGCAAATCTAGCTGCCAACCAGAATAGCAAAGTATTTATCACTAGCGTGAAAAGGCCAAACGTCAACCAACGCAAAGGGAAAGTAAGCAGTCTTATCAACGGCCGTCCTAGGACATTGATCAAGCCTAAAACTAGGGAAAACACAACAGCGGCCAGAAAATTATTAACGGTGATCCCCGGCACTACATAGCTAACACCAAAAACTGTTAAAGCTACAATTATTGTTCTCGTGATAAATTTTGCCATAATATTTTTATTAATCTTGATTCCAGTGTAGCAAGCATAAAATTAGGAGCAAGGATTTATCGACCTCTCATGCTAAATTCGCAGCCACAATAATTTTGCCGGTAAAGTCCATGCTTGGTCGATAGATCGAGGCTCTCTTGAAAACCGCCCTTTTTCTTAAAATCATCAGCCAGAAACTTTACATTGTATTCTTGGCTTATCTTTTGACCTATCGGATTAATCACTGTCGCTTTTTTATAAGGGGAAATAGTAAGGGTAGTAGCAAAATGATCAAATTTCCTGCTGGCAGCTAGTTGAGCAGTTTTCTCTAGTCTCATTTTATAGCAAATCCCACAGCGCTGACCTCCCTCGGACTCATCTGCAAAGCCCTCTACCAGCTCCAACCACTTTTCCTTCTCATATTTTTCCGGGGCTAGCACCTCGATCCCAATTTCCTGACCAAACCGCACTGCCTCTTGTCGACGTTTGTCATGTTCTGCCTCCGGATAGAGATTAGGATTGTAAAAATAACCGGTCACTTTAAAATCAGTTTGTAGTTTTTCAATAACGTGGGTCGAGCAGGGAGCGCAACAGATGTGTAAGAGAAGAGATTTTTTCATGTGTTATTAACAAACACCCTGCCCCACAGCAAGGTGTCTTTTTATATATATGAATCTAATCGCCCACGGGCTGGTAAGATCAAAATCCGCCCCTAATCCACAATCGCCTGTCTCAACACCTCTTCCACCTTCTCTACAAAGACAAACTTCAATTCTTTTTTTACTTCCGCGGGGATATCAACCATATCTTTCTCATTATTCTTGGGTAAGATAACTTTTTTCATTCCGCCGCGATGAGCCGCCAGGACTTTTTCTTTAACACCGCCAATCTCCATCACCTTCCCCCGCAGAGTGATCTCCCCTGTCATACAAACATCTCGCTTCACTTTTTTGTCAGTCATCACCGATATCAAGGCTGTGGCAATCGCCGTTCCGGCCGACGGTCCATCCTTAGGAATAGCCCCCGAAGGCACATGGATATGAATATCAACATCCTTATAAAACTTGTCCTTGACGCCTAGTTCTTTTACTTTGGCTCGCGCAAAAGAAAAAGCGGCTTGAGCTGATTCTTTCATTACCTTGCCTAAATGGCCAGTTAAAACTAAGTCGCCTTTACCGGGCATCTTAGTCGCTTCAATATGGAGAATTTCTCCACCCGCAGCTGTCCAAGCCAAACCAGCCGCTACCCCCACTTCATCCTTCTTTTCTAGCCTAGTAATTTGGTAACGTGGCGGACCTAAGTATTTAGCTAAGTCACTAGCTGTCACGCTAATCTTTTTCTTACCATTTTCGGTAATTTTCTTGGCTACTTTACGACAAACGGCCGCAATCTCTCGCTCTAAATTACGTACTCCGGCTTCACTAGTATATTCCCGAGTGATCGCCCGCAAAACTGAGTCAGAAATAGCAATCAGTTTGCTATTAACGCCGTTATTTTCCATCTGCCGTGGAGTTAGGTACTTTTTGGCAATCTGGAACTTCTCTTCCTCAGTGTAGCCGGGGAAACGAATCACTTCCATCCGATCTCGCAAAGCTGGTGGAATCGTATCTAGCATATTGGCTGTGGTGATAAACATCACATCAGATAAATCAAACGGCACTTCCAAATAATGATCAGAAAATTCACTATTTTGTTCTGGATCTAAGGCCTCCAGTAAAGCAGCGGAGGGATCGCCCCGAAAATCAGCGCCCACTTTGTCAATTTCATCAAGCATGAACACTGGATTTTTGGTGCCAGCCGTTTTGATCCCTTGAATAATGCGCCCGGGCAAGGCTCCGACATAGGTTCGACGATGGCCACGGATCTCGGCTTCGTCTCGCAGCCCCCCTAAGCTAACTCGATGGAACTTCCGTCCTAACGCTCGCGCGACTGATTTACCAATTGACGTTTTACCTGTTCCTGGCGGTCCCACTAAACAGAGAATCGGACCCTTAATTTTACCTACCAGTTTCTGCACTGCCAAATACTCTAACACTCGTTCTTTCGCTTTCTTTAGCCCATAATGATCCTCGTCTAATATCTTCTTGGCCTGCTTAATATTTATTTTACTCTTGCTTTTCTTAGACCAGGGCAATTCGATCAGCCAGTCTAAATAAGCTTTTAAATATGATATCTCGGGACTAAAAGAAGGCATCCCTTCTAAACGACGCAGTTCTTTCAAAGCTCTTTCCTGCACTTCCTTGGGCATCCCTGCTTTTTTGATTTTGCCCTGCATTTCTTCTGTTTCTGTCTTACCGCCAACAACACCTAGTTCTTTTTCGATCGCCTTGAGCTGCTCACGCAAGAATACTTCCTTCTGCATCTTATTCAGTTCCTCGCCCGTTTTCGACTGCAACTTCTTGGCCATCCGTAGCACTTTCAATTGCCGCGACAAAGCTTGATTAACCTTATCCAGTTTTTCTTCGGCGGTGTTAGCCTCCAGAATCTCCTGTTTCTCCTTTATCTTGAATTCAATGTTAAGTGCGATGATGTTAGCTAGTTGCACCGGATCAGTAACATTGACCACTACCAGCAGAACATCCAAAGGAACGGTAGCGCCTAAATTTACACATTCTTTAAATTGATTGACTGCACTATATATTAAAGCTTCCGTCTTTTCTGTTTTTTGTGGATCGGGGAGAACAATATTGTCAGCCTTAACTTTAATGAAAGGGTCGAGCTGGAGATAATCGGAAATTTTTGCTTTCCCCGTTCCTTCCACTAAAATTCGGACTGAGCCATCAGGTTGCCGAACTACTTCTTTAATTTTGGCGACTGTGCCAACTTCGTATAGATCCTTAGGTTGAGGATCCTCCGTCTCAAACTTTCGCTGCGCCACAAAAAGAGCCAGGCGGTTGTTTTTTTCCGCATGATCAAGCGCTCTGATTGATTTTGGCCGCTGGATAGCAATTGGTGTTACTACTCCTGGATAAATAACCATATCCCGAATGGCAATCAAGGCCAAATCTTGTTTGCCTCGTCGTAATCCGGATAGAAAACCAGTTTTTGATTTATCAACTGTGCCCATAATTTTATTTTATTTGCGAAGTGAGTGAGGAAAGAATAAAAACTTGTTTTTGTTCTTTCGAACGAGCGAGCAAACAAAGAGCGAAGCTCTTTATAACTAAAACAACTATGGTGGTAAAAACCGCCATGTCTCGAGTATATCATATCGAGTCTCCGGGGCAAGTCTCTAGGTCTTTATCAACATGGAGCTGGGAAATTTGGCAAAAAATGTTATAATACAGGAAATGTTTAAAATAAATAACCAGGAAAACATGAACCAAAAACTACGGGTAGTTATCCCAATGGCGCTGGCAATAGTTGTGGCTGTTGCTTTGACCGCGGGAGGATGCGCTAAAAAAACGGAGGAGACTACTACTGATACTACTAGCGAGCAGACAGTGGAAGAAGTTGACGGAAATTGGACAACCGCTACCGCTAAAGGTGATATTGCTGACGAAGCTATTAGCGGCACAATCAACGGTGAAGAAGTTACTATCAAGAACGTCTCGATTAAAGACTGGGACGGAGAATACAGCTGGTCATTTTCTACGCTAGCTCCGGAATCAACTTGTGGGGTAGTCGTTGACGATAATGCTGTTAACTTTAGCTCTAAGACTTTGCGAGCTGGGACTTTCACGAAAAAGATGGAAGATGAGATTGAATTTTCTGACTATCATTCTTATTACCACTACGAGCAGGAAGATGGCACACCAATGAGTGTTAACGTTGACTGGGGTGCTACCATTGTAGTGAAAGAAGTTGACAAAGATGCTAATAAAGTAAGTGGCTGGGCTAAATTTGACTTCAGCGACGAAAAGACTGCTCTGGAAGGATCATTCGAAGCTGATTTGTGTGAATAGAGGGTAAACAAGCTAGATATTAGTTTTAAGCCCGGTTTTAAAGCCGGGCTTTTTGTATTGACCGGCAGTATGGATAACATAGAATGGGGACACGACTGTTTTTGCTGTACCATCACAACCACAGGAGGAAACCTTGGACGGAAAAATGTATTTGGCCCTATATGGGCAGAGTATGTTCGGCGACCTGAAGGGTTACGAGCTACTTGAGATGTTGGTCGATGCTGGCCGGGAGGGGCTCAACGATGAGCAGCGAGCGGCTATCGGCTACATCAGTGTGGCTGGCATGCTGGCACCCCAGCTCAACGACCAGCACCTGCTGGCGGCAGCAGTCGCCATGGATCCAGCCTACACCAGTCTGCCCATCGTGGGGGTGGGGAACGCCTGCGACAGCGGCGGGCTCGCCCTGCTGGATGCTGCCAAAACGGTGCGCTGCGGCGACACCCACGTCGCCCTGGCCATTGGCGTCGAGAAGATGAACATCAAGAAGCCGGGAAAGGACGGCAAGCCTCCCAAGACCGACTCGATCAAGATCGGCCAGATGCTGGGAACGGCTGCTCACCCGGATGATCGCTTCCCGCCTTTCAGCTTCCCTCACCTCTTCGCGCGGATCATGAACATGTACATGGAGAGGTACGGGATCAGCGAGGAGCAGCTGGCCATCCTGCCGCCCTACCTCTACGCCAACGCCGCCTACAACCCGCTGGCCCACATGCGTACGCCGAGAAACCCCATCACCGTCGAGTCAGTACTGTCCAGCTACCGCTTGTTCCAGAAGGACGGGGAAACGGGTGAGGGGGAAGACCTGCCATTGAAGCTGGAGGAATGTTCCCAGATCTCCGACGGCTACAGCCGCTTCGTTGTCTGCGACGAAGAGGGGCTGAGCATGCTGGGTCTCACCAAGGACGACGTTACCGTGCTGGCTGGCTGGGGACACGCCGTAGACGGCCTGTCCATCGCCTCCCGCGGCGACAACGTGCTGCAGCCGGTGGGCGCTAAGAAGGCTTTCGTGGAAGCCCTTCGGATGTCGAAAATCCCGCCCGAGTGCATCGGCGTCCTAGAGACCCACGACTGCTTCTCGATCATGCTGCCACTGACGGCGGAGATCGCTGGGCTGGCTGAGCCGGGGCAAGGTCTGCCCTACTTCGTGGATCACATGATGGGGATCGACAGCGACTTGCCCACCAACACCAGTGGCGGGCTGATGGCCAAGGGACATCCCATCAGCGCAACCGGCCTCGCCCTAGCTGGCTGGGTTCATCAGCAGATCCTCGGTCAGGTGCCGGTAGAGCTGAAGGTGTCGAACTGTGAAAACGGCATCTCCCTAAACATCGGCGGACCGATCGCTTCCACCGTCTGTCTCGCCCAGTACCGGGCCTAGCTCCCTAACCCAGCTCAACCAGCTTGTGGCCGGGCAGCTCCAGCCCTGTACCACGTCTGCCACCCAGACCCTCCTAATGGACGGAGACTGGCGGCCGTCCTGCCACAACCTTTTGCACAACCACGCAGTTAAGAGTCTCTACCGACTTCCTAGTCGCTTGGAATAACTCATCACTGCGTTTTTTTATACCAAAAAACAGCGGCTGTCCGCTGTTTCTAAATCAAGTTCTCTTTTTACTTACGCAACCCTATTTATTTCCTCCAGGCTAGTTAATCCTTCAACAACTTTCAATAATCCATCCTGCCGCATCGTGATCATCCCCTGCTTTTGCGCCAGCTTTTCTATTTCCAAAGATGATGCTCGTTGGTTAATTAACTCCTTCATTTCCTTGGTTATTTCAATCAATTCGTAGAGACCAACTCGACCCTGATAACCAATACCGTCACAAGTTGAACAACCCTTAGTTTTTGCTTTGTATAGTTTTTTGACGCCCTTCGGAGGAGAGTCTTTCCCTAATTCTTCTTGGATCTTTTTAGCCTCGTCAGCTGATGGCTGATATGACTGCCGACATTTCTGACAAAGACGCCTAACCAAGCGTTGCCCAATTACTCCTGTCAGAGACGGTGCCACCGAGTGCGGCCGCAGCCCCATATTAAGAAGACGGGGAATAGCCCCAGCAGCATCATTAGTATGTAAAGTAGAAAACACCAAGTGACCCGTTAAGGCTGCCTGGGAAGCAATATCAGCTGTCTCTTCATCTCTAATTTCCCCTACCATTACGATATCAGGATCCTGTCGTAGGATAGATCGCAAGCCACCGGCAAAAGTCATGCCTTTTTCAGGATTGATTGGTGTCTGTTGGATTCCTTCTAGACGGTATTCGATCGGATTCTCTAAGGTAATTATTTTTACCTCGGGAGAATTAACCTGGTTCAGACAGGCATACAAAGTGGTGGTTTTACCAGAACCGGTCGGGCCAGTGGTTAAAATCAGCCCGGTCGGTTTGTGAATAAGCTTAAGTAGAAGCTCTTGCTCCCGGGGACGAAAACCAAGCTTGGTGATATCAAGATCGGTTGCCCCTATGCCTAATAGTCTTATCACCGCTGCTTCACCATAGCCGGCAGGAAGAATAGAAATTCGTAAATCGATATCACCCCCTTCTAACTTAACCGTAATTCGACCATCTTGAGGTACATCATTGACATTTATTTTAAGTCCGGCCACTAATTTAATGCGAGATAATAGTTTATTGTAAACCTCCTTATCAAGCTTCGCGATGTCGTGTAAAATGCCGTCGATACGATAACGCAACTTAATACTCTTCTCCTCCGGTTCAATATGGATATCTGAGGCTTTGCCGACAATCGCTCCCGCTAAAACAATACTAATTACTTCCGTTACTGATACGTCGTTAATTCTCTTTTTTAAATCAGCTAAATTTTTGATTTGTTCCCGGGCTGACTGCAAAGATTCTGCCTCGATGCCAATTTCTTCTTTCTTTCTGGGGGCAACTACTTGTTTATATATTTCCAGGGCATAATTAAAACTCGGCTCTGAAGTAAGAAACATGGAAGTATTAAAGCCAGTTTCTTGTTCCAATTTCTCAACAGTTTCGATGGTCTTCTCATTATCTGGATTCAACACTGCCACTCGTAATAAGTTCTGAACCTTATAAAATGATAAAGCTCCCGATTTTCGAGCCTCTTTTTCAGAAATCAAAGCTAGGATATCCTTGGCAATTGGGGTTTCCTTTAAATTAATATAAGGCATGCCACGTACCATCGCTTTGCCAAGAGCTTCTTTCTCTAAGCGAGCCAGTTTAATCTTATCAAGCCTCTCGCTTAACTGTTCTGATTTTTCATCCTCAAATGATTGAGTGGATAGATCATCAGTCATAATAATAATTAAAACAAACTCCAGTAAGGTTTCTAACTTGCTTGCTAGTATACCATAATTTACTGAATAAAAAACCTGCGCGCTGAGCACAGGTTTTTATATCCGTAACCTTAAGACCAATATCTTATCTACTTTTCTTAATCGCCTCTTCCAACCGTTTTACTGCCAATATGCCAGCGCCAGTACGCAGATCGGTTTTATACTGTCGGGCTAACTTATAAACTTCCCGGAAAGACCGTTTCATCAATGGAGATAATTTACGGGCTACTTTATCCTCTGACCATTTTTCATTTTTCATGTTCTGATACCACTCGAAGTAACTAACTGTCACCCCACCAGCGTTGGCCAAGATATCAGGAATAGCTATAATCTTCTTTCGTCGCAGAATTGCATCAGCTTCCGGCGTAGTGGCTCCATTGGCCAGTTCAAGGATAATGTCAGCTTTTACTTTTCCAGCATTGGCTCCAGTGATTTGGTTTTCCAGAGCGGCCGGAATTAGAATATCAACATCAAGGGTGAGAATCTGACTCTGCGGAATATACTTACACCCCTGGCAATTACAACCACCACTACATTTACAAGTCTTGCTACCACCCGCTTTACAATCACAGAGACCGACCGTACCACACTTCTCTTTGTATTTCATTACCTTGTCAGGATCTAATCCGTCCTCACAGTAAAAAGCTTTGCGGGAATCACTAACGGCAACAATTTTAAATCCTTTATCGTGTAGTATCTTAGCCGCTACATAACCGGCGTTGCCAAATCCTTGAATAGCCACTGTGCTCTTTTTTATTTTCAAAGTCTTGAGTGCCTCTTCCAGCACAAAAACACTACCCTGAGCGGTAGCAATATCGCGGCCCTTAGAACCACCACCACGCAACGATTTACCTGTGAGAGTTGGTAAATATTCGCTAGCTTTTAATTTTCGTCCCAGCTCTTTTTCCTTGGTTTTCTTGAACTCGCTCACCATCCAGTCCATGATCTGAGCATTGGTGTAAACGTCAGGGGCCGGAACATCTTTTTTCGGTCCGAGGAAATCAGCCGCCGCCCGAGCATAACCACGGGATAATCTTTCCAACTCACCAGCTGACAATTGATGAGGATCAACGATAATACCACCCTTACCACCTCCCATCGGAATACCAGTAACAGCACATTTCAGAGACATCCAGTGAGCAAGCGCCTTGACCTCATTGAGATCTACTTGGGGGAAATAACGAATGCCACCTTTATAAGGACCGCGCGCATTGTTATGCTCTACTCGATAGGCTTCGAACATTTGCATTTTACCAGAATCCATCTTCACCGGAATCTGCATCATGATAATACGCTGAGGTTTCGATAGAATTTCAAAGATTTCTTTATCTAGCTTTATTTTTTTAGCAACATCCTCTAGCTGCTTGAGAGCATTTTGATGTGGATTTTGTGCCATCTGTTTTGTTAATTAATTACGTACATTGGCTTTAAGAGTAATACCGGAAGATTTTGTTGTCAATCGAGAAATATTACTCAGGTTGCTGCTAAACTAATTTTATATTGATAATTAAATATTGCGGTCTCTATATTAAAAAAACATCCACTATTAGCAGATGTTCTGGCTACCCAGAGCCATCATCGGCCGAAGAAGGTACTAGGTCTCCCGCCACTTGATCAGCGAGGATCACGAATTCAACCGGTACAGCAAAATCAACGCCGTATACGTTGGTGACGATAATCAGGCGGCCCTTGATCGAACCGGTCATCGCTAACCAGGCATCCTCTACCGAATACCGGCCGAGCTTGTCGACGCAAACTACCACCCTCTCCCCCGGAATGTATGGTGGGATCCGCGACCGTACCAAGAAAAAGACGATCCCTGCGATTGCAGCCGACAGCGGAATCCAGGGCTCCATGGAGTCAACCGTCAGACATAACAGGATCAACAAGGCAGCCACCGACAAGATTACAGCTCCCAGATGCTTCAATACTAGTCGCAAACGTCGTCTCGTGTCTCCCATTCTATCCTCTCTAATCCTTTCTCCGGTAGAAGGTGCCTGTCAGATGCTGACAGTTTGGACACTCCTGGGGAGGAGTAACGGTGTACTTCCTTCCCGCTCGATTGGGATTACACTTGCCGCACGTCACCCGGCTGCTCTGTTTCTTCTTCTTCGTTCTGTTCCCTTTGGCCATTTTCCCTCCAGTGGTTTACGGTTGAACAATGAACAAACAATCTAACATTCGATCACTTTATAATCCCCCTCACTTTTTCCAGGACATCTTTTTCCGCCTCCGCTAGACTAATACCATTAATTTTGATCCTCATCACGCCATTGCGGCTAGCGGTATCAAAAATCTCAGCCAGTTGGTTAATATAGTTCTCCTCATTAGATTTGATCAATATTTCCACACCGCCGGTATTTACGTCCAACTCTTCACTTTCTGTCATCGCCTGCTCAGGCGCGCGAGCTGTTCCTTGAATTGCTTCATACAAAACAACTACAATATTAGTATTAGGCACTGATGTCATAATCTCATCGGTAATCCCTTCCAAGTCCTTTACCTGCGCTCCAGAACTAACAAAATCCTTTTGTCCCAGCATGCTCCAGGCCAACTTTTTATCTGGATCATGCTTGACCCTTGCCAAAGCTCGCCCCCACAATTTTAACATTGAGAGTGAACGATTCTTGTACAAACTATTAATCACTTGCTGTTGATCAGCCCCGGTGGCAATCAATTTAGCCGCGATGTTAAAAGACTTGGGAGTGGCGCTATTATTCTGGAAACTGCGCGTGGAAGCAATAATGCCTGTCAACAAACAAGTAGCAATCCGTTCATCGATTACCTTTTCACCCAAAGTAGTAAATAGTTCGTATAGTATTTCGGCAATTGAGGAGGCCGTAGTATCAACTAAATTTACTTCGCCAAATTGCTCATTAGAGCTACTGCGATCGATATTAATCACAGGAGTTTCGTAAAATAAGTCAGCGTTATTGGTATAAGCTGGTCCAAGTGATTCAAAATCAACACTATGAATAATGAAAACAGAATCATAGCCAAAGCCCAACACTTTGGTGGATAAATGATCAGGGGTAAAACTACCACCTTCAGGAGTAATGAAAATATTTAGCTTCTTGCCGTCTTTGTCAAAATCGTAACTGAATTGAGCCACTTTGGTATTGGAAGTATCCAATGAAACGACAAAACTTTTGTTCTGCTGAACATCGTTTTTAACCCTCTTCGTCTCGGGAATAAAACCGAGAACCGGTGGGATAGGGCCTTGGGTAACCATATCAACCTCTTTGCCAGATTTTTCCAAATACAAACCAAGGGCAACTAGGCTGCAAACAGCATCCTCCGTAGGATGCTGTCTAGTGAGTAGCAATACTTTTTTGCTTTTCTCAACGACTTCTAAAATTTGCTGCTGCGACGACAATTCCATGACGAATTATATTTTGTACAGTTCGATCCATCTTAAACAAGTATCTTTGAGTCGTCAACACTTCTTATTGTGTGCCAACATGAGACAAAGACCTCAAAACATCCAGATCATAATATCACCAACGTTGGTGCCTGTTTTGCCAGTAACCACTAGGGAATTGTTGAGTCGCTTGAGTAAATTGTAGCTATCAAACTTGACTAAATAACTTTGAATATCTTGAACCGTAATTTTCTGACCAACTAATGAATTACTATCAACTACGCCACCAGCTATTTCCGGCATAAAATCTGAGCCATCAGTGGCCACACTGGCTACCAGCCAATCTTGGTTGTTTTTTTGTAAAGCTAGTAGCGCGGCGGCGGCATAATATTGATTCCGTCCGCCTTCGCCAGGATTGTCGGGTAAAGTGGGAGTCGGCTCTCCACCCATTAGTAAGATATTTGCATCTTTGTATTTGCCAGACTCGATTTCTTTAATACGCGTGGTAATTATTTTGTCCGGCTCACCTTTTTCTTCAGTAGTGACAATGATCGGCTTTAGTCCTAGTTCCTCAGCTTTAAACTTCATTGCCTCCAAGGCTAGTTTGTTGTCACCGATAATATAATTATGGCAATTGGGCAGCTCAGTTGGAGTTTCCGGCTCACCTTTTTTTAAGTGTTCTACTACGCTGACCGGCGCTCGTTCGAGTAAATTATATTTCTCTAGCACCTGAATAGCATCAGCAAAAGTAGTGGGGTCAGGAGTAGTTGGACCGGAGGCAATAGTGCTGAGATCACTGCCTATCACGTCTGATAAGATAAGTGAGACAACTTGTGTTGGAGAGAAATATTGTCCCAATTGTCCTCCTTTAACCCGCGACAGATGTTTTCTAACAATATTAACTTCATCAATCGACGCTCCTGAACGTAGTAAATCTTTAGTGATTACTTGCTTTTCCTCTAAGCTTACCCCCTCAACTGGATAGGGCATGAGAGCTGACCCACCGCCAGAAATAAGGCAGAGGACTAAATCTTTTTCAGTAATTTTATATTTATCTTTAAGAGCTAACATCTGCTGCATTCCTTTTACACCCTCTTCGTCAGGCAAAGGGTGTCGAGCTTTGACGATTTCTATCTTTTTCGTCTCGGCTCCACCATTGTGACAGGTTACCGCGCCAGCTGTAATATCATCAGGTGATATTATTGACTCTAGCGCTTGTGCCATTAGGCCAGCTGCTTTACCGCCGCCAATTACAAAAAGACGTCCCGCAGAAAACTCGTACTGGTCACCATTAACGGCAAGTGACTTTTGATCAGGATCGTAGGCAATGGCTTGCTTAATAATATTTTGCGGTAAAACCCGCTCGATGCCAGCCGAAATTATTTGCAGAGCCTGCTCGCGCTGGGGGGTGGCGGCTAGTTGGTCGTAATTTTTTATTATCATAGGTTTATTGTAGCAAGTTCTGAAAATTAATTAAACCAACCTCACCTGGAAATTACTAATAATCTTTGTTACACTGCTATAAAGATCACAATCCTAGAAACAATGAACATCCTTCAAGCCGTCGTCCTTGGCCTTGTCCAAGGAGCAACTGAATTTATCCCCATCTCCAGCTCTGGCCATCTCGTATTGGCTCGAGAAGTTTTTGGTTGGGAAGATCCCGGGGTAGTTTTTGATATCTTTCTGCATTTGGGTACTTTAGCAGCCGTCTTGATATACTTTCGCCGAGACTGGCTAAAAATTATCAAGGATCTCTTCGGTAGATCAGGAGACAAGCGAACAGCTATTAACTTGGTAGTGGCTACCTTACCAGCTTTTATTCTGGGTTTTTTGTTCAATGACTATATCAACTCAATTTTTCGCCACGCTCTCTGGGTATCAACATTCTTAATCATCGTTGGGCTTATTTTTATCAGTGCCGAGAAATTCGCCAGTCACAAGATAATCAAAAAAGATCTGGATAAAGTCAGTTGGAAAGATGCTCTGCTGATAGGACTAGTCCAGGCCTTAGCACTACTGCCTGGTGTCTCCCGTTCTGGTATCACTATCGCCGCTGGAATGTTTCGCTCTCTTAAGCGCACTGAAGCCACCCGTTTTTCCTTTCTAATGGCTTCTATCGCTATTTTAGGCGCTAGTATTTTCGGATCTTTTGCAGCCATGCAAGATGAAGGTTATTTGAGTGGTTTCTGGCCAGAAATAGTGATTGGTTCCATTATCGCTGCCATAGTTGGCTATCTGAGTATTAAATATTTAATGAAATTTCTCTCTCAGCATAAGTTGTATATATTCGCCGCCTACCTGATTTGCCTGGGAGTGATTATCTTTGCCGTGCAGTGGATATATTAAGTCATGAAGGAGAAGATAATAACTAAAAGTGCAGAGAAAACACAAGAAGTTGGCAAGCTGCTAGCGACTGAGTTGCGTGGTGGTGAAGTGATCAGCCTCTTGGGGGATCTGGGTGGCGGCAAAACTACCTTTACCCAAGGCTTGGCCGCGGGGCTCGGTGTCAAAGAGGTCATCACCAGCCCTACTTTCACTATTATGAAGAAATATTCGACAAGGCATGATACTATCAAAAATTTATACCATTTAGACCTTTACCGACTAAGTGACCCACAGGAATTAGCTGATCTGGGCTTTACCGAAATTGTGGCTGACCCCCAAAATGTGACTGTGATCGAGTGGGCCAACAAAGCTAAAAGAATTATCCCGTCGGAAAATAATTTACAGATAAGATTCAGGTGGATGGGGAAAGATGTGCGAAAAATTACTTTTTCAACTCCTTGAGACCTTAAAAATCTCGAAATAATTCATTGACTATTATCCCAAAATAGGTTAGGCTGATCAAATTTACTGTAATGGCCTGATCTTTTTAAATTCGGGCGGAACAATATAGAAGGTGTTTCCGCCACCCATACGCCCACATACTCAGGGCATCATTCCAGGAGAATGTGAAGATGAGCAGAAAGAATTTGTATCGGGCTGCATTCGTGCAGTCATGGTTGGCCACCATGGCTTTTGGGGGGTTCTTGACCACAGTGGCCTCAAACGGCAGTCAGTTGGTAGCGGGAGGAGCAATTCTCCTGGCCGCCATTCTGGCCATGAACGGTCTGGCCCGGACTGATATGTTTCTGGCCGGTGGGGGGCCACGATGGTGGTACAAGTTTCCCATCTTCGGCTTCTTCCACCGCATCACCAACGAAGGAGAACTGGCCGGAATCGCTGTTGGGATCGCCGCTGGGGGCACCATCCTCTGGTGGGGGCAGAGCCTCCACATCCCCTGGGGAGAGTGCTTCACTCTATTGGGCATCATGTCAGCGGCCAACATCGCTGTTCGACACATGATCCCCATCATGGGTTTCCTGGAGCGGATCGGGGATATGCGCCTGGTGATCGCTGGCGGTTCCCTCCTCTCCTCACTCACCGGTGAACCAGCAGCAGCGGTCTTCCTTTGCGACTACGTTAAAACGAGGATCGACAGCGAGGAAGACAAGAAACGCGTGGCCGTTGGTTTGGCCGCTACCATCGGCTCCGGTGGTGGGCTCACTTTTTTCGCCGCTCCCCCCATCCTGATCGTCTGGAGCAAGTTGGAAGCAAGCTTCGGCTGGGGGATCACTGACCTGATCGCCTGGGTGGGAGTCGGGTGCGTGCTGCACGTGACGCTCACCACCTTCCGCTTCTATCAGCATGTCGGCAAGAATGTGGAGTTCAGCAACAACCAGCCTCGCCTGAGCCGCGAGAGCATCAAGCCGCTCGCCATCCTGGTGAGCATCGTCATCGCTCACATCTTGGCCGCGATCTTCAAGCCAAGTCAGGTTTGGATAGGGCTTCTGTGGGCAGCTGACTCGGCCGCCGCCGTCTACAGCTACCTGCTAGCCCATGCCAAGTACGCCGACGTTGACCAGGACGATCAACACGCCCTAGAGGAAGCCTTCACTGCCAGGTGGCAACCGCTGATCCTGGCCGTCCTCCTGGCTGCGCTCGAGCTGATCGGAGTGGTAGCTGAACCGCTGATCATCTGGATCGGGCAGAAAGTTCTAGTCCTCTCCGTGATGATGCCAAAGGCGATCGCGCTCTACGTTCTGGCGCTAATGATGTTCTTCCTCAGCGCCGTAACCAGCCACTTCGCCGACAACGCCCTGGCTTCCCGGGTCTACATCATAATCCCGATGAGCCTGATCAAATCGCTGGGTCTTGGTCCAGCAACTCTGCTAGCAACAGCTGTGGTCCAAGGCGCACTATTTGGTGGGCTCCTGACGGTGCCAGCAAATCTGCCCAACTTCTACATCAGCCGTGCGCTGGGAGTGGGGCCTGGTCCCTGGATTCGCACTTCGTGGCGGCTCTACTGGACCTGCATCGCCTACCTCGCCTGGCTGACGGTGCGCTTCGTCATACTGTAGCTCACCTTCGTACCTTTGATCCTCAGGATTTTCCTCCGAGGATTTTTTTATTACCAAGATCGTTATTGGTTGGATCAAATATTCAATTTACTCTTTTTCCATGTTATACTAGCAACACTAAACATTTAATTTCTAACCTAAATGTCCGATTTAAACCTCGACGAAAAAGACTTTACCGAAGAAGTCCTCATATCTGATTTGCCCGTCCTGATCGATTTCTGGGCCGAGTGGTGTATGCCTTGCCAACAAATTGCGCCGGTGATTGAAGAATTAGCCGAAGAATACAAAGGCAAGGTAAAAATCCGCAAGGTTAATATTGATGAAGCCAAAGAACTAGCAACTGTACATGAAGTTATGAGTATTCCTAATCTCATTTTTTTCAGAGACGGTAAAAAAGTGGAGCAGCTCGCTGGTTCAGTGTCCAAAGAAACTATTAAAAAAGCTATCGAAGATAAGTTATTAAAATAAAGTGGACCGCTACACTCTTGTCCCTGAATTTAATAGTTTGATTCCTAAATTTCTATCTCCAGAAAATGTTTTTGGAGTGTACGAGGAAGAAACCGATAGCGTCAGCGAAAACATTGTCAAAACCTTGCAAGAAAAAGGTTACCAAGTCAAAAAAGTAAGCCAAGAAATACCCAGCTCAATTAATGTTCTGTGTATTATCGCCTCACCAGAAGCAGCCTGGGAAAAGATCAAGACCAGTGGCGTCCAAAAAATCTGGCTGGAGCCCGGCAGCGAATCGCAAGCAGCGATTGATTATTGCCAGAAGAATAAAATTGAGTTAGTTTATTATCATTCGTTGACCAAAGCGATCTTAGATTCTAAATAATCCAGTTAGTATGTCTCTATTCATTATCCTCGGCTATATCTTAATCGCCCTTGTCCCAGGGCTTTTTTGGCTCTATTTTTATAGGCGTAAAGACCGGAAACATCCTGAGCCCCTCAAACTAATCGTAAAAGTCTTTCTCTGGGGAATGATTATTACTCTGCCAGCAATTGGTCTGGAGTTAGCCGTCGACTATTTTTTTCCTTATTCTCAATCTACTAATTTCTTTGTCATTGCCGTTAGTGCTCTTTTGGTTGTAGCTCCAATCGAAGAAATTCTCAAGTTTTTTGTTGTTAAGGAAAAAATTTACGAAAACCCAGCTTTCGACGAGCCTCTGGACGGAGTGATTTACGCCGTGGTGGCTGCCTTGGGATTTGCTTCCTTAGAAAATATCTTGGTTATCTTCTCGGAAGGGCCTGATGCCATTGTTCTCCGCTTTGCGACTGCTACTTTGATGCATGCCATTACCTCTGGTATCGCCGGTTATTATCTCGGGTTATTAAAATTCGGTCCCAAGCAAAAAAACTTTTCAGCGCGACAAAAAAGAAATTTCATGATCCAAGGTTTAGCCATCGCTATCATTTTACATGGGGTCTATAACATTATTGCTAGCACCAGAACTGCTCTCACCATCTCTCTGATCGCCATGATAATTATTGTGATGTATTTTATGTTAGCTCGAAGCATTAAGGAGTTGAAGAAGATTAAGAACTAAAAATTAGACGTGGGCCCTACAAAGCGCATAAATAAGAGCTCCCCGAAGATTAAACGCAATTACAGCCGGGGGTTGTCATATATTAAAATTGTTATATAATAGATGAAGGCGCCTAAGGAATAACCTAAAATAAACATGTTTAAAAATTTATTGAAAAAATCAGATAAAAAAGAGCAACCAATAAAAACTGAAACGGCTGCCCCGGAAAGCAGACCAACAGAAGCTGACGATCAACAATCAGAAGATTGGTCTTCAGGATACGAGGGGCAGTTAGCAATTGATGTCTATCAAACTCCTGATAATATTGTCATTAAATCAACTATCGCTGGCGTTTTACCAGAGGATATTAGTGTCACCGTCGACAACGATATGGTAACGATCAAGGGAGAGAGAAAAAGTACGCAAGAAGTAAAAAAAGACAATTATTATTATCAAGAATGTTATTGGGGATCGTTTTCCCGTTCAGTTATTTTGCCAGTTGATATCGAAGCAGATAAGATCGAAGCCGAACTGAAAAATGGAATTCTGACAGTTAAGCTACCAAAGGCAAAGAAATCGCGAACGACAAAAATTGAAGTGCGAGCAGCCTAGAAATATTTAAAACTATCATAAAACCCCGCTTCATGCGGGGTTTTTATTTTCACCGGGGGATCCTTATATTTTCACTTTCTTCAACATCTCCGCCGCTTGATCGGGATCAACCGTACTGATTTCCAAACCAGTGGAGAGTTCAAAGCCAGCCCAAGTAGAGATTTTAGGCATAATTTCAAAATGCCAGTGGTAGTGGCTATATTTTTTAGCCGATTTCTGACCACGAGACTTACCCTTCGAACTACAAACATCACAAGGAGCCGTATGCAAGAAAAAATTATATGGTGAATTATTTAAAGCTTTATCTAAACGTGATAGAACTTGTTTAAAACTTTGGGCGAGATTTTCCCTTTGTCTGGGTGTAATTTCTTCAAAGTATGATAGATGTTTTTTGGGATAAATCCGGATTTCAAAGGCTACGCTGGAGCCGAAGGGACATAGCGCAACATAGTCATCATTTTCGTAAACTACCCGTGTTTTTTGTTTTCTCTCCCAATTAACCATCTCACAATGAACACAAGTGCCGTATTTTTTTAAATATCGAGCTGAACCACGCAGAGAACTTTTAATATCACGTGGCAAAACCGAGATAGCAAAAATCTGCGAGTGGGGGTGGGTTAACGACGCTCCCGCTTCTGGTCCATGATTATGAATAATTGAAATGTAAGTAACATATTTCCGGTCGCGCAAAGCTAGATAGCGTTCTTGATAAGCTTTCATCACTTCTTCTAACTTCTCCACTGGTAAACGTCCAAAATGCTTATCGTGAGAAGCCGTGATTAACACTTCATGGTAACCCCGACCTGGCATCACAGTATGGTGGCCAATTTTCTTTTGACGCGGTGCTCCGCCCGGCACAAAGGAAGGAAATTTGTTCGGCACTACAATCAAACTCCAAATCTGATCGCCCCATCTTTGGTGGTCGCCTACTCGTTTCAGCTGTCGGGCATATTTGGTTTTAACGTTGAGCGGATATATTTTGGCTGGATCCTTGATACCGCTCTTCTCCAAATTACAAAAAGGGCACTGACGGCGAGGCTGCTGAAATTGAGCCCGTTTTACTTTGTAGGCCTGCGGTCGCTTAGCCCGACCAGTGGCAATCACCACCCAGGAATCAGAAACAGGATTTTTGCGTAACTCGGAAACTTCTTTTGGTTGGCTTTTCATAGTTCTAACTAGGTATTAGGTAGCAGTGAGAAGGTTGGCCACCTACAACTTACTGACTATTTACATCTCCACTTCTTCATAAACCCGCTCAATTTTCTCCGCCTTCCCGTCCGAACCAATTTCCACTACCACCCCGTTAACTTCACATAGTCCCTCCTCCTCAACGTCATATTTAAACGGCAACTGAGTCAAAAATTGCTCCAGCACTGCTTCTTTTTTCGCTCCAATGACTGAATCCTGTGGTCCGGCCATCCCCACATCAGTAATATAGGCTGTTCCGCCCGGCAGAACTCGCTCATCAGCCGTCGGAACATGTGTATGAGTCCCCACAACAGCACTTACTCGTCCGTCAAGATAAAAACCGAGAGCTTTAGCCTCGCTAGTAGCCTCCATGTGCATATCAACAAAAATAACGTCTGGTTTTTCTAATTTTGTTTTTTCTAAAACATCATCCATTACTCGAAAAGGGCAATCGTAATCGTCTTTGAAAAATACCCGCCCGATTAGATTAACCAGTAATAACTTCTTCGTCCGTACCGGAAAAATTTTCCATCCTACCCCTGGTGCTCCCGGTGGATAATTAGCTGGTCGGACAATATCGGCTTTTTTATTATTCAAAACATCAATCCCCTGCTTGTTTTGAAAGATGTGATTGCCGGAAGTGAAAGCATCAATGCCGACCTCCGTCATTTCTTGGATCGTTTTCTCAGTTATCCCCGCCCCATGCGCTAAATTCTCCCCGTTAGCCAACACAAAATCAGGTTCATGCTTTTCTCGCCAAGCAGGTAAAACCTTCTTTACCGCTTCACGTCCAGCTTTACCGACGATATCACCGAAGAAAAGAATTTTCATTTACTTTTTTTGCTCAATTTCCCGAAACATTAATGTCCAGACGGCTGACTGGAAGGTGGACAAGACAGCGCCATATAGCAATGACAACAAGAATAAAAACATCACGCCAGCAGCCGCTACTACCGCTACTCCCATCCATTGAACAACTGCATAAGCGAGAACACCTAGCAGTACAAAAGGAATAGCAACAACTAGCACTATGATCAAGAAAGCGATGCCGGTTACCAAACCAACCACAAACAGTAAAAGCCACATAATCAAGCTGGCACCTAGATTGTTTTTAAACAAAAGTAAACCAGCGCGCCAAGATTCTACCACCTTCATGTTCTTGATTACGATGTATTGCCAACTCCAGATGGCAATAAAAGAAACAACAAAGCCCAGGGGAATATAAATAACTAAGGCGAACAAAAGTAACAGAATAGCGCGCAGTGTCATTTGGTAATAAAACAACAGGCCAACTGGAACTCCTAAGACAACTAGGGTACCCAACAAAATGAATATCATGGCTAAATTAGAAGCCAACATCGGTAAAAACTTTTTGGCTCCGATTCGGAATCCATCCTTAAAGCTGGTCGGCTTACCACCGTCAATTCGATCAACGCAGTGGACTAGAGCTCCACGCGCAATCACACTTAGGACAAAGAAAATTAGACCGATCACCAACAAAGCTAACACCACTATCACAATCCAAATCCAATTATCAGTTAAAAAGTTCTTGATTTCATTCATCGCCTGTTCACCACTTGAACTATTTGAACCATTGTCCTGCCAGCTAGAAGAAGGATTATAATTAAAACTGCTCCCACCAAAACCTGCCAACAAACCAAATATCCAAAGATACTTAGCTTGCCAAGTAATTTTTGCCGCTCTTTTGATAATACCAAAGTAATCCATATTTTTAGATGTTAGGTTATAAGTTACAGGTGTTAGGGACAACTTAAAACATTCCTTAGATAGCCCTAATACCCAAGACCCATCACCTACAATTTATCCCACTAACTTTTCAAAATCTTCCCGCTCCAAAGTCTCTTTATCTATCAGCTCTTTGGCCACTAGTTCTAATTTCTCCCGATTACCATCTAAAATCTGGCGGGCACGATCGTGAGCCGAATCAACGAAACTACGGATTTCTTTATCTATTTCGGAGGCCACTTCTTCGCTATAATCTCGTTGCTCAGCGATATCCCGTCCCAGAAAAACCATCTCGTCCTTTTGGCCAAAAGTCATCGGACCTAATTTATCAGACATACCATATTCCGTTACTAGTTTACGCGATAGTTTTGTGACTTCCCGTAGATCAGAGGTAGCCCCCGTGGTAACATCGCCGAAGACAATCTTCTCGGCCACGTAACCACCCAGTAATACTGACAGATCTTCAATAAATTCTTGTTTAGCGTGGAAGTGTTTTTCTTTCTCCGGCAATTTCAAAGTATAGCCGGCTGCTTGACCACGAGAGATGATCGAAATTTTATGGACTGGATCGGTGTGCGGTAACAAGTGAGACACTAAAGCGTGTCCAGCTTCATGGTAAGCAGCAATTCCCTTCTCCTGCTCTGATAAAACAAAACTCTTGCGTTCTGGTCCTAACATTACTTTTTCGATTGCTTCGAGCACTTCTTTTTCCCCTACAGTTTTTTTGTCGCGGCGAGCAGCCAGGATAGCTGCTTCGTTCATTAAGTTTTTAATATCAGCGCCCGAAAAACCAGGGGTTCTCTGCGCCACTTTTTTCAGATTAACATTCTGAACTAGCTTTTTGCCCCGCGCGTAAATTTTAAGTAGTTCTTCGCGATCTTTTATATCAGGTAAGTCCAAAGTTACTCGTCGATCAAACCGTCCCGGACGCAGCAGAGCCGGGTCAAGCACGTCGGGCCGGTTGGTAGCCGCTATCACGATCACATTTGTGCCTTGTTCAAAACCATCCATCTCGGTGAGAATTTGATTGAGAGTTTGTTCCCGTTCATCGTGACTGCCACCCAGACCGGCGCCTCTCTGACGTCCGACAGCGTCTATCTCATCAATAAACAAAATAGCGGGAGCGGATTTTTTGGCTTTATTAAAGAGATCTCGGACGCGCGAAGCTCCTACACCAACAAACATCTCGACAAACTCGGAGCCAGAAATATGAAAAAATGGCACTTTGGCTTCACCAGCCACCGCTCGCGCCATCAAAGTTTTACCTGTACCAGGAGGTCCAACAAGCAACACTCCCTTAGGAATTTCGGCGCCCAGATCGGTAAACTTTTTAGGGGTTTTTAGGAATTCTACTACCTCAAATAACTCTTCCTTGGCTTCTTTGACACCAGCCACATCCTTGAAAGAAGTTTTGCTTTCATCTTTACCTTCAAACTTCTTAGCCTGGCTTTGGCCAAACATCATTGCTCGATTGTTCCCCTTTTGAACCGAACGAGCCATAAAATAAATAAATATTGCGATCAAACCGAAGGGTAAAAGGAATGGTAACAACGCCCCTACCCAGTAGGAAAACCCAGATTCGTCTACTATTTTTACTTCTACCTTGGCCAATTTATCCGATTCTACACCGTAATTTTGTAAAGTTTCACCCAGCGGACTTTCTTTCTCTTTTTTAACTTTCTTTTCTTTGTTGTCGTCTTTGATTTTCACTTTCACTTCCTCGCCTTGTATCTCTATTTTCTCTACCTCTTCCCCGTTGATCTGTGCCACCAGTTTATCTAAAGACATCTCCTCTGGTTCAGTTAGAGGAGTTTTATACATCGCAAAAATACTGGCGATAGTCAGGAAGACAACGAAAGCGATTAGGATATTTTTTATAAATGAATTCATGGGATGAATTAGGTTATGAGTAGTAGCGAGTAGGCTTGTTTGCTGGCGGGCAGGTTGTATAAACTATTTAAAAATAATTTATAACAGTCCTACCAACCATAAACCTACTACCTGGTTACAATAATCTTGCCATCCTTTTTGGCAATTCGCAAGCCTTTTACGGAGCGGTGGCTACCGGGTCGAGCTTTTTTTAGTACGCGGAGTGTCTCTTCGATATCAAGAACGCTAATATCTCTAGTATTACCTAACATTTTGGTGAAAATATGACGTAAAATACCTCGTTGTAAAGCTTTGTCTAGCTTGAGAAAGTCTTCTAACGACAAGTTCGTCTCATTGCCATTCTCGTTGACCAAAGACTGATAAGTTTCTTCAACTATTTTTGAAACGAGAGAATGTTCATTTTTGATAACACAGCTAGCTTGAGTTAAAGTTTCCCGTAGGTTCGGGTTAAACTCTTTTTCCAGATATGGAATTAATTCGTGCCTGATTTTATTACGAGTATATTTAGTATCTTGATTCGTCTTATCCTCCCGGTAATCCAGCTTGTTTACCTTTAAATAAGCTAAAATGTCCTGGCGTGAACAATCTAGCAGGGGACGAATGATCTTGCCCTGTTGATAATCCATACCAGACAAGCCTTTTAGGCCAGAACCACGGAGGAAAAACATCAAAATCGTTTCCGCTTGGTCGTCGCGGTTATGGGCAACTGCAATTTTGTCCGTTTTTTCTTTTTTTAAGAGGTCGTTAAAATATTTATAACGAATGTCGCGGAGATTAGCTTCGAGGTTAGTAGATTCATCAGTGCTGGGTTCAGGATGTGAAATTTTGTAGGGCAAATTGTATTTTTCTGCTAATTTTTTCACGAAAATTTCGTCTTGATCCGATTCTTCGCCACGCAAACCATAATTAACATGAGCGACGGTCAATTTGAGGTTAAATTCTGCCTGGATTTCGTTCAAAAAGTGCAACAAACAGACCGAATCCGGTCCGCCGGAGACGCCGATGATGATTTTGTCGCTTGAATTGATTAATTCATGCTCTGCAATTGTATTTCGGGCTTTAGTCGTGAGCATAAGTGATTTATTGCGGGGTGATTATAGCGCTATTTACTATTTATCTCAAGAAAAATAAAGAGCTGCCTTCTCCGACAGCTCTTTCAATATATTTGCCGATAGAAACCTACTCTTGCTCGGCCATATATTTCACCAACCGTACCATGCTACTAACATAGCCCCACTCATTATCATACCAAGCAATTATTTTCACCATATTGTCACCTATTACATCGGTAGATAGAGCATCAATCGACGACGCCGCTGAACTACCTCGATAATCAATCGAAACTAGTGGTTCATCGCTTACCGCTAACACGTCTTTCATTTCGCCACTGGCTGCTTCTCTGAATTTATTATTAAGATCATCAGCGCTACCCACGCTCTTCTCTAATTCACAGACTAAATCCACGGTAGAAACAGTCGGGGTAGGAACTCGTAGCGATATACCTTTTAGCTTTCCCTCCACACTCGGCAACACCATAGCCACTGCTTCACTGGCGCCAGTGGTAGTAGGGATAATCGACTCTGCTGCTGCGCGTGACCGACGCAAATCTTCACTCTTATGTGGCGCATCGTGCAAATTCTGATCATTGGTGTAGGCATGAATAGTGGTCATAAAACCACGCTTGATGCCATACTCTTTTTCTAACACCTTACAAATAGGCGCCAAACAGGTAGTCGTACAAGAAGCAGCCGAAATAATTTTATGCTCAGCTGGCTTATAATCGCTTCCATTCACCCCTGGAATCAGCGTCACCACGTCATCTCCCTTGGCGGGAGCGGAAATCAATACCCGTTTGGCACCAGCTGCCAGGTGCTTCTCACTGTCTTCCTTAGTTCGAAAAACACCAGTAGACTCAATCACTAAATCAATATCCATTTCCCTCCAAGGCATTTTAGCTGGATCATCGATATGCAACATTTTAAAACTGGTGCCGTTGAAAACGATATTATCGCCATCGATTTTAACCTCTTCCTTGGCTGGACCATAGAGGGAATCATACTTGATTAGGTGAGCATAAGTCTCAATCGGTGAACGACTATTGGCGGCCACTAGATTAATACTTGGCTCATTAATAATCTGACGAAGAAACGTTCGACCAATCCGACCGAGACCATTGACAGCTACATTTAATTTTTTAGACATTTGTTTAATTAGGTTATAGGTATTAGATACTAGGCGTAGGGACTATCTAGAAAATACTTATAGAAATCCTAACACCTAAAACCCATTACCTATCACCTAAAAAGTTCCTATCTCGGGCAAATCCCCTACTAGCGGCTGGAGATAATCAACAAAACTTCTAGTAACATTATTGCCACTTTTGCTAATAAATTTACTTGGCACTTCCTTGGCATCACGGGCTACCCGACGCAATTCTACTAAGTCGGTTTCAAAAACTGGCTTACCCTGCTTATTGAGACGGCTAATAGCTACACTACCATCAATATCACCCTTGAGAGCGTAGCCAACAGCCTCTTTACCAACCATCCTAGCCACTCGCTTGTCAATTTCGCTAGCCACTCCTGGAAAACTACGCTGGGCATAGCCAAGGGTGTCCGTACGCACTCGCATATCTTTATGTCGAGTGTGTTTCTCCACGTAACTAACTAGCAAATCTCCCAGAGCACCTGACCCTGAAAGATGAATATTACCGTGGGAATCTCGTTTGCTCGCTAAAGACTCAACCAGGGGTTTGCCATCTGATCCTGAAATACCTTCAGAAGCCGCTACCAAACATCGTCCATGGCGAGCGTACATATCGTCGATATCTTTAACAAACTTTTTAATCGTAATTGGTCTTTCCGGTAAATAAATCAAGTGGGGACCATCATTTTTTGAGCGCCGAGCTAGAGCAGCCGCAGCGGTGAGCCAGCCAGCATGACGCCCCATCACAATGTCGATCTTTACCCCCGGAATAGCCTGGTTGTCCAGGTCATTACCTATAAAAGACATCACCACGTAGCGGGCAGCACTAGGATAGCCCGGACAAAAGTCATTTACCAATAAGTCATTATCGATTGTCTTGGGAATATGGAAGATACGCAGTTCGTAGTTTTCTTTTTTAGCAATCTCGTTAATAATGTGGCATGTCTCGGCCGTATCATTACCACCGATATAAAAAAAGTACTTGATATTGTGTTTGGTAAACACCTCAAATACTTTTTTACAATCTTTCTCATCTGGTTTATATCGACAGGTGCCCAGAGCAGAGGAGGGAGTATTGGCGATCAGCTTTATTTTCTCGTCCGATGGTTGGCGAAGATTAATAAAATCTCCAGCTAACATACCCAAAATGCCATGGTGAGCACCATAAATGCTCTGAAACTGCTGGTGTCGACTAGCTTCTTTGATAACACCTACCAGTGATTCATTGATTACCATTGTCGGGCCGCCGGATTGTCCAATTACGAGATTACCCTTCATAATAGAATTAAGAAAGGAAACTTTATAATAATCTATTTGGCTTTTTTGTCTTCCGTCTTCTTTTTTTTCTTGGGCTTTTCTTTCTTGGTGGCTTTTTTCTCGACGGGTTTTTTCTTAGCTGGTTTTTCGTCAGCTTTTTTAGGCCTTTTTTTATCTTCCTCTTTTTTGGTACTAGTTTCTTCTCGCGCCCCTTTCAAACTCAATCCTAAACGATGTTCCTCAGGATCAATAGATAAGATTCGGAATTCTTTCTTTTCGCCGATATTCAAGATTTCTTCTACCTTGGCCACTTTTCCTTGGGATAACTCAGAAATATGAGCTAGGCCATGAATATCCTTATCCAGCTGAATAAAAGCTCCATAGGGCGCCAGCTTAATAACCTCACCTTCGATCTCCTGTCCAACCTTATATTGTTTCACTGCTTCGACCCAGGGGTCTTTTTGTAGTCTCTTGATGCTCAAAGTAATTTTAGAATCATCAATACCAATTACTTCAGCTTTTACTTCTTCGTCTACCTTGACCACCTCGTCAGGATTATTAATACGTTGCCAAGAAAGTTCTGAAATGTGCACCAACCCTTCCAGTCCATCAAATTTTACAAAAGCACCAAAGTCAACTACGCCAGAAACTTTTCCTGTCACTATTTTACCCACTTCCAAACCTTTCATGTTTTTCTTCTGCTCATCAAACACAACTTTCTTTTCCGAAATAATCAGCTTGTTTTCTTTCTGATCCACCGTAATAATTTTAACGTTCAACTTGCGACCAATAAAGTCTTTTAGCATGGACAAAATCTTGCTTGAATCGCCATTTTCCACTCGTGGGTAATTTTCCGACGACAGTTGAGATACGGGTAAAAAGGCTGGGATACCACATAAGCTGGCCAGCAGACCACCTTTGTTAGCTTCCTGAACTTTGACAGTGATAAGTTCTTCTTTCTCTCTCTTTTCATCAAGTTCTTTCCAGGCTTGCTCTTTAGAGGTTTTCTTGAAGGAAAGCTCCATCATGCCATTTTCATTTTCCAGTTCGACTATTTCTGCTTCTACTTCCTCACCAATTTTGAATTCACGGTAAACATCAAGAGCCTCCCATAATTCTCGACCGCGGACTACCCCCACGCCAAATTTATCAAGATCTACGTAGACTTCATTTTTATTGAAATCTAAAACCTTGCCTTTAATTTTATCACCGATTTGGGGGATCGGTTGTGCTTCCACCGCTTTGACAAATTCATCGGAAGCAGCTTTCTCCTCCTCTTTAATTTCCTCCGTTTTTTCGTTAACTAAACTGTCCAAGTCTCCCGACTCAGACTTCGTTGCGCTTGTGCTCTGCGCCATAATAAATTGTCTCCTTTCAAAAGTTTTTTTGTCTGGGGGTATGATAACGTGGTTTGAGAAAATAGGCAAGGGGAAATAAAAAATACCACCCAAAATGCTGTCGAGATGATGGAAACTGAGTTAGAGGTTCAATTCCCTACCAAAATTAGCACAGTGTTCCTCTGGGAAAGAGGTTTGTTCCCGCTAGAAGCAGGAGCAAGAACACTATCCTAGCTTTAGAATCCCAACAACACCTTAAGTAGTATCGTCACATTTTCTTTATTTACAAAGTTCTTCTCAGCTCAGCAATTAATATTGCCAAGCTGGGAAAAAACGGGGAAAGAGCGTTGACTCTCTCCCCGAGAGTAGAAACAAAGAGCTAGCCGTTGACCGGGAAGTGGATCCAGACCGTCTGAATGCCCCGGCCGATCTGACGATCGGGGGAGCACCAGTAGGCCACACCCACCTCCGGCTCGTTGTCCATCCGGCTGGGCAGGTAGATCGTCCACCCGTCGGCGCCGCGGGCCTCGAGCCTGGTCTGGCCCCGGAACTCGCCCTCCTCGAAGGTCACCTGGAACCAACCTTCGCGCTTGGCCAAGTCCGCTACCAGCTGCGGCAGCAGATCGCTCGGCACGATGGTCACGTCGTCCAGGTTGGCGCAGGGGCCGCCGTTCTTGGACGTGAACCAGGTCGGCGAGGCGACAACGGCGCAAACCCCGCCCTCGGCGTACCGCGAGAGAGCCAGGCCGTTGTCATCGACGAAGAAACGCCGAAACTGGCCGTCCAGGTCAGGAGTAGGCCGCGGCTCAGACCAACCACCACGGTCGCCACGATGCGGGAAGTACAGCTTGTACAAACCCGTCCGCAGCCCGCCGGTGACGATCTCTAAGAGCAGCGTCTCCATCTCCTCGCCCTCGGGCACCGCCAGCTCGTCTACATCCCAGTCCAGCTCCAAGGCCTCCATTGCCAGATCGAACAGCGTCTCTGCCTGCTCCATCCGTCGGAACGACAGTCCCCGCTCGTCGGCCTCGTCGCGCTGCTCGCGGTCGTGCTCCAGGCCGAGGTACTCGACCATGAGCGCGATCTTGCGCAGCACTTCGGAGCGCTGGTGACCAGCCACGTCGAGTGACTGCTCCTCGTGCATCTCCAGGTCCCGGACATGACCGCAGGCGGCCGCCAGCGTGAGCCACAGCTGCAGCTCCTCCGGCGCCTCCACGATCAACCGCGACCAGCGATACTCGAAGGGCAGCGAGATGACTAACTCTCCCTTGTCCGTCAGCTCGAAGCCGTCGGGATCGGAAGGGTCGTCCACCCGCTCAATCATGCCGTGCTCCAGCAACGCCGCCACCGTCTTCTCGATCCGCTCCTCTGCGAAGTTGCTAACCATGTAGTCGTGGACATCCGCGAAGGGGATGTCAAACTGCACGGCGCGCAGCAGGAGGTTCTCGATCTGAGTGTGCGGCGAGCAGCCGGAAATCGGCTGGAACTGGGGCGTTTCCACCATCAGCTCCGGGCGGGGACAGCTCGAAACCACGATCACTTTGTCCCGCTGACCATCCGTGCGGGCAATGCGACCCACCCGGCGGATCATCTGGACAATGTGGTTGACCGGCAGCGTCTCGTGCCGACGCTCGATCACGCCAAACTTATTCCAGTCCACACTGTAACGCATGTCCTGGATGACGACGCAGGAGAGTCCCGGCACCGTCACCGAGCTGTCCATGGTGCCCGGCGTGGCCACCACGAACACCGGCAGACCGGTCGCCTGAGCGGACTCGATCTCGGCGATCTGCTCCTCCACCTGATGAGCGCCAGTAACACGCACCGTCGCTCCACCCAGTTGAGCCAGCAGATCAGCCACGCTCGCCACCTCGCGCCGCGAGGCGCAGAAGACCAGCGTCGTCTTACCGTCAGCGAGCAGCTCCTCGGTCTCGGACAGCACCTGGGTGATCTCGCGGCCAGTGGTGACCTCGATCTCCACCGGGTGCATGTTCTTGACCAGGCTGTAGACCTGAGCCGGCTCGCTCGCGCCGTGACCGTAGACTTCAGGCAACGTCCCCGGAGCAATCGTCGCCGAGACGATCATCACCGGCACCCCTTGCGAGGCGCAGGTGCCGATCATCAGCTCCGTCTCCGGATCGTTCTCCAGAATCCGCTGCGCCTCGTCCACGATCAGAACCGTGCCGTCCTCCCACAGCTGTGAGTCCTCATCCGCCACCAGTTGGTGGAAGATGCCGGTCGTGATGACCCGGATCAGACCCCGCGCCTTGCGCTGACTCGTTGCACAGCCACCCAGATCCCGATGAAACAAGACGTCCAAGCTCTCCTCAAGCTTGTGCGCCTGGATCACCGAGGGCACGAGCACGTAGACCCGCTCGTAGTGCAGAAGTGCCTCCACGAAGCAGGCCATGCCCTTGCCCGTCCCCGGCGGGGAGATGATGATACCGTTACGCTCCCAGTCAATGGGAGCGGGCAGCTCGTCGGCGCTACCCAAGCCGTATACCTGGCGCCGCAGCGCCTCCTCCAAGGATCCACAGATCGCCCCGGCCGTCAAGCCGAGGGCCTCCACCAGCCAGGGCAGCCGTTCGATGACTGCCCAAGTGCGGAGGTCTTCCACACTCTGGCCGTGGTACTGCGGACCCTGTCTCGTAATGCTAGCCACCAGTTTCTCCTGTTCGCGTCTTTTAATAGGCGCTTTGTTTGTCGGTTTCGATTCTCAGATTAAAATGTTCGACTTGGCTTGTGCCAAGTTCACGGCTGGTTTGCGCTTTCTAGAGAGCAAATCAGAGAGTGAAGTTGGTACACCAATAATCCCTAGATCAGCCCAGGGATTACTTTTCTATTTTTTGTAGTCACGAATCGTAACTCATGACTATTCCAGAGAATAGAAGCTTATTTCTATCCTCTGGAAGGGGAAGCGTACTCTGATAGTGCGCTTCCGGGTGAAGGGTCAAAAGAACAATGAGGATTTGGTAGGCTCCCGTAGTCGCTCACACCTCACAGGTGAGCGGGGAGGTAGACCCAACGCAGCTGCGTGCGCCGGGGACAGTTGACTGCGACCAGGGTGTCAGCCTGGCGAACGTCTCTGGGGGGGAGCAGGCGGTTCGTTAGCGGAGCGGAAGGTACTCGTCCTCGTCCTCAAAGTTGACGACCGGGGTGTTGCTTCGGTCGGACTTCTCGGAGAGTATTTTCTCGTCGAGGATCTTGATCCCGACGATATAGTACACGCCGCGCTGCTCGCCGAACAGGACCACCTTCAGCCGCCGTGGGACGGGGTTCTCGGGGATACGGGCCTGGTGCGGCTGGAGAAACTTCCCAGTCGTCACCTGCGCGGCGTACGCCTTGACCCAGAGGGCCAGGTCGTTGCCGGCAACGCCCCGGGCCTTGCTCCACGTCCCCGGGCAGTCCGACAACCACCGGTTCCCGTCGTGGCAGCACACCGCCGTATAGCGCGGCAGCAGCCACCACCACAGCGCCGGCGCCGCCAACAGCAGCCCGACGAACCCCAGCACTGCCTCGAGACCACCACCCCAGATACCGTTCAACTCGTTGATCAGCGCGGAAAACATTCTCTCGCTCCTCTTGATTGCCCCGTATTCACGTGGGGCTCTAGATTCTCAGCCAGTCAGTGTCGCTCCCAACCACCCCGCATCGTGCAGGGCTGGGCCTTTACTGGCTCGTGATTTTGCTAGGCAATTTTACGCGCTGCCTCAGCGCGCCCCGGTGCTTCCCCGGAGTATTACGAAGTTTTTTTCGAGGCACTCCTCGCCTCGGGATTCTTCTCCCGCTGCACTCTCCGCAAAAAGCGCAATGAGGGAAGAACCCGCTTAGTTATAATGTTCAGGGCTTTATCTTACCTGGAGAAGAGCGCTAACGCCCCTTTCCAGAGAAGACAAAAAAACTCTCTCGCGACCACAAGAGAGCTTGATAGTATAATTTATACTCCTAGCATTGCTGCTAGTTGACTCTCTCCCAGTCGTTCTCCTAATATCCCTCTAAGACCTTAGAAGTTCGAGCTATAGAATTTTCAAATTTTGACGTGTGATCAATAACTATTTTCGTTGTGACGCCACATCTTATCATACTTGTCAAATCTTGTCAATATTTTTTGATAAATTTGCCTAATTTCCTTCAATAAAATAATTATTTGGCTTAAATAAAGGCAATAATATACAAAAACAGGCAAATAATCGCCTGTTTTGACTAAAAAGCATTAATAATATTTACCCCCGCACCTGCCCCTCCCCTCTTATCACCCACTTATAACTAGTCAGCTCTTTCAGCCCCATCGGGCCACGCGTGTGTAGCTTCTGTGTACTAATACCAATCTCGGCTCCCAGCCCAAATTGTGCCCCGTCAGTAAAAGCAGTGGAAGTATTAGCGTAGACAGCCGCCGCGTCCACATGCTGAATAAAATAGTCAATTGCCGCTTTGTTCTCAGCAATAATCGCCTCACTATGCTGAGAACTATACTTGCCAATATGCTCAACTGCCTCTTTGGCATTGACTACTGTCTTAATCGACATTTTAAACGCCAAAAACTCGGTGCCGAAGCTCTTGGCATCTGCTTTTTTTAATAAGTCATTATTATATTGGCTACTTAGTGCTTCATAAGCTTCCTCATCAGCAAAGATTTCCACTTTTTTCTCCGCCAGCTGCTTAACTAGTTGTGGTAAATCACCTAGCCGGTTCCGATGCACTATCAGTGTGTCGAGAGCATTGCAGACACTTGGCCGCCGTGTTTTGGCATTGTGGATTATTCGCTGACCTTTGGCTAAATCACCGCTCACATCGAAATAGGTATGCACAATCCCCGCTCCTGTTTCAATCACGGGAATTTTTGAGCTCTCGCGGACAAAATTTATCAAATTCTGACCACCACGGGGAATAATAACATCTACCTGGCCGTGAGCTTCAAGCATAGCCACCGTTTCTTGCCGATCGTTAGAGAGAAGACAAATAATGTTCTCATCGATGGAATGCTGTCGCAGTACTTCTTTGATAATTTCGACAAAGATTTCATTAGAATGCTGAGCTTCCTTGCCACCCTTGAGCACACAAGCATTGCCAGACTTAAAACAAAGCGAAAAAACATCGCAGGTAACATTGGGACGCGCTTCGTAAATCATGCCGATCACCCCTAGCGGCACGCTCACTTTAGAAAGTTCTAATCCGTTTGGTAGCTTTTTTTCTTCTAATATCTTCCCAACCGGGTAGGGCAAGCTGGCCACATTCCTAACATCGCTGGCAATTCCTTCTATTCTCTCGTCTGTTAATTGCAACCGATCATAACGAGAATCATCTTTTTCCATCTGAGCTAGATCTTTCTTGTTAGCAGCTAAGATATTGCTCTTCTTGGCTAACAAAAGCTCAGCAAAGCCTCCAAGGACTTTGTTTATTTCTTGTTCTGAAAGATCAACCAGAGCTTGGCTGGCCTTTTTGGTAGTGATGAATTTTTCGGTAGTAGATGACATAGATAATTCAATATTGTTGGTTGACTACTCCGCTGTGCCTCAAAAACACATCAGGGCAATCAACTATAACTTACCCACTCAATTCTTTTGATTTCTTTTTCGCCTCCTCCAGACCTCGCGTCACAATTTCATCTAATTTATCCTGCGCGAAACTCTTCAAAGCTGCCTCAGTCGTCCCTCCCTTTGAAGCCACGGCTTGTACCCAATCCTCTGAACTCATATCTCCCGGCTCCATCAACTTGGCCGCTCCCCGAAAAGTATTTTCCGCGATTGCCCGCGCTTCTTCCTCATTGAAACCCATTTCTCGTGCCCACGCAGTTAGAATCTGACATAAATAAAAATAATAAGCCGGCCCGGAACCACTTAGGGCAGTAACAACATCCAGCATGTTTTCGTTTGACACTTTTACCTGATAACCAAAAGAGGAAAATATTTTCTGCGCTAGCTTTTTGTCTTCGTTGGTAGCTTCTACCGAAGCTATCCAGCCCGTCACTCCTTTACCAACTTTGATCGGCAAGTTAGGCATGCAGCGAATTACTCGTTCAGCGATCAAAGCATCCTGTAATTTAGCAACCGACACACCAGCCAACATTGAAATTACAAGTCTATTCTGGCAGCTACCTTCTAGCTCAACTGCCAAATCACTTAGAGATTGCGGTTTGACGGCCAGGATCACCACCTCAACTTTATCAATTAACTCCTGGACACTTTCTACTTTATTTTTCATCTCTAATTTACTGCCTCCACTCTTATCATACCCAAACAGCTGCTCAGCTGGCAATATCGTCTCCAGCCTCTGATAAAAAGCGCTCCCCATATTTCCTAAACCAATTATCCCTATTTTTTGCTTCATGGTTCTAAAAATAAATAGTCGTATCTAACAAGCGACTTGGCTCCTTTACGACCTATTAACTGTCTAGCCTCTTGCGAATCATATCGTGCCGCTCCCACCCCAATGTCATTATTTTTTTCGCCCTTAATTCTAATAATGTCTCCCTTAACAAAATTTCCCTCGATTCTAGTAACTCCTACCGGCAATAGACTAGCAATTTTCTTTTTCGAGGTGAGCGCTTCCTCTGCCCCCTGGTTAATATAAACAACACCCTTCTCCTGACCTTTAGTATGCGCCATCCATTTCTTAACACTAGAGGTTTTCCTCTTTGGTAAAAAGGTAGTGCAAATCGCTTTATTTGCTAATACGTCAAGCAAAATATTTCTTTTCCGACCATTGGCAACATAGGCAGTGATCCCCAAACCAGCCGCTCGCTGGGCCATGGCAACTTTGGTGAGAATTCCCCCCCGACCCATTTTCGATTTATGACTGGGTTTACTACACAAGGGTAAATTTTCCTCATCTGGCTTTATCTCCTTGATTACCTCTCCCTTATCACCCACCGGACAACCCTTATATACTCCATCAACATTAGTTAAAATAACCAGTCGATCAGAATCTACCATTGCTGTCACTAAAACTGCTAGTTCATCGTTATCTGTAAACATCAATTCATTTATCGCTACCGCATCATTCTCATTAACGATGGGTGTAATATCGTGTCGTAATAAAGCCTCTAAACAATTTTTAATATTCAAATAATGACGACGATCGCGAAAGTCTTCCTTGGTAACTAATATCTGGGCACACTTAAGATGATGTTTGGCAAAATACTTAGTGTAGGTATTAACCAATTCTACCTGGCCGGAAGCTGCCAGCACCTGCCGGCGAGTGACACTATCAGCTCCACTAGCCACTTTCACTATTGACTGTCCTGCCGCCACTGAACCGGAAGAAACTATAACAACTGCTAAACCCTGCTTTTTCAATTTGACTACCTGATTAACCAAACTACCAATTATCTTCTCGTCTAATAGACCGTTCTCCCGCGTGATAACGTTAGTTCCTATTTTTGCGACAATGACTTTTTGGACTAAATTACGATTCATATTCATAATTAAATACCTCTTCATCATAGCAGAAACAACCAGAAAAAAAAGAGCTGAACTGGCAAACATTACTATTGTTTCTCCCTTATTTATATGCTACATTAAGCAATAATAGCACTCCCAAGTGTTTGTTTTTTAGCTTTAAGAGAAACCAAAAATATGTATATTCAGTGGTGCGGGCAATCATGTTTTAAGTTCCAAGCCAAAGATACAACTATTGTTACTAATCCTTACGGAAGAGAAAGTGGCCTAGCTCCCCTGCGTACTCGAGCTGACATTGTTTTGGTTAGTAATAGTAATAAGGAGAATAATAACGTTGAGTCTCTCAAAGAAAATCCCTTTGTAATTGACGGCCCAGGAGAATACGAAAGAATGGGTGTAGCGATTAAAGGAATTACTTCCTATCAAGATAACAAAGAAGGACAAGACAAAGGATCCAATACAATTTATATCATTAATATCGAAGGTATTAGAATTTGCCACCTAGGAGATTTGGGGCATATCTTAACCTCTAAACAGGTTGAACGGATAAACGGGGTTGATATTTTGTTGACGCCAGTGGGAGAACATAATCTTTCAATTAATAAAATAACTGACATTATTGGCGAAATTGAACCACGCCTGATAATTCCGATGCATTATAAAATACCACAGGTGAAAGATAAACTGGCTGCCGTGGAAAAATTTCTCTCTGAGATGGGAGCTAAAAAAGAAAAAGTTATACCAAAATTAGTTATAAAAAAGGGGAACTTACCAACTGAGGAAACCACCATCCAAGTACTTGACTATTCACGCTAATGAAATACTTTCAGGATCTAAAAAATAAGTCAGTGCCGGAGAGAAAAAAATTCCTCTGGTTAGTAGCTGGAATAACCTCGGCCTTAATGCTTTTGGTTTGGCTGATAGTAATACCTAAGGATTATTTGGCAAGAGAAAATGCGGGGGAATCGCAGTTTAGCAGTTTGAAGGGCCAAATTCAAGAAAGCTTGTCGGGAGAGGAATATAATCAAATGCAAGGTGGCGTTGATAAAATTAAAACTATTGACGGTGAAATCCCCCAGCTAGAAGAAATAGTTGAAACTGACCAAAAATTACGAGAGCAGACGTCAGAAAAAAAAGAAGGTGATACAGTGCCAATAAATCGCTTACCTTTAGAAGACTAAAATTAGAGATCAAACGATCAACATGGAAATAGGATACATCAAGCCAAGAAAAATTGTGGAGGAGATGCAAGAGTCATATCTCGATTATGCGATGAGTGTTATCGTCCAACGTGCCCTCCCCGATGTCAGAGACGGACTTAAGCCAGTTCACCGTCGTATACTTTATGCTATGTGGGATATTGGGCTGAAAGGCGGCTCAAGGTACCGCAAATCAGCGACAGTAGTTGGTGAAGTGCTAGGTAAATATCATCCCCATGGAGATATAGCAGTTTATGAATCCATGGTCCGAATGGCGCAAGATTTTTCTATGCGTTATCCGTTGGTCGATGGCCAAGGCAATTTTGGCTCGATGGATGGCGATAGCGCCGCCGCCCAACGATACACTGAAGCTCGTCTCACCAAAATCGCGGAGGAGATGTTATTTGATATTGAAAAAGAAACAGTCAATTTTATTGATAATTATGACCGCAGTCTAAAAGAGCCCCAAGTATTACCAGCCAAGCTCCCTAATACTTTGTTAAATGGTACCGTTGGTATTGCTGTAGGGATGGCTACCAATATTCCTCCTCATAACCTTGGTGAGATTATCAATGGCATTAGCGAACTGATTGACCATCCCGAGAGCACCGTTGAAGACCTGATGCAGCACGTTAAGGGACCAGATTTTCCCACCGGCGGCATTATATTCAACCAGAAAGAAATTACTCAAGTTTACGCTACCGGTAAAGGTGGTATCGTGATGCGGGCTAAGACAAATATTACCGAAAACAAGAAGGGACAATTCCAAATTATAGTAAATGAAATCCCGTTTCAAGTAAACAAAGCTACTCTAATCGAAAAAATAGCTGATTTAGTTAAAAACAAAAAAGTTGACGGTATTAGAGATCTTCGCGATGAGTCAGACAGAGACGGTGTCCGTATCGTTATTGATCTTAAAAAAGAAGCTTTTCCAAAAAAGATTCTCAACCGTCTCTTCAAACTGACTCAGCTACAAGACAAGTTTCACGTTAACATGCTGGCTTTGGTTGATGGTATCCAACCCAAAGTATTAACCCTGAAAGCTGCCTTAGAGCACTACATTAAACATCGCCAAGAAGTCATTAAACGTCGAACACAATTTGATTTGACTCGAGCCAAAGAAAGAGCACATATTTTAGAGGGGTTGAAAAAAGCGCTTGACCATATTAACGAAATTATTAAGACCATTAGAGCTTCAAAAAATAAAGAAGAAGCTTATAAGAATTTAATTAAAAAGTTTAAATTTTCTCCGGAACAAACTAGCGCCATTCTAGAAATGAAACTATCTCAATTGGCTGCTTTAGAAAGAAAAAAGATTGAAGATGAACTAAAAGAGAAAAAGGCATTGATTAAAGAATTAGAAACTCTACTAAAAAGTTCACAGAAAATTCTAACTGTTATTAAAAATGAACTGCAGGCGATTAAAGAAAAATTTGCTGACGAAAGAAAAACTCGGGTTATGGCCTCAGCCGTAGATAATTTTGCCCCAGAAGATTTGGTGCCCAAAGAAAAGGTTATTATTACCCTTACTGAAGGTGGTTATATCAAAAGTTTACCCGAAACCACCTACAAGACCCAGTCACGGGGCGGTAAAGGTGTTATTGGCATGGTGACCAAAGAAGAAGATATTGTGAAACATTTCTTTGTTACGAATACCCTCAGTGATCTGTTATTTTTTACCAACCAAGGAAGAGTATTTCAGTTAAAAGCCTACGAAATCCCTAAGACTACTCGTACTACCAAGGGTCAATCGATTGCTAACTTCCTGCAGCTGGCGGCAGATGAAAAAGTGACTGCCCTGGTCTCTTCTGATAAATTCAAAGAGGCTAAATTCCTCATGATGGTAACAAAAGGTGGAGTAGTTAAAAAATCTCACATTGAAGATTTTGCTAAAGTAAGAAAATCAGGCCTGATAGCTTTACGTTTGAAAAAGGAGGATGAACTTAAGTGGGTTAAGCCAACTTCGGGACAGGATGAGGTTATTATTGTTACTGCTCAAGGCTTGGCTATCCGTTTTTCGGAAAAAGACATCAGGCCAATGGGTAGGGCAGCGGCTGGAGTTACTGGTATTAGGTTTAAAAAGACAGACGACCTGGCAGTTGGAATGGATGTAATCACTAAGGCTGCTAAAGGCAATGAACTGCTGATTGTTACTAAAAAAGGCTACGGAAAAAGAACGGCTCTTGATAAATACCGGCTACAAAGACGAGGTGGCACTGGGATCACGACCGCTAAAGTATCTGCCCGAAATGGAGATGTAATCCTAGGAGAAATAGTTGACGAAAACGAAAAAGAGATTATTATTATTTCACGAAGAGGACAAGTGATCAGGATTACTTTAAAGCAAATTTCTCAACAGGGGCGGGCGACGCAAGGTGTACGAGTAATGAAATTGCAAAATGAGGATGAAGTAGCATCGTTGGCAATAATATAATTAATTTATAATAATGGCCGTTCCCAAGAAAAAAACAACTAGATCAGCCCGCAACCAACGACGCAGTCATCATGCTTTATCGCCAAAAGCTATCAATACTTGCCCACAATGTCAGGAGCCAACATTGCCTCATCATGTTTGTGCTAGTTGCGGCGCTTATCGGGGCAAACCAGTATTAGAGATTAAAGATAAAAATGATAAATCAACTCGTCGCTCAGAGAAGAAAAAAGATAAAAAGGATAATAAAAGCTCAAATTAAATAAGCTAATTGAATTAAATGTTTAAAAACAACGAGGAAGACATGGAAACAATAAAAACAGAGGGAGACATTGAAACTATTATCGGTGCTTCAGTCAGAGTAGAGGGTGATTTGATCGGACAAAATAATATGAAAATTTTCGGTCAAGTGGCGGGTAAAGTACAAACTAAAGGTGATATCTTCATCGAGGAAAGTGCTAATATCGAAGCTGATGTGGAAGCAACTAATGTTACTATCTCGGGCACCGTTGAGGGAAGTGTTAAAGCCATTGAAAGATTAAAGGTCGAAAAAAGTGGAAAAATATCTGGCGACATCGCCGCTAAAATCTTATCTATCGCCACCGGCGCTAGTTTTTCTGGGCAGTGCAATATGATCAATGGTGATCAACCACAAAGCCCAACCACTACCAGCAAACCAAAAGAAAAGCCAACTCCTGAATCAACCACTCCTCCTAAACAAGGATAGAGCGCTTAGCCAACCATCATGTTTTTTTACGTCTACGATAAGTTGGTAGGCAGCAAAAAGAACACCAAGAAATTTGGTCAAATGCAGACTAAACTAAATGAGCTTGGTATTCTCAATGATAAGGCAGAAATTAGTACTACTACCACAATCGAAAATGCGGTCGATGGTGCCTTGAGCAGCGGGCGACATTATAATATTATTGCTGTCGGTGACGATGCCACTGCCCACTACACTATCAATGCTATCCTCAAAAGTAATGCCAGCAGCAAAAAAACTGTCTTTGGCCTGATCCCTTTTGACCCCTCCTATATCGCTGGTACTTTAGGCATGTCTCACGATATTGAAAAAGCTTGTCTGGCTATTTCCCGCCGTAAACTAGAAAAGATCGACATTGGCTATGCTAACGAGGGTACTTGTTTTATTAATTCTCTCAATATCACTTGCAAACGCTTAGGCAGCAGTGTAGGGAAGCTGAGAAATATTTTCAGCCGTCAGAAAAAAAGACCGACTGTAACCATTAAAGTGCGGGATTTTACTGTCAAAACTTCTGCTCAGAGAATAGCTATTTGCAACTCCCCGGCTGGTTGGGAAGAAATATTAAAAAAATCGGGGGTTAGTGCCGGCAAAGTCAGTCCGCAAGATGGTTTCGTGGATTTAATTACTCACAATGATACCGGCGAACCTGCCAAAGAAGATACTAGTTTCATTTCCGCCCAAAAATTAGAGATAACTTCTCCAGATAAAATCACCATTCTAGCTGACTATACTAAAAAGCTTCAACCTCCGATTAAGGTAGGAGTAGGTAAACAGCTTTTAAAAGTTATTGTGGGAAAGGAAAGGAATTTTTAACCAGCTTTTTTTAGTTTGCTAACTGGTTAAGCGGATTGCTCGGGTGAACCCGGCTTTTTTCGTTGTAAACCAATTCCCGCTCTTTCGAAAGCTCGCAATATCTCTACTGGCACAGCGAAAATGATAGTATTCGATTGGTCAGAGGATAGATCGTTTATAGTCTGTAACGTTCGCAAATGAAGGGCGCCAGTTGTTCCAGACAAGATCTTGGCTGCTTTAGCCATATTTTCGGCTGATAAAACTTCACCCTCAGCTTTAATTATCACCGAACGTTTTTCTCGCTCTGCTTCCGCTTGTTTGGCAATCGTCCGCTTCATCTCCCCTGGCAATATCACATCCTTAAGTTCAACTCCTTGCACACTAATACCCCAGGGGTCAGTGGCAGCATCCACTATTCCTTTAATACGACTAGAGACTTCTTCTCGCTGGCTTAACAATAAATCTAATTCGACTTCACCAACTGCATTGCGCATTGTTGTCTGCGCTAACTGACTCATAGCATACTCGTAGTTCTCCACCTCTAGAATAACTTTCTCGGCAGCAGCCACCCGGTAATAAATAACGGCGTTGATTGTGACTGAGATATTATCTTTGGTCATCGCCTCCTGATCAGGTACATCGACTGCTTTTACGCGCATATCTACTTTGCGGTATGATTGGATAATTGGAATTATTATCCGCCAACCTGGTTCCATTATCTTGCGGTACTTACCAAACTGAAACTTCACTCCCCTCTCGTACTGATCAATCTGCTTGATCATGAAAATTAGCGAGAAAAAAGTAATTCCACCCCAGACAAAGAAAACAAACACTAAGAACGAGACAATGCCTTCCATGATTTATGATTTACTTATTTATCACTTAAACTATATCACAAAATAGTACATATATACAAACAGGGTGAATAAATGTTCACCCTGCGTTGATCGCCAAGATTGAAAAAAAGTTAGCTATACAGATTATAACGTTCAACAGCATCCACGATATTATTGTGGGCTTCGATTACATCACTATAGGCACCATAGACCGCACTGCCAGTTATTCCCGTCTGATCTTCTTCAATTAATTCGTTGGCCTTGGCTGTCGTTAGCTCCCCGCTTTCCACGTCCCGAACAAACTTCTCATATTCGACATCGAAGTCATCTACTTCACTGATGTATGATGTATAATACGATCCGACTGATTCAGCTTCTTCAGCTTTAACGCTGTCAGCTTTTTCTTTATATTTCTTCATATCGGCCTTAAGCTTATCTTCAGCGCTCTTTACCGTCGAAGCGTCTGGATTTCCACCATCGGCCTTGGCTGTAACCCAACTAGAATAGGCGGCGTGGGCATCTTCAATATCGTTAGTAAGAGCATCAGAGGCTAGAGTGATAACGTCATAGGGATCAGTACTATTTTCATCAATCCCCAAATCAGTGTCCCGCTGGATTTCCTTAATGGTGCTGTTCAGATCATTATCTTCGGTGATGAAATCAGACATCTTGCTTTTAACATCCTCGGTCAAAGGAGAAACCTGGGCGCCATCATCATCTTTGTATGTTTCCCGGTTGCAATAATCGGCCAGTTTGTTATTCGCTTCCCGCAAAGTCTCATAGGAATCTATATAAGCCTTGAATTTTGGTTCGACTTTGTTTTTAACCGACTCGTCCTCAACTGATATTTTATCACCTAGCAAATTACTCTGGTCAGCCATTTCATTAAGCTCCATGGTATAGCTGCATTCTTTAGGTGTGCTTTCAATGAGAGTCAGATGACTATTAAAGCTCGCGTAAGCCCAGTCATTTACCTGGCTACTAGGTGCTTTGGATGCTTCAACAATCTTGTTAAGATAGTCTATTGTGCTCATCTTCGAGCTCACTGATTCACTCACACTTTTAGCTGCCTCTTTTATTTTACTCACACAGCCAGTCGTTCCCAAGGTAACCACTAGTGTGATAGCCAACAACAAACTCCACTTACCCCACGAATTATTCATTTGCTTGTTCTCTAATTACTAATCTAATACTGCTAACTCTATTATAAATTCCCCGCTCCGTCAATAAAGTAATAAGGATATTGGAAAAAATAGTATTCTTCGCTATGATTAATCCCGTAATAAACACTCAACTATAAAATGAACACTGACCTCACCAAAACTGCGAAAAAAATAATTAATTTAGTGGAAACGGGGAGACCTAACTTAGCTTCCCAGGTTATCAAACCAATTCTCGATAATAAAATCCCTTTTGCTAAACTAGATAAGCTCGGTAGCTTGATCGGCCAAGCCAGTTTGGACAACAAGCAAAAATACTTTCCATTTTTTGACGCCATCATCAAATACAATGCCATGGGCGGATTTGTCGTTGTCAGCCGAGCATTAATTCCCCACTTGGATCAAGATATGAAAAGGGTGATGACAAAAAGTCGGGAATATATTATTCAAGGTGACACTTGGTACGTCTGTGATATCATCGGCGAACGTAGCTTAGGACAAGCTCTAGTGGATCACTTCGATCAAACTCTCCCCTATTTGCAAAAGTTGTTGTCAGACGATAATAATTGGGTAAAAAGAAGTGTTGGAGTAGCTATCCATTTCTTTAGCAAACGAGTGATTGATCAATCGGAAAAGACTACTAGACTTCTGGGCTTAATAGAGCCCCATCTCGAGGACAAACAAATTGATGTCGCCAAAGGAATCGGCTGGGGGCTGAAGACGATCGGCAAGTATCATCCCAAGCTGCTAGTAAAGTTTCTCGTGCGGCGGATTAAGCTAGGCCAGAAAATCTCCGCTACGGTAATGAGAAAAGCAATTACTTACCTAGCACCTCAAGAAAAGAAAATAATTAAAGATTTACTGAGTTCTCTTGACAAATAATTTAGCTCAGGTAAGATTATTCTAGTATTTCTTACTTTACCCATGCCAGCAAAAAGAAAAAAGGGAATTTGTACTCATAAATCTGGTTTTTATGGTTGGGTAACTGTTAGCGACAAAGGACAGATTGCTATTCCAGCCAATGTGCGTAAAGAATTAAAAATAAAAACTGGGAATAAGCTGTTAGTTTTGCGGCGCAAAAATTCTGATGGGATTTCTTTGGTGAAACCAGAGGTAATTAGTAAACATCTTAATAAATTAAGAGACTAATTTAAAATAATTAACCCACAACCATGCCAAAATGCAAAGACTGCAAATTCTTCAAAACCAAAGAAGAAGATGCGGCTAAAGGTGATTGCTTTGGCCACGAAGTAGATGCTGAACTGGATACCGACCAGTGTCCGACAAAGAGCTTTGAGCCGAAAGAGGAAGACAGCAAGTAACAGTAGCTATTGATCATGCAGGGACGTTGAATGACGTCCCTGCAATTTTATATTTTAACAAAACTGCTATGGCAAAAAGTCTATTATCACAACTTGAAAAAAATAAAGGCACATTATCCTCTGTACTCGGTAAGTCTTTGGCCAGGAAAGTCTTGGTCGGGAATAATCAAATACTAGATGAGGCAATTAAATTAGTCGTCTCTAATAATAAGAATGTGCGTGCCGGAGCGGCCAAAATAATCGAAATGGTAGCCGAGCAAGACTCACAGCTGCTAAAAAATAATTTACAGTCACTACTGCCAGCTCTTGATGCTCCAGAGCCTCAAACCCGCTGGATGATTATTAGAACTCTTGGCCTCTGTGCTGAACTAGATCCCGCTACTACCTCAAAAGCCTTAGCTAAAGCAAAAAAGTTCTTGGCGGCTGACAGTGGAGCTTGTTTATTTAATCGCACTATTTTTTATTTAGGTTGTATAGGCACTCTAACAGATGTTCACGCCAAAAAAGTTTTCCCGATCTTGGCAGATACTCTCAAAAAAATACCAAACCAAACTAATACTGTCTTAGATAGTTTTCTGAAAATAGCAGAGAACGCGGATACAAAAATTAGAAAGCAAATTGTGAAAATTGCGCAGGAATATTCCAACCACTCCCAGGCAGGGATCAAAAACAAGGCTAATAAGCTGCTAAAAAAATATGGCGAAGGTTAACTACCAGCCCTACCAGCCTAAAACTATCCTCAACACCCAAAAACACGGGGATGGCGGCTGGTTTTGGGGTAAATATTCTGCCTCCCCTTATATTGGCTGCCAGTGGGGCTGTGTTTACTGCTATTGTCGCGACGAAAAATACAACCCACATAAGAAACTGCCAGCGGAGAAAGCAGCTCAACTAGACGATCCCTTTTCACAATACATTAAAATCAAAACTAACGCTCCTGAACTACTACGCAAGGCCTTAGCCAAGAAGTCGAAGGATCTTATCTATCTTGATTGCTACCAACCAGTAGACAGTAAATACCGAATGGGTGAAAAGCTTTTGAAAGTTTGCTATGATCTTGGCTTTCCTGTTTTTATAAACTGTAAGTCTCCCCTACTCCTGGAAGACTTAGGTTTACTAAAAAAAATAAAGCGGAAGTCTCATCTCAATATTGGCTGGTCGATTATTACTGCTCGCGATGATAAAACACGCTCCATATTTGAACCGAAAGCCCCGCCAGTTGCTACTCGCTTCGCCGCCATGAAAAAACTCAGCCAGACTGGCATCATCACTGGCACTGTCTTCATGCCTATATTGCCCTTTATCTACGATAATGCAGAGGATATCGAAAATGTAGTTCGTAGTACCAAAGAAGCCGGCGGTCAATATGTCTTAGATGGTGGGTTAACCTTATGGGGCTACTGTGGTACTTATTTTTATAAAGCACTGGCAAAATATGATTCCGGCCTGGTGTCAAAATACAAAGAGCTTTATAATGACAATAGATGCTTTCACGAATACACTAAGCAAGTTCATGAGCTAGTTTTAAAATATTGTCGGAAGTATAAAGTCATTCCCTATATCCCCCGCCCCGTCTCTTTTTACCCAGCCAAGCTGAGGAAAAACAAAGAAGTGGCTGCTCATCTTTATCTAGAAGCCAGGGAAATACAGTTGAGCGGTCAAGGCGGATATCGAGAATGGGCTTACCGCAAGGGAGCCTGGGCTCTAGACGAAATGTCCACCAATATCGTCGAAATTTACCAGCAGGAAGGCAAAGACGGAATTAAGAAAATCAAGGGAATAGGTGATAAACTAGCGGATAAAATTGTACTTATCCTAGAAAACAAAATATAACTTTTTAGCCAAATTAAGCCAAATTTATGCCAAAAAAGAAGAGAACTCGTAAACAAAAGGAGAAAGCCCGACAAAGAAGAGCACATGAGTTGCAACAGATACAGCCAGAAGATAACCGGAAAATCTTCTTAGAGGACACTCAGGAGAGAAGTTATACTCTCCCCTCTATTTCAATGAATAAACCCAGCAGTGATCAAGCGGCCACTATAGATTATAGTGCTAAAGCAGACTTAAAAAAGATTACTGTTCTTATGGTTTTATTCGTCTTGTTGTTGTCAGTGTTAGTTGTCACCGAAAGCCAATATCATTATTTAACCCCATTATCTAGGGAAATAATCAACTTTTTAATGAGAACCTAGTATTTTGGGCGTTTCAACAGTAAAAATACCCCACTTATTCGGGGTATTTTTTTGTGGATAAGTTGTGTAATTGTGGATAAAAGTAGTGAATTAAGCTGTTTTTCAGCCAAAGTATAGATTTTAGCGCTAATTTTAAAGATTTCTTAGTCTAGTAGCAGCCGTGGCTGTCATTCCTGCAATAAGCCAAAACAACAAACTTCCTTGCTGTAAAGTCCATAAGTAATGATCAAATTGCATGATTATAACCAGACCCAATAAGCTAACCAGGCTTGCAAACAATAATAATTTGCTCATTTGGTCCTTTTTTCTTTTGCTAGAAAGAAAAGCCAAGATGACAAGCCAACCAACAAATACCAAAAACAATAACAGGCAAGTTATACCTAACTCAGACCCAATCAACAAGGGGACATTATGGACTGGTTGATATTGCCACCATTCAATCGCTTCTTCCAAGCTTATATATCTATCAATCTGGAAGGTGTACATCCCTGGGCCAGAGCCAAAATCAGGGTTATCACGCATCATCGCCAAAGCTAATTTAGCATACCACATTCTACTTGTTATCGAATAATCCCCTGCTTGCTCTATCCCCGTTTTAGAAAAAATATGGGGGGCAAAAGCTAAAGTCACTACTATTATAAATAAAATTAGAGCGCCACATATTTTACGGTATTTGCCCCAAAGCAATTTTGTTGTTTGCCATATTTGCTTAAAAAACTTTTTTTCTAATAAAAACATAATTGGGACAAAAATTAATGGGGACAGCAATAAAGCCAAATAGGCAGAACGAGAAAAGGATAAAATAAAGCCTAAATAAAGCAGACAACAAACGACTATCAATATTTTTAATATCTTTTTTCGGTTTAGGTAATTTTTACCACCAAAATGTTCCACGTGGAACATTTTCAATATATCAATCTCTTTATGAAATGTTCCACGTGGAACATTTCCCTTAATTCCTTTATTTAAAGCCAAGATTAAAATAAAAAGTACAGTGAACACTAGTCCAACAAACAAAAAACCTCCCAACAAATTAGCATGGGGCATAGTGCCATAAGCTCTGATTAGTTTCGTGCCAAACACATCGACTTTAGCTACATTCTGGATACTAGGTGCTAAATCTACTTCCCCAATTATTTTAAGACCAACGGAACGTTGCAAAAGATACTGTGTGATACCCAAAACAGCCTGGAAAAAAGCGGCGGCCATTATACATACCGCAGATTTAACAAAACTAGGAATAGTAGAAATATTTTTTACTATATAGATAAACAATAAACAGCCTTCTAATATCTTTAATAAATGATAGAAACTGATAGATAAAATATCACTGCGGATCGTTGATAAGAAGGCAACTACCACAAAAGCAAATAATAAAGCTAATAAACCCTTAATTCGGATCTTCTGGTGGGGGACTGGGTGTTGGCTTTCCGTCGCCTGTAATTTAGAGATAAAGGCTTTTATCAGCCAAAATATTATGATGAGGGCGAATAATATATCTGAAAGATATAAAGAAAAGGCTCCCCACTCAAATAAATGACCATTCCAAGTAGCTGCCTTCAAATTAAAAACATGACGTTTTTCCAGGGGGATAGAAAGAATAAAGAGATAAAAGAAGATTAGATCTAGATTATTCTTCAAAATTACGGTAATTTTTGACATTTTAAAATAAAATATGCTTTAAACTAGGGGAATAGTGCTGATTGTTCTACGTGGAACATTGCAATCAAGATTATTATGTGTTGTAATATGTGCTTCTCTGGACCTACCGAGAATCGAACTCGGAATTCACCCATGCGAAGGGTATGGTATACCATTTACCTATAGGCCCAAGAAAACGAGCTGGGGATGGATGAATAAATCAGAATATTTATAGAATTGCCGAAGCAGTGGTATTTTAACCCCCGCTCACCAGTCTATACACTATTAGGTATACGGGTAGACTCAATCTTTTCGATTTCGGGGCAGGCAGACTCGAACTGCCGACCTCATCGTCCCGAACGATGCGCGCTACCACTGCGCTATGCCCCGGCTATCGATATCTGAATGCCTTGCCACTAGACCACATCCTATTAACTTCTTCATTAAAACATATTATTGACAGTGGGTCAATTATCCGGCGATATGAATCTGTTGATTTTACCTATAGAATACATTATAATGTATGTGGCTAAAAGGAAAATAGATTTCTGAGTGGTTTGTAGTATAAAAATTCACAAATTTAAACATGCCAATTTACGAGTTTACTTGTCAGCACTGCAAACGTAATTTCCGCGAGACTGCTTCGATAAAAGACAAGAAAGCGAAAAAAATTAGTTGTCCAGAATGTAAAAGTAAGAATCTGCAAGAAAGCTACAGCACCAATAGCCCTAAGTCTTGCTCTGCTTGTTCATCTACTAGTTGCGGTAGTGGCTGTGCCGGCTGTCATTAGAGTAGTAGGGGAGTAGTAAATTCGGCCTGCCCTCGTAGCTCAATCGGATAGAGCAGCGCACTCCTAACGCGCAGGTTGTCCGTTCAATTCGGACCGAGGGCATAAATTATTATAACCAAGACATATGAAGATAAAAATATCATATGCCACTGCTGAAGATCTGGTATATTTAGAAAAGAATGATAACCACATTGATCAGCAAAAGGTTAAAGAGAAAGTTGACCGCCGGCAAGTTATTATTGTGAAGGACGGTCAAACACCCATCGGTTGGCTCCGGTTTGGATATCTCTATGATATTATTCCCTTCATGAATATGTTAGCCCTGGAAGATGAATATCGGAAACAGGGGATTGGCTCGAAATTAGTTAAGTTCTGGGAAGGGGAGATGAAAAAAGCTGGACACAAGATGGTGCTGACTTCCTCGCAAGCTAACGAAGACGCCCAACATTTTTATCGTAAGATAGGTTATGAGGATGCCGGCGCTCTCTTTGGTATAAACGATGAACCTGAATCAGTTGGTGATCCAGTAGAAGTGTTTTTCCTGAAGAGGTTGAAATGATGTCAGAGGTTAGACCTCTACATTAGTCCACGACGCAACGTATTGAATCGTCACAATCACTCTCCTGATAATCTTGTTTGGCTATGTTTAAATTGTCATTTTCCGTCACACCATCATGATATGAAAATTGCAGCAAATGAAAGCTATTGAAATAATTAATTCATCAAGTAGACTATAAGAACATGGTGGCTATGGTGTAGTGGTAGCACAAGACCCTGTGGAGGTCTCAGGGAGGGTTCAAATCCCTCTAGCCACCCCAGATGGCATTTAGGCTTAAACTAGCCTTGTTGGGGGATATAGCTTTGAAGATAGCGCGATATAAAAAAAGAGGTGAGAGCCTCTTTTTTGGTATAAAACTATACCGTGGGATATGGTTTATCTTTAAAAAGATGGATTAGATAACTTATTTTTTCTCCTCAAACAATCCCAGCTTGGTGTTTTTGGTTACATTATCCCAATTATAATATCTACCATTCATAGTGATATAAACCCCAACTGGTAATGTCTGCACAAATGCCAGAGCAGTTCCCATATTAAATAGGGCGTCAGAACCGCTAAATACGTATGGGATCATCGCGCCCGTCAACACAATAGTTTTATCTTTTATACTCTTTCCTAAAAGCCGAGCAGTCTTTTCCATATTACTTGTTCCATGTGTAATAACAGTTTTATCTTCGGCTGCATCTTCACAGGCTTTCAATATAATTTCTTGGTCGCCCCTTGTCATCTCTAAGCTGTCGATTAACATAATAGTTTGTACTTTTACATCGAGAAGTGATCGGGAACGTTTCAATAACTTAGGTATGTGGGTTTCATTAAAAACAAAACTTTCCGAAATAGGATCATGTTCTTTATCGAAAGTCCCGCCCGTCACAAATATTTTTATTGCCATAGTATTTTTGGTTACGATTTAATTTTATACAAATTTAGTACTTGCATTGTATCAAACTATATCTCCATAAGAAACTGAAAATCAGAATCCCTACCTCGTTTAACATTATTATTTTGATCTCTCAATGACCGATACAATCTCAGGAAATTATTTCTTTTGATTCAGACCAAAATTTTCCGCGTAAATAGTGTCCCACTGCCACGGCTCATTGAAATAGCCACTCTTTTTCTCTAGGTCGTTGTCTAGAAGGATGTAACGGCAGGCTACCACTATAATTACTACCAATATAGCATAAATAAAAAGCTGCCTTCCCAAGGGGGACGGCAGCGGAGAGACTTCGGGACGAAAGAACAGGTGGTACAGCTAATCACTGCGGATAAGCTGAACCAGACGCATCACTGCGCCCGTTACCAGACAAACAATCCCGAAAATCAATAAAAATTTGTTCGCCCCCTCCACATACCTCATCTCTGAGGGCATGGAGACAACGAACCACGCAAAAACTCCCAAATACCCCCTCACCACTAGATATATGAGCACCAACAGGGCGCCCAATATCTTGAGGATGTTGGGAGTGTTACTGATAACGGCCATTTCTCACCTCTCGTGGCGAAGGTTCATTCAAAAAAAGGAACATTCTATTATAACATATCATAGAATACTTGTCAAATCTTTTTTGGTGTTCTTCTGTTTAATATTGGAGAAAATACAAAAATATCTTACAATAACCGAAGAGAAAGCCATCTCACGGGTTTTTGTTAATATAAAGATAAATAACTAAAAAAGGAGAACTAACTATGTCAGCCAAAAAAGTCATCTCTCTGCTAGTTGTGCTTGTCGTCATTCTAGTGGGGGCGGGAGTAGCCACCTATTACTTTCTTTCCCGAGAAGTTAAAACAAACGATTCTACAGTTACTAAACCGAAAACAGTTAGCGAAGATGATCTCAACATTAAAAAAACGACGGGAACCGAAGAGAACCAGTCTAAAATCCTATACGGCAAAGTGAGTAACCACATCAGCGAGCAAACTGGTGCCGGCAATAACTGTAAATCATTTACCATGCTCAAATATGAAGGCGGGGGAGTGGTTGATAAAGATAGCAAAGAAAACCAAGATCTGGATGTAACGGGATATCCTTTGACTTATCTGCAAACAAAGAAGAATGATAATTATTTCTATGTAGCTAGTGATCAGTCACCGGTGCAAGAGCAGTATGGCGCTACCGTATTTGATTGGGATCTAGCTGAGCGAGATCTAAAATCAGCAGACTTCACTGCGGAAGAATCAAAGAGGGTGATCATGTCAACTGCGGATAAATTTCCCAGTTATCTCAAAACATCGCCAGATAATAAATATTTAGTTTACGTAATGACTGCCAAAAAAGAAAATAAATTACAAGGCGACATTCGTAATCCCCGAGTAAAAGATTCTGATCTGGTTATTAGAGATTTGACCAGCGGGGAAGAAGAAACGATTTTATCTGGCAATTACAATCGTCAATTATTTGATAGCTTCCTTAATTTTTCCGTTCAAGATAATTCTTTGTTTACCATTAGAACTAAAGAGAGTGGGGGATTAGAGTTCATCAAAATAACCTTAGCCTCAGGTGAAATAGAAACCTTCGCTGAAGTATTTCCTGACTTTGATTGGGAAAAAACGCTCTGGGATGACCTCCTACCCTCCGGTTTCACTGGCCACCCAGCTCACTTTGAAATATCGCCCAACGAAAACAAACTAGCAGTGTATAAAAATAAATCGGGCAGTGATTTTGAGAACTGTGCTCCTTCCGTTGGCCATACTCTTTGGTCTTTCAACATCGATCAGGATATAATTAGTGTCTACGACGAAGATTCCGGCATGATTGACGGTTTGGATTGGAAAGATGACAGTAAGGAATTAGCCTATGCAGTCATTACTGGTGGCGGGTGCTACCCAGACTATATCGATGCGATGATCAAGAGAATGGATCAGACAGGAGAAAACAAAGAAATTCTAGTTACAGAAAAACAAAGTAAGATATTGGGATTAGGTTGGTCGCCCGATAATCAAAGCATCGTTTATAGTGTCTACGGATCAGATTTTGTCAGCTGGTTAAAAGCAGTTGACCCTAAAAGCAAAGAGATAGAAAAAATTATCAGCTCAGAAGATACCGAGGGCTCAGTCGATAAAGAAAATCCAGTGACTTTTAATTTTGTTGGCTGGGTAGAAATGAATTAGAACAAACGGGCGGATTGTTTAACACCAGTATTAAAAAACGGAGCGGGAAAGCTCCGTTTTTTACTTAGGGTGAATTAAATCTGAAATACTACAAAGTGAAAGTTATCAGTAGCACCGCCACCTGCTCCTGAGCTCCATAAAATTACCCTGATTGCTTCTCCAGCCTCAGCCGTATAAGCAAAAACATCAGTGTTGCTAGTGGGGGCGGGTGTGACAACCACTACTTGTTGCCCTGGTCCATAATCCACTCCGTCGATAGTGATAAGATACTCAGAACCATCGGGGGTAACAGTAACATTACTTGTGCCACCTTCCAAACTACCACCGGCGCTAACATACCCATAAGCTATCGGAATGTTAGCTCCACCATTGCCACTAATTTTCGGAGGAGTAATCTCTCCGTTGGCTATATCATCTCCCACTATCGTCCCATCCACAATATTAGTACTAGTAATAACCTCCCCGGTTAAAGAACCGATATTTAGAGCACCACCGACTTGAGTGTTACCAGTAATAAAGGCATTGTTGCTTACTATCAAATCACTCACTACGGTAAGATCAGCATTAACAGTGCTGTCGCCATTAGAGGTAAAACCACCAGTAGTCAGGCTACCTGTAGCAGTCAAACTGCCGGTAGTTATGACACCCGTAGCAGTCAGATCTTTAGTCGTCACCGTCCCCGAGAAGTTACCGTCTTGGCTATAGAAAGATCTCCAGCGGTAGCTAGCAGAGCCATTATCATTGGTAACATTCATCTTAGGGCGCATACTATCGGCTATTACTAGTGATTGCCCATCAATAGCGTTACCCTTGTTTGGTCCAGCCCAGATCTCACCGTAGAAAGTAGCGTTATCAGCTATTTTGACTGGTTTATCATCACCTAACCCAGCTGCCCCTCTGGTAATACCACCATCTATCCGTACATCATCCCCAAAGGTGACTGGAACACCACTACCACCACTACCAGTAGTGCTATTGATAATTGTACCATTGAAGTAGGTTACTCCCCCTGTACCTTGACTACCCACTCGTAGACTATCAAACTGCCCTACTCCACCAGCGGAGGCAGGCTGCAGAGAATCAGCAGTACTAGCTGAGACCACCAGGCTCAGTGAGAGGCAGAAGACGAGGGAGAGGGTGGTTGTTGTTAGGGTTTTTAGGGGGGTAGGCATTTTATTTTTTGTTAAATAATTACTATACTTGCATACTACCAACAAAATACAAATAAGTTAAGGATTGCAAAGCAAATCTTGTGTATAAAACAACTTGGGCGTTATCGCCTAGGTCTATGTGGAGAAGTAAAGTGCAAAGTGCGAGTTTGAGTGAAGTCTACTTACTCCAGGGGGTAATTATGGACCCCGTACTCGGGTTCCAGATTTGAATCATCGGGAGCCTCGGCAGCTCCATCCCCTCCGTAGCACCGCACGGGAGGGCGGGCGGCTCCTGGTCTCCCCGAGACAGCGCCCAGCAGCCCATCCACCAGCATGACAGGAACCGCCAAAAACATCATCCCGATCCGCTTCATCCTATCTGTCAGAGAAACCGGCGCTTGTCCTACCTGGAAAGCAGCCGGGGTATTATCATACTCCCTATTTATCATCTCAAGGCTCCTTTTTTGTCTGCAAAACTGAATCAGTGGCGACTGATTCAGCGGATCAAAAGATCAAAATACTTGGCATTATTATACTAACAATTGCCTTTGTCAACAATGTTATAACAATTCAGGGGTCTAACTGAATTCAAGCACAAACCCAGCTAATCCCGACGTACTTTAGGGTAATCATTACAAGTTGGAACAAGCTAAAGGGACTTTTTAAGATATTCTAAGGGAGAACTGAACATTTTAGGTGAGGAAAATCTGAGGCAGAATTCACTCACATATTCTGGTAGGTATTGTGGAGTAACAT
>JAHJQX010000002.1 GCA_018818965.1 Patescibacteria group bacterium | reverse complement strand
GAGGCGGTCAAGATCCTCAGGGATACTTACCCGGGCAGAGAAATTGAATGGTATGTCTTTGGCGAAGCTCTCTTGCCGCCGGATAACAAAATTGCCTCTTATAAGTCAACTGGCTTTGTGCAAGGCAAAGATTTAGCTAAGTTTTATAGCAGTGGTGATGTTATGTTGTGCCCAGCTTGGTACGAGAGCTTTCCTCTCTATCCTCTGGAGGCGATGGCCTGCGGCGTGCCAGCAGTTACTACTCCCTATGGTACCGAGGATTATGCCATTGATGGGTCAACTGCTTTGATTGTGCCAGCTAAGAAGCCACAAGAAATGGCCAAGGCCATGCGTCGTTTGATTGAGGAAAAAGGTTTAGCAAATAAATTAAAAGCAAACGCCTTAGCCAAAACTAAAGAATTTACCTGGGAGAAATCAGTCACTAATCTAGAAAAAGTATTATCTGTCGGTTCAAATTAAAACATGTCTTCTCATCCTAAAGTCTACATCATCATTCTCAACTGGAATGGTCTGGCTGATACCAGCGAGTGCTTGCAATCATTACAAAAAATCAGCTATTCTAATTACCAGGCTGTGATTGTTGATAATGGCTCCAATAATGACGAAGGGGCGATTTTACAGCAACAGTTTTCCGATTATGTTAACGTGATTCAAAATAAAGAGAATTTAGGCTTCTCGGGGGGGAACAACGCTGGTATCAAGTATGCTTTGCAGCAATCAGACGTCGCTTATATCTTACTACTAAACAACGACACGGTTGTCACTGAAGATTTTCTGACCAAATTGATAGTACGAGCGGAGTCTAATCCTAAAATTGGAGTAGTTGGACCTAAAATTATTACCCCGGGTGGTGATATTCAGCCGGAGTGTGCCCGCAATCTTCCCACTCTCTGGGATCATTATTGCCTGAATACTTTTCTAAATAGAATATGGCGGCGGAGTAATATTTTTAATCATTATTATCTGGGCGGATTTGATCGACTGACGCCGAGAAAAGTGGAATTGGTGTTAGGAGCCGGTATGCTGATCAAAAAAGAGGTGTTTGACCGCTCGGGAATGCTTGACGAAAGGTTTTTTCTTTGTGGCGAAGACGTAGATTTTTGTCGACGAGTCAAGGAGAATGACTATTCTATTTATTATGAGCCGCGGAGTGTTATCACCCATAAAGTTAGCCAGAGCATGAAAAAAAGATGGTACCCTAGTTTACTAGAAGGATTTATTAACGATTATCGCTATTATCAAAAACATGACGGTCGGGGGAAAGCCACCGGCTACCGTTTTATTATTTGGCTGACTGCCCCAGGACGTTTTTTGCTCATTGAACCAATGTTTTTGCTTACCAAATTTCTATTGGGCAAACAAAAAAAGCCGGCTATTGGCTATTTTACTCGTCTGCGTTTCTTGTTTGATATATATCGATGGCGATCTCTGTTAGATCAACGAAACAACTAAGGGTTTATCTTTTGGGTAAGTAAATCCTCCAACTTTTTAGCTGATTTCTCCCAACCAAATTCTTGGATATCTTGATGGCCGTGCTGGGCAAGTTTTATCCGAAGTCCATCATCATCAAGTAATTTAAGTAAATTAGCGGCCAGAGCAGTCGGTTTTTTAATGGGAGAGATGAGAGCATTTATGTCCGGTCGAGCACTTTCTCCTTGTACCCCGCTGCAATCAGTCGCTACCAAGGCACAGCCACAAGCCATTGCTTCCATCGGTGGCAAGTGAAAACCCTCGGCCCAACTAGGGCAAAGATAGATCCGGGCGTTGTTATATATCTCCACCAGCTTTATCTGGGAGGGTTTGTGATGGTACTCAACCCAGCTGGGCATGTTTTTTGGTTTGGGATAAGCGCTAAAGAAAATAGCTTGTAGGTCAGGGTGCTGCTTTTTGGCAATCTCGAGTGCCTCGAGACCATCTGGACAACCCTTCCACTCAGCTGAGTGATACTGCATTGCCACTCGGGGCTGGCGCTCCTCAATGTTGTTAGTCAAGCGCCATTTTTTCAGATCAATACCATTGGGAATGCGGGTAATATCAGCTGGGGCTACGCCTAATTTCAGACCAAGCTGGTATAGCCAATTAGCGATTACGATTTTATGTAGTGGGAATAACCAGGTCTTATTCACGCGTGTCTCTTCCCCACTCCATTTTTCGTGATGCTGAATCAAATAAAACTTTTTCCCCTTATCACTGGAATATTCTTTTACGTATTCAGCTGTTTGCCAAGCAGTAGCGATAACGGCGTCAGCTTCAGGAATGTTTTTAGCCTTGAGATTAGGGACATATAACATCCTAACACTTGGATTTATTTCTTGCCATTGTACTTGCCAGCCTTGCCAACGTTGACGTAATTTCCAGCCATAACTGCGTAGAGTACGCAATAAGTTAAGATAAGCCGGAAGATTATGCATGCGAGTCGGATGAATAATATTTACCTCGTGCCCTCGAGCCGCGAGATGATTGGCATACTCATATACTACCCGATATCCCCCGACTGGTTCCCAGGGATAACTAATTAAAACAAATGTTATCTTCATCAGTTGGCAGGGTTATTTTCTAATAATTTTCTTTCGTCTACGCGGAAGATTTTGACATTGCCTAAGTAAGGATATTCCTCTTCCTTGAACTCGGCTATTTTAGTTAGAAAATCAGCTCGAGTTAACTCTTTCTGGTAACTCCAATCCATCTCGTGTTTAGAAACGTGTCCCCCCAGCATTTGTTTTCCCGCGTAAACATAATCGATCGAATTATCGTGGTAAAATTGGCGAGAGATTTCTGAGTTAGGATCGTAAATAGGATCACATTTACCATCATCACCCTCCGGACAAGCATTGCCATCCAGAACCGTTCGATCGGTTAATAAATTAATAAAACTCCCCCATCCTCCGGCGACAATAGTTAGTGGCATGCCCAATATTACATCATCCGCTTCAGTATTATTTCTAATCCAGGCCATCGCTTGCTCGTCTGATTTTTGCACGCGAATCATGTGATTATAGCCGGTAGCGGCCGTTAGGTTTCCCACTATCAAGGTACCAAGTAAGACGGCAAAGATGCTAATTACTAGGTATCGGCGGTGTCGGGAAGAAATATAAAGAAAACTATGGTAAATAGCGTAAGCAGCGATAATAGTAATTGGCATAGCCAAATCACGAGCATAACGATGGGGCAATTGGAAAAATGATGAGCGGGAGCCGATAAATAGAGCCAGCGTCCATCCCAGTAAGATCAAATTGGGGGCATGTTTATACTTTTTTAGAATCAATACTAAACCGAGGAAAAAGAACATAATCACAATAATGCCGGTATATTTACTGTAATTGTTTAAATTGAGAGTGGCTGGGGTAGTGAACATGGCCGGCAGGCCGGCTAGAACGCTTTCTGTGGGCTGAACAATGCCGAGAGCATAAAGAATCCCCATAATTGTTCCTTTGGTGTAGAAATTCCAAGTTAATGGCAGGAATAGAATTGCACTAATAATGTCAAAGGTTAAAATCTTTTTAATAAGCTCCTTTTTGCGTAATAGTATGACAAGAACCGTGGCTATAATTAGAGTGAACACTAAATAAATGGCGGAAAGAGAGTGCGATAAGAATACTGCCACTGCGAAAATTAAAGCTAGCCCCAGACTCGGGGAAAATATTTTATCTTTTTGATTAAGATAGATAATAAGAGCAATCAAAGTCATTACTAATAAATACAAGGCAGATATAATGTTAAGGTAGGTCCCGTCGCCGTAAATTTGTTTAAGCTGAGGCACATAAAAACCAAAAAATATAAGGGCAGTAATGGCCGCTCGCTTAGAACCGAAACTGATTTTAGTAATAAAATAAATGCCAAATATAGCCAAGATACAAAGAAAAGGGACGAAATATTTGGTAACACTGACTATATTACCACCAGTGAGGTTGGCAATAGTAGCCAGCAAAATATGGAAGGTAGGTGGATCAAAAGCTTCTGAAGCCGCATAGACTCTTAATTCCTGGTGGTCTAAAATGTATTTGGCAGCTGTCATGTGGCGGATAGGATCGTCGCCAGGCGGGACGGCATAATCGTAATGGAAGATATCGTAAAAATAAGAAAATATTAGTCCAACAAAGACTAAGCCCAATAGAATATAAAGAAGAATTTTTTTGCTCATAATTTTCTCAGAGGTAAAGAATATTTTGACAACCAGCCGTTAATTTCCGCAGTGGTAGCTTGTCTATATTTTAATACTTTCCAGCGCTTCGGCAACATCTTTGGCATTCCCAGGATAGCAGCCAGGTAAGCTTTAATAATAGTGAAAATAATTACTGATTTTTTCTGTTTATCTAAATAACTGGTACGGAAATTATCGCCGCGGGTCGATTGCATACCAATTTTAAGTAGACGGAGAGGCGCGAAGAATAGACTTTTTAACCAAAGCGTCCGGGGTAAATTTTTAAGAGCGGTCCAGTAACCATTTCTGATTACGTAGTAGATGGTCTGAGTGGAAAATTTACCGGTCGTAATGGATTGTTTATGCCAAACTTTAGCGGCTGGTACATATAATGCCCTGTAACCAGCCAGACGGATGCGCCAGACTAGATCAGTATCCTCACAATAAAGAAAATAATCTGCGTCAAAAAGCCCGATTTTCTTCAGAAGGTCGGCTCGGTAAAGAGTAGCGCAGGCATTAACGCCAAAAACTTCTTCTTCCTGCTCAAATTGCCCAGTGTCTTTCTGAAAAATTCCCCTATCTTCACTTTGCCCATCCAAAAAAGGGATCAAACCAACTGAGTTGATCAGCTTAGGGTTCTCGTGAAATAGTATTTTGCTACCACAGGCACCGATTTTATCATCTTGGGCGGCTTGCTCAACCAGCTTTTGCAACCAGACGGGATCCACTTTGGTGTCATTATTAAGAGTGACAATGTATTTAGGATTATACTTATTGAAAGCAACGCGAATGCCAATATTATTCCCTTCCGCGAAGCCGTGATTTTTAGAACAAGGAATTATTTTTACCGCTGGGTAATTATTTCTCGCATACTTGATTGATTCATCCTGGCTATTATTGTCTACCAGGATTGTGGTGAAATCAGTGAAAGATTGTTGTGCCAAGGACCCCAGGCAGTCGGGTAAAAGATCACAACCATTAAAATTGACAATAACAACGGCAACCATCGGTTTATTATGTCGGTCAACTACCATGGCTTATTAGTGTAATTGATAAATATTCTCGATTTGGGATATTACTTGTCCCCAGTCATACTTTTGCGCTGTTTGTTGGCAATTATGTTTCATAGCTGAGCTGATACCTTCTTTTTTAGCTTTTATTATTTTAGCAGCCATTGCCTGATTGTCATCTAGTCCAACCAACCAGCCGTTGTGATTTTCGATAATAAAATCAGCCGTGGCATTATTTTCGGCTCGCACGGTAATTACCGGAGTGCCGCAAGCATTAGCTTCCAAGGCAGCTATACCAAACCCTTCTCGCTCTGAGGGAAGCACGAAAACCCGAGCTGATTTTAGCAAGGAATATAATTCCCGTGACGATTTTAAGAACCCTTTAAATTCTATATTTTGTCCTAAATCTAAATCAGTTGCTAGCTTCTCTAGTTTCTTTTTTTCCGGTCCGTCTCCGATAATTAAGCATTGGATATCAGAAAATGTATCTTTAACTTTCCCCACAGCTTTAATTAGAACATCAACTTTCTTATGTGCTAAGAGGCGTCCTACAAAGATACAATCACTTTTCTCGGTAGCTGAGGCGGGCTGAATGATTTTCTGATAATTAATGCCATTTGGAATCGTGACAATTCTACTGGGCTTAACTTTTAGTTGTTCTACCAATCTTTTGGTAGTGAGCTCGGAGACAGAAATTATTTTACTAGGAGTTTTAACAGCAATTTTTTCAATTAAGTAAGCCAGGGATCCGCCTAATTTTCCTAAATACTGAGACCAGTATTGTCTACCCCATACTTCATGCCAGGTGGCGTACATTGTTTTTCCTTTTAAGAAAAGAACAATTTTGGCTGCCAGCAAAGGAAAGTATGGCATGTGATCTACGTCGATGACGTCAGACTTATTTCTAATCAAGGGGAAAATGACTTTAAGCGAAAAATAAACAGCTTGCCAAATTGATCTTCTTTCCCCAGTATAGAGCTTTTTAACTGAGCAAACCCCGTGCAGAGTAATTCCCTCCGCCGTTATTTTTCCTTTTCCTCGCCACCAGTTCATCGTATAGATGTCCACCTGATGACCGCGACGTATTAACAACTTGGCGATGTCGTACAATCTTTTTTCCTTACCACCTTTATTGTAAGGATAAACGGCATCAGAAACAAAAGCAATTTTCATTACTTATTTTTTGATTGAATTTGGCGACGAAATAAAATGTGGGTTTCGCGGAAGCGGCGGTTGATTGTTTCTACTACAAAACCAGCCACAAAAACAATAGAACTGATAAGAATTAGCGAAACTGACAACACGGCGCGTGGTAGTTTAGTAACAAACCCAGTTTGGTAGTATTCTATAATGACCGTGGAGCCAAAAATTAGTCCGATTAACACAAATAATGAAGCGACTAACGGGAAAAAGGTCATCGGGCGGTAGTCACGTAAAATGGACATAATGGTAAAGATTATTTTTGAACCATCTTGAAATGATTTTAACTTTGATTGGCTACCGACAGGACGCTCGCGGTATTTAATGGGGATCTCTTTAATACGAAAACCACGTTCTAGAGCTTGGAGCGTGAGCTCAGTCTCAATTTCAAAACCGCTAGAAAGTAAGGGAACATTATGGACGAATTTTTTACCCATGATGCGATAGCCCGATAAAATGTCTTTAAAGTTTGTCCGGAAAAATAAATTAATAACACCGAGGATAATTCGATTACCGATTTGGTGAAGGGGGCGCAAGGTTTTGTTGTCAGCTCCTTCCAGACGCGTACCTACTACCACGTCGACTTCATCATCCAGTACAGGCTTAATTAGCTTTCTGGCGGCTTCGGCGGGGTAGGTGTCGTCACCGTCTACCAGGACATAAATATCAGCCTGGATGTTATCAAACATTGATTTTACTACTTGTCCCTTTCCCTGTCTTTTTTCGTGTAGCACTTTAACGCCAGCGGCTTGAGCTATTTTGACAGTCTGATCAGTAGAATTATTATCGTAAACTATTATTTCTGCCTCTGGTAGGTGTCGTTGAAAATCAGTAATCACCTTTTTGATTGTTTTTTCCTCGTTATAGCAAGGAATAACGACGGTTAGGCAGACTTGTGTATTATCCATGTGGGTTTTATCTTTAGATATTAGTGTGAGCCTTTACAAAAACAAGATAACTGATAAGATTTCAGTATATTTAGTATTTTTATGCAACATTTAACTGACAAAAAGCCAATTGTTGGGGCTCTAACTATCCTCCGGATATTCTTAGCTTTAGCCTTTATTATAGTGCTTATTTGGCTTCTGAACAGCTATTTTGCTCCTTTCGGAGCAACACAGCTAGTATACCATCCCGGCGATAAAAAACCATTCTTTTCCCCTGGACAGGGCTTAGAAGCACCGGAAAAGCTACTAGGGACTTGGCAGTATTATCATCCTGTATCTAATCCCGGCGAGTTTTTTATTAATTTACCCCGTCAGTATCAAGATGTTACGGTCGAGCTAAAATATCAAAGTAATTATCCCCTAGTCTTTTTAACTGCGCGTCAGCAGGGATTTGATAAATATATTACTAAAGGGTTAGAATTTAATTTTACGCAAGATTATTGGGATAGGATAGAAAATGATAGCCGCCTGACGTTATGGCAGAACAAAGATCAGCTTGAATCTTCTGAAATATTCACTGACGTTACTGAATTCACGGATAGTATTTCTGAAATTGTTAGTGAACAAGAAAAAAGCCTGGTTTATTTTAATTACGACATTCCGGGAATGATAAGAATTCCAGATTATGTTGAGTCGGGAGAGACCAGAGTTTTTGATAAGATAATACGAGGCCAACACAAACTGGAAACCTATTTGGGTGAAGATGAAAATTTGGATTTTAAATTTTATTTTCAAGATGCCAATAAGCAAGAAGGTCCAGATAGGATTAATATTCTAGTGGAACGTGATGAGCAAGTATTTTACCGCGAGACATTAGCTGACGATGGTGACGACCAGGCGTCTAATAAATCCACTGGCGTTAGAGAATATTCATTACAGCGAGATGATCTTATGCCTGGCAAATACACTATTGTTTTTGATGTCAGCGATGATATTTTTATAAGAAAAATAGAGACCAAACAAAAGTATTTTACATTTAAGGATCATTTGTTTCTAGCCGATTCAAAGCAAGAATCAATATTATTTACTAGTACCGCCGGGTTGTCTTTTAAGGCTATCCATGAGGAGGGGTT
>JAHJQX010000013.1 GCA_018818965.1 Patescibacteria group bacterium | reverse complement strand
GCTATGCACTACGACATCGGCTCCCAGCTTGAGCGGTTGCTGATAAATGGGAGTAGCAAAGGTATTATCTACCACTACTTTAATATCGGGGTTATATTGCTTAGTCGTCATCGCTACTTTCTTGATATCAACTATCTTTAGTGTCGGATTAGCCGGGGTTTCGAGAAAAACAACTTTGGTATTTTTCTGGAGGCTACTTTTGACCTTTTCAATATTAGCAGTATCAACAAATGATGCCTCAATATTGAAACGACTTAATATATTTCGCACTAAACTGTCCGTACAGCCATAAACTACCGGATCAATCACCAGATGATCGCCGGCTCCTAGTAACCCTTCTAAAACCGTACCAATCGCCGCCATCCCGGTCGGATAAATTTTCCCTACTTCCCCTTTTTCCAGCAGGGCTATCCGCTCAGCCAATAGGTCAACAGTCGGATTGCCTAAGCGGCTATATTTATAGCCTTTGTCTTTTCCCGCAAACCGATCAGCTCCCTGTTTCACATCTTTGAACACAAACGTTGAAGTCTGGAAAAGTGGGAAAACATGCTCCCCCACCTCAGTGTGCTTATCACAAGCACCGTGGATTGATTGGGTGTCAACACCGCGAATTTTATTGTTCTTGGCCATTGTTTTTATTATAAAATATTACATCTCACAGGCAACACAGCTCCCAACGAAAGAATACGCCAAATACGTATGTTCGCCTCTTATAAAAAATACCACCTTTTGAGTGGTGGCGCGCCAACATGAAAACTATCCTAGCAGACCACCTAGGCGGCAATGATAATCACTAAAACTAGCAGCACACTTAACAAAGCTTTCATTTTTTCATTATTAATCACTGTTAAATGTAACAATTTTAAAAAATGTGTCAATATACTTTGCTTGGATAAAGCACAATATACGCGCGAATAAAAAAGGCGTACGTTGTGATAACGTCGCCTTAGGTGAAAACAGAGAGCTTTAGTGGTTTGCGAGGTTCAGATAACCCTTGCACTGGCAATGAGCACAAGAACCCAGCCTGCCTTTTTTTCTCTCTCATTCGTGTTTTTCAGCCTGCTCCGGCTCCGGCTCCGCCGCAGCCATTTTTCTTTCGGCAGACAGTCTGGCAACGACTGACTGCAGCACATCCTCATAATTACCCACTTCCCCCCAAGAATGCTTTGCCAAACACTCCTGGCAGATCTGCCTGTCCCCATTTTTGGCGGCTTTCTGTCTGTCTCGACAACCTCGGCTGCCGATAGTCTTTTTACAACTGCCCTTCGACTTTTTCTTTACCGCTTTAGCCACAGCAGCTTCTCCTTTTTCAACGTTCGAATGTACTAGGTGCTTATCAAAAAAGCCTTCCCGTTCCTCGGAAGGCTCATGCTTATATAATATTTGATAAATCACTTATGTTATATAGACACCAACCTTCCTGGATTCATTGCGCCGAATTAAAAACCACTTCCAAGTGTGTTTGAACTGAGCCAGATTCTGATTGGCGATTTTATTGGCGATCATGTCTAGAAAGGTTTACCATCTATTGCACTTTATTATATTAAAGTATTATATTTAGTCAATAGTATTTTGAGGGGCATGCTTAAAATAATATAAAAGCGACGGTTTTCACCGCCGCTTGTAAAATCGCTAACCAATAACTTGCCTACCCTGCCTGCCGGTAGGCAGGCTTAAAACATCAAATCATCTTCCAATCGCTTGTATTCATGAATTTCTTCTGTCCCAAACCAGTGGCCGATTTCATGCTCAGATTCTTCGGGAGTCTCAGAAGCATGGACAACATTGTGGATCCCTCTCTTGTCTAAGTTGGCGGCCATAGGAGAATCAACCGAATAGTCACCACGGATAGTACCCATTTCAGCAAATACCGGCAGACTCGGACCCACTAATTTGCGGATCATATCAATCGAATGAATACCCTGAACAGCTATTGCCACAATTGGACCAGAAGTCATATAGGAGACCACCCACGAGCGAACCTCTTTGCCAACTTTATACAAGTCCTCAGTCCCAAAACTTTTTTGCAAGCTTCCGCCATACTCATCGTAACTTTTCTTGGTCTTCTCTCCTAAACGACTAACCCATTTCTTATCCTTAGGGTAGTGGTCATCAATCTGCTTTTTCTTCGGCCAGACCATCTTGAGGGCAATAACCTTAAGATTGCGTTGCTCGATCCGGCTGATAATCTCGCCAACCAAACCACGTTTAACACCATCGGGCTTAATCAACACTAATGTTTTTTCTTCTTTAGGATGGGGCATATTTGTAATTAATATTTATCTAAACCAATTAAATAATTTCTTCTGCTTTTTAAAATACTTAACAGCCAAATCTTTTTTATCTTTTATCCAACGGGGTACTTTCACTTCCTTACGCAGGCCGGACCAGAACTTTATCCGCCAGGAAAAATCACGGTGATCAGCTAAAGTTTCGTTATAAATCTGTAAGAGCCGGCTGGTCTGGTTAGCAATAGATAAACCCCACGCTTTTCCCTTTGATTTGGCGCTCATTATGACATAAAGTTCCTTATCATGCAATATTATTTTTACCTTTTCGGCAAAGATATCCACATCTTCCGGGACAACAAACCCATTTTCTCCATTGATTACAATACTGCCTAGTCCTTTATCTTCCACCATTATAATCGGCTTACCTAGGACTGCTGCTTCGGCCAACACTAAACCCTGGGTATCAGTTTTGGAAGAAAAAACAAAAACATGAGCAGCGGCAAAGGCATCGAGTGTGTCCTGGCGGGACAAAAAGCCAGTAAATATTACATCATCTTCGAGACCAAGTCCCTTTGCTTTTTTCTCCAGATCTTTGCGATCCTTACCATCACCGACAATCACCAAAATCACTTTTTCCTGCTGAGCCCGTAGTTTGGCAACGACTTCAACTAAAAAATCAACGTTTTTTTCAATCCCCAACCGTCCCACAAACAATAATATTTTTTGATCAGACGCTATCTTTTGTTTTTTCCTAAACCGCTGGCCATCAGCTGCAGAAAATTCAGCTAAATCTATCCCAGTGGGTAGAACGGAAACAGGCGCTTTTACTCCCCAATTAGATAAAATATTTTCTAGCTTAGGCGAAGGAACAATTACTCGATCCGACCGATTACAATAAAGCACATCATACTTTTGCACCGCCTCCTTAGTTTTAAACTTACCGGAAAAAATATAATTACCTGCATACTCAGGATAGTAAGTGTGGTAGGTATAAACTTTGGGAATATTTTCCAGCAGCGAGACCATATCACCCAGTAGCCCCATAGTGGCTGGTGTTTGGCAATGGACAATATCCAGATTAAGAGCCGGGATCTTCTTAGTCGCTTTGAAGGAAATGGGAATAGCTAGTGGATAGCCCGGGATGACTACTGAATCTACTGCTTGGAAACGAAAGACGCGCTTGTCGTCTTTAACCTTAACGCGATTAACAAAATCGCTACGTGACTTTATCTTCTTGGGGGCAAAAATATAGACTTTATGCCCTCGCTTTTCTAACTCTTGTCGATACAAAATAATCGAACGAACCACTCCGTCAACTAAGGGTGTATATGAGTCAGTGAAAAAACCAATATTCATCTAGTCTCTTGATTATATTTACTGTATTCAGTGTCTGGCGACTTGCCCCGCACCATTGCCCACCAAGCTCGAGCATACATTCGGAGAGCCTTGAATCGCTCGCCTGGCTTGAATCGCCGGGTGGAAGTTCCTATTCTCAATAGCAATGCTAACTTTACCTTCCCAATTTCTTTCAGCCGTCGACCTAATTCCACGTCCGGTGACATTTTTTGGTAAGTGGTTTTATAACCACCGACTTGATCATAGGCTGACTTCTTGATAATAAAGTTGAAGCCGCAGGTATTATTTAATCCTAATACCTTAGAAAAAATGAGAAACTTGGCAAAGCTGATTGTAACCAGCCAGCTGATTATCTTATTGCGCTCCAAAGGATAACAACCGCCATAGACAGCAACAGTTTGGGGATTCTGGGTAAAATATTTAACTGCTTTGGCTAGCCACTTTCGCGGATAAACACTGTCAGCATCGCAGAAAGTTATCAGTTCGCCGGTCGCTTCCTTAGCTCCTCGACAAACAGCGTATACGTAGCCTTGTTTTTTTTCCAGAATTACCTTATCAGCATACTTCTGGGCGATTTGGTTCGTTGCATCAGTGCTATTGTTGTCTATTACAATAAGCTCGCGACTCTGATAAGTCTGATTGGTCAGGCTCTGCAGGGTGCGGGCGATATTTTCGGCTTCGTTGTAGGCCGGGATGATGATTGAGGTTTTCATGGAATGTTATTTTACATATTTAGTCTGTCAGCTCTCCTGATATATCGCGAAAAAACTTTGGATTTTCCCCAGCGTGGAAAATCCAACTCGGCTTCCAGACTCGCTCTGCCCGATCAGAATCGGGCAACCATGCCCGCTCGTCCTCCAGACGTTTTTCGCTGATATACCAGGAGAGCTTAAAAGTTAACTACAGCTTAACTCTACTCCATCACTCAAACATTCAATATCTCCATCCTGATCAGTACGAAATAGCTTTATTCCTAGCTCGTCGAAAGTCTGTAGAGTAGAATTGGCAGGATGCTTATATTTGTTATCCTCGCCAACTGATATTACTGCTATTTCTGGCTTAACCGTAGCTAGAAAATCTTTCGTATTCGAAGTGTCGCTGCCGTGATGACCGGCCTTGAACACGTCAGACTTAAGCATATCACTGGGGAATTGATCGAGCAATGATTTTTCTACTTCTTGTTCAGCGTCGCCGGTGAGGAGAAAACTGTGCTGGCCAAAATTCAACCGCCCGATAACTGATGAATTGTTGAGATTTTTAATAGTTTTTTCCTTCATATCATGATCGGGAAAAAGGATGTCTATTTTAGCCTCGCCTAATTTTACAGTTTGTCCTGATTGAGCAATTTTGGTGGAAATATTTTTACTGGCAATTAATTTTTGCCACTCGTCATAAGCGGCAGACTTATATTCCACTCCTGCATACAATACTTGTTCAACCTCGTATCTCTGAAGAATATCAACTAGGCCGTCAAGATGATCAGCGTGGGGATGGGTTAGAATCATCAGTTCAATTTGGCGATCGTAAAATGGCATCGCTTGACCTAATTTCGCCAGCACCGAGTTGTCCGGTCCACCGTCAATGAGAATATCTTGCTTGGCGGGAGTGCGGATATAGACAGCGTCACCTTGACCGACGTCGAAGAAGTGAACGTGGAGGGTATCAGCTCCGGCAGCCACAACACTGCGCCAGATGAAAAAATTGAGGACGGCGAGGACTAAGAGAGTGATGCCAGCGATTTTTTTGTTGAGGGTTATTTTCATTTTGTTTTTTGCAAACGCTTGTTAATTATAAATATTCGGGATCCCGGCAACAAGCCTTAAATCAGTACTATCAGACACACGTTCTGCACAGCTTTCCCGCCAAATAAAGAGCTTCGCTCTTTGTTTGCTCGTTCGCTCGTTCCGATCCGGATCAGGATCTCACCCCCTGCCTTACCGCCTGCCTGCCGGTAGGCAGGGCAGACAGGACTTCGTAAATAAAAAAGCCTAACACTTGTGGCGTTAGGCGACACGTAGAGATATTGGGGAGAAAGTGCTATTTCTGCTGCTGACGTATTTTTGCTTGATATCGCTTCCTTACCTTCAACCTCTGCCACCTCCTGGAATAAACCCGCGTAGTAGTCCAAGCATAGGCTCCCCGATGGCCAGTCTTGAAATCTTTCAGAAACTCATTCTCATAACCAAAGATTTTCGCAAACATGGCCGCTTTGTGCACTTGACCCTCATCAAGGAGATGCTCCACATACACCCCCGCGCCCATCCTGATCTTTTCTGGCTCCAGGCTAAAGTTTTTGGCGACATAGGCAGCATAGGGAGACTTCGCCTCCAGGCATTTGCGGTATACTTTTTCAGCGATCACCCGTTTTTTGACTTCTCCTGGAGTGAAAAGTTGCGCGAGGATAAGTCCGTCATAGCTTTGTGTGCATTCCCCTATTTGCACCAGCCAATTAATCTTCTCGCTGATCAATCTTCGACACTCAGCTGGATTCTCCAGATCCAGAATCCTTTTCACCTGATCGCAGCATTGCAGATCCCGAGAATAATTTCCTGTTATTTCCGCTCGGGAATAATCGATGACCTTGCGAAAAGTCATCTTACTATCTAACGGGAGATGCTTCCGAGCGAACTTGTACGCTTTCACAAACTCTTTGTTTGCAATAAGTTTTTCCCACTGTTCATACGAGTTCGGCTCACAACTGCAGCCAACCAACATCGCCAGAGCCAGCAGGGTCATCATCGCGACAGATTTTTTCATATTTCACCTTCCATTTGTTCAAGGTTCATTTGCTTCTCTTTAGCTCACTTTGATTAATCACATTTGATTACCTAAAGTGAAATAATAGAACTGACACGACATACTAGTAAAACATGTCATAGGATACCTGTCAAACTCTTTTCTTTTTTTACCCTAGCACCGCTTTTCAACCAAACAACAACACCTATCACTAGTAAATAATACATCACTCCCCACCCCCACCACAAATCGTTGATTTCTACCGCGGCATACGGTAATCGCGCCAACCATTCCACTACCGCTAGCTTATAACTCAACAGCAACCACGCTCCCCCAGCCAGCACTTTCCCTAGAGCTAAGGAAACAAACGAAACTAGTCCAGATACAAACCCCGCCATCATCGTCAGCGGCATCAGGGGGACGATCATAATATTGGCCAGCGGCGCCACTACCGACAACCGCTCAAAGCTGGTAATAATAATCGGCAAAGTCGTCACTTGGGCTGACAAAGTCATCGTAGCCGATTCGCGGATCTTGAGAGCCTCCGGTAAAAATCGCAACAGCTTAGTGATCAATGGTGACAAATAGACAATCCCGATCGTTGCTAAAAATGATAGCTGAAATCCCACATCAAAGCGTAGCAATAAAGGGTTAATCAATAACATCACCACGGCCGCCAAGAGCAACAAATTTTTCACGTCCGACAGTCGACCCGCTTGCATGGCCAAGAGCACCAATCCTCCCATAATCCCCGCCCGCACGGCCGAAGTCTGCGCTCCGGTCAGTAATATAAACAAAATTAAACCGACCACTGCTAGCCAAAATGCCTGACGCCGCGATAAAGACAACGCCAAGCCTAAATTCATCAACAGGCCAGCCACAATTGCCACGTGAAAGCCCGAGATAACAATAATATGCGAGACACCCACGATATTAAACTGCTCCCGCACGTCCTCCGGCAAACCCCCTTTAGCGCCCAACAACATTCCGGCTAAAAAACTGGCTTGTGGTTCCGGCAAGACCAGCTCCACCTGATCCTTGAAACGCTGCTTAACTCGCAACAACCCTCGCTGGAAGATATTACCCCCGCCCGTACTTACCAACTCAACCTGTGGTCGGTAACAGACCGAATAAATCCCAAACTTTGCCAAATAATCACGGTAGGAAAAGCCATCAAATTCGCCCGGGTCTTTCAGTTGACCGGAAATCTGCAAGCGATCGCCGTAAGCAAACTCCGGATAGCGGGGCAAGGTCACTAGCACTTTTCCGGCGATACCCGTGCGCTCCTCCCTCTGCAGAATCTCCTCCCCCACCACCGTCAATTTTACATTGTCCGCCCGTACGTCTGGCTCTTCCACAACTACCCCAACAAAAATCACCTCCTCCTTGTCATTGTAAGCCCGCAGCAGATCAGTACCATCCGCCGGTTGAGCCATCACCAACCGCCAAATGCCTAGCAACAAAAACAGCCCACAAAAACCAGTCATTCGCACCCCAGCCATCTTCCACCAGACCGAAATCAATAATACAGCCAAAGCAAAAAACAGCAGCAGAATCCAATGCGGCGGAATCCAAAAGGAGGCTATAGTCACCCCTGTCACAAATGAAGAGGTGAAATATAAAAAAAGATATGATTTCGATAATAATTGATGTTTATTAGCCATCAATCCCTCCTATTATAAATTAAGTTGGTCGGTTGTCTTGATGTGTCTACGAAAGACATAGGTCGTTTGAGCGGCCCGCCAGCTCGCTGCAAGCGGGCGGGGCACGGTTGCCCCGATGTTTATCGGGGAGAATGAGAACGACCCCTGAGTCAGCTTTTCACGCCGGGAAAATCTGACGCTCATCCGTGAGCACACCAAGACGGCAATTCACTCAACAACCTCCACCACCTTATTCCTACTCTTTAACCCTGCCCTAATTATAACATCCCGCTTCTTCACCCCAAAATACTCCGCCAACACCTTTATCAACTCTTTATTCGCCCTTCCATCCACAGGCGGGACAGTCAATTTAACTTTTAAAGCTCCGCCACCCAAATCCAAAATCTCGCCTCGCTTGGCATTAGTAATTACCCGAATGTTAAATGTTTTCATCATCATAATTTATAAACAAAAGACCGCCCTTTACTAGGCGGCCTTTATTATATCAAGCTTATCAGCTCTACTCCATCTTCTTTCTAATGAAGGCAGGAATATCTAGCTCATCTTCCTTGCCTGAGACATCATCGTCGTCGTCAACAGTGGCAACATCATCACTGCTGGCACCTTGTAAGCTGAAACCAGAAAACACATCATCGCTCTTTTTCTCTTTCTCATCACTTGTCTGTTCTTCTTCCTCTGACAAGACGGTCTTAGCCGACTGCGACCCAGAAAAACCGGTCGCGATGACCGTAATTTTGACTTCGTTCTCTAGAGTATCATCTTTGACAGCGCCAAAGATAACCTTGGCGGAGGGGTCAATACTTTCAGTAATCACCTTAGCTGCGTCATCAATCTCGGCCATACTAAGATCAGCGCCACCAGAGATATTAAATAATACGCCCTTAGCCCCCTCGATTGATACCTCAAGTAGCGGACTTTCAATGGCTTTCTTGGCCGCTTCTACCGCTCGATTCTCACCCGCAGCATTGCCAATACCCATCAGTGCCGAACCGGTGCCTTCCATAATGGCTTTCACGTCAGCGAAATCGACATTAACAATACCTGGTACCGTAATCAGATCAGAGATACCTTTAACACCCTGACGTAAAACATCGTCAACAATGCTAAATGCTTCCATCAACGAAGTCTTTTTGTCCACTAATTGCAATATCTTGTCGTTAGGGATGGTTATCAATGTGTCAACTTTTGACTCCAAATCACTGTGGGCTTGTTCAGCGATCTCTTTACGCTGCATACCCTCGAAACTAAATGGTTTGGTAACCACGCCAACTGTCAAAGCGCCAGCTTCTTTAGCCACGCTTGCTACTATCGAGGAGGCACCCGAGCCGGTACCACCACCTAAGCCACAAGTAACAAACACCATGTCTGCCCCTTTTAGGTTTTCCTCAATATCAGTCTGATCTTCTTCGGCTGCCTGTTTACCAATGTCAGGATTCATTCCTGCCCCTAAGCCTTTGGTCAAAGTCTTGCCAATATTGATTTTGCTTTTTGCTTTTGAATTGTGTAGGGCTTGAGCATCAGTGTTGATCGCAACAAAGTCGATCCCACGCATATCGGAATCGGCCATACGATCAACGGCTGAACAGCCACCGCCACCCACCCCAACTACTTTTATTTTGGCGAACGTCTCCAGTTCCGGTTTAATTTCCATACTTTTTTCCTTTAATTATTATCCAATTAATAGCTCTCAACGAGCTCGAACAATTATAACAAGGACCGAACAAATTACAAGTTCAAATGTGGATAAAGTGAACAACTATAGTGTTCTCTAATTTTAAAGTAATAAAAAACTGCACATCGTTGGTGATGGCAGTAAAGGTGCGGACGACTAACCCATCTCTATCGTGCCCCCGGTCCAGGTCAGAGTCCAGAAGGTGTGATCTTCCTTCGAACCCGCGCCGGCGCAGAAGCAGATGGTGCCCTCCTCATCGGGCTCAGACATGTTTTGTATGGTCTCCAGCGACACTCTGTCAAGACCGAACAGATCCAACATCTCACGCACAGCCCGGATCTGATTTGTTAAAACGAAGATCTTCTTGGCCTCGGTCAGGCTTTGAATCACCCCCGAGCTTTCGATCAACGTCCTGACAAAACACGGGCCGGCTTCATAGGTGGTAGGTACTCCACTGTGACAGAAAACCTGCATTGTAGCCTCCCTTCCTGATTGTTGTGATAGTTGCGGGTTAATAATATTACATCTAACAAAAGTACGACTTTTATTTATAATATAAAATAGATGCTATGTCAATATTTTTTCTCTCTATAATTGCTCGACAACCCTTTTCCCGATAGAATTAATATATGAGATTAAAAACCACTACTCCCGACCCTTGCGAAATCCTTTCCTCTACTAAAATGCTAGTTGAAACTGGTCAGTTTGTTGATTTGAATGAGAATAAAATCCCAGAGATGACCACCAAGGTTAGGTTGAGGATAAAACAGGGTCTAGAAAACTACGAGCAATCCCACAATACACAGCGGGACAAATTGATAATGCCATTTGGTTAATTAGTCAAAATATAGAAAACACGCCACCCCACCACCGGACACGAACCATTTACTACTAAAAAACAGGGCACTGCCCTGTTTAGCCACTCCGCAATTAGAACTTTTACGGCAAGAAATGTTTAAACCATTTCTTAAGATTACCAACCGTATTATTAATCGAGGCAACGCCGCCGCCGAATCTCTTTTCTTCTCCTAGACGATTGAAGCCCCACAATAATAGCCCTTGAGCCACCGCGTAACCTGGGTCTTCTAATTTTTCCGCCAAGCCAGGAAGCTCAGTTGGGAAACCGACCTGAGCTGGCAAACCTAGTTCTTCTTTGACAATATCAACCACGCCAGGTAATTTAGCACCACCGCCAACCAAAACTGCTCCGGCTGGTAATTTTCCCGCTCGATCAATCTTTTTTAGTTCTTTATTAACTAAGGATAATATCTCTGACAAACGCGCTTCGATAATCTGGGCTACTAATTTGCGAGAAACTGCCTCTTCTTCACCTTTTTCGATTTTGGCTAGGTTAATTTCTTCTTTTTTGTCAACTTCGCTCGGCACCGCCATGCCGTAATTTAACTTCACCTTCTCCGCTACTTCCACTGAAGTCTTAAGTCCAATCGCTAAGTCATTGGTAATATGACCCGCCCCTACCGGCAAAATTGACGCTCGCAAAATATCACCCTCTTCAAAAACTATTATACTAGTCGAACCGCCACCAATATCTATTAATACTACACCTAATTCTTTCTGCTTCTTGGTTAAAATCGACTCCGCTGCTGCCAGAGATGCCACTACTACGTCCGACACATCTACCCCCGCCCGCATCATACATTTGGTTAGATTTTTAACGGCAGAAGTAGAACCTTCGATCACTGTTGCTTCCACTTCTAGTCTCACCCCACTCATCCCAGCTGGATCTTTTATCCCTTCCTGGTCATCAACTTTAAAATTCTGCGGTAAAATGTGAAAAATCTCGTGGTTGGGTGGTACGGAAACAGCCGAGGCAGCCTCTACTACCCGATTAACATCATCCTCACTAATCTCATTATCAGCCCGGGAAACAGCAATCACACCTTTGCTTTTCTGTGAGCTAATATGATTACCGCCTAGAGAAATGATAGCTTGCTCAATCGGCACCCCGCTAGTGCGCTCTGCTTTTTCCAAAGCATCAGAGATATTACTAACGGCCGTTTCCACATCAACAATTGTCCCCCGACGCATTCCTTCCGATGAGGCTTCCCCAACACCAATGACGTGCGGCAATTTACTATCTTCTTTGGCCTCACCCACAACCACTCTTACCTTGCTCGAACCAACATCAATGCCAGTTATAATTTCTTCTTTTGCCATATGACTTACTACTACTTATCCGCCTACCCCGCAACGCGAAGCGTAACGAGTAAGCTACTTATATAACCTGTCTGCTCTGCCTGCCAGTAGACAGACTTAAAACTTAATACTTATTATATACTGTTAAAAAAATATTTGCCAGACCCGGGGAGCAAAAATCAGTAAACCAACTACTAGAGCAGCGGCGGCAGCGACCAACACCGTTCCTGCCTGCATATCCTTAATGCTCTTAGCGTATGGATGCATCCGAGGCTTAATTATGTCAACAATTCTCTCCAAGACCGTGTTAATAAGCTCGGCTACTAACACTAATGAAATCACTACCACTAAAGCAATTATTTCTCCGATCGAAATCTGGAAATAAATGGCGAGTAAAATGGCGACAATTGCTAACAAGAAATGTATCTTGATATTCTGCTCTTCCCGGAAAGCGTAAAAGATGCCTTTCCCCGCATATTTGAAACTTTTTAGTAAACGACCAAATCTTAACACGAAATTTAGTTATTTAATATTTCCTGCTCGAGTTTTTCCATTTCTTGTTGTTCTGTCTCCACTTGATGATCATAGCCCAGCAAATGCAGCAAGCCGTGAACATACAAGCGCTTAAGTTCTACCACTAATTCATGTCCTTGTTCCTGAGCTTGTTGGCCAGCTTGTTGATAAGCAACGACAATTTCTCCTAGATCCGGCTGACTTCCTTTTGGTTGGAATTCACTACCACCTTTTAAAAAAGGAAAAGACAACACATCGGTGGCTCCTTCCCGATTACGATAGCGCTTATTAAGATCAGCGATATCATTATTACTTACTAGGGCTAGGCTCACCGTGCAATCATCCTGATACTGCAGCCGCTGCAATACTTTCTCCGTCAAACGCTTAAACACTATCTTGGGCACCACGCCATAAGAATCATTGACTTCCAGTAGCACCTTCATGGCTACCGACCGCCTTTCTTCTTGCTGTCAAGCTTACCGATTTTACGCAAATATTCCCTTTTTTGCCTAATATTTTCTCTAGCTTGAGCTTCTTTGCGTTTTTGATTCTTGCTTATATCTCTTTCACGAAAACGATTGTCCCGGGCTGCCTGCAACACTCCACTCTGCAAAAGCTTCTTTTTGAACCGCCTAAGCATAGCTTCCACAGTTTCTCCTTCTTTCTTTTTAACTTGAACCACGAAACGTCACCTACCTTTCCTTAGTTTTCTTTTTTAAACCCTTTCTTATTTCATCTACCAATTTATTCATCTTCACTATCTCTTGCACCCCATCAACCATGTCCCTAATCAAAGCTGTTTCCTCGGTTGCTTCTTTCTGACCAATAATCACTACCATCCTCACTCCCATCTTATCAGCCAATCTTAGCTGAGACTTGATACTATCTTTATGTAAAGCCTCTCGGACAACTATACCAGCATCTATTAATTCACTGAAAATACGCAAGCTTTTTTTCTTAGCCAATTCACCCAGTTGTACTAATAAAACATCTGGATTCTTACCGTTTCTAATGTTAATTTCTTTTTCTTGCAATTGGGTGATAATTCTCTCCAGGCCAAAAGCTACCCCTAGCCCAGGAGTGGGGCGACCACCTAGTATCTCCATCAATCCATCATAGCGTCCGCCACCGCCCAGAGAACACTGGGCAGCATTTTTAGAATCGGCTGGCCAAAACTCGAATACTGTTCGGGTATAGTAATCTAACCCCCGCATCAGAGCCGAATTTAAATTGTAGGTTATCTCGACTTCGTCTAAATATTCTAACACTCTCTTAAAATGCTCATTACATTCCTCGCATAGATAATCAACCACCGGCGGAACATTGGTTGACACCGCTCGGCATTTGTCTTTTTTGCAATCCAATACTCGGAATGGGTTGCGCCGTAGCCTCTTTTTGCAAT
>JAHJQX010000012.1 GCA_018818965.1 Patescibacteria group bacterium | reverse complement strand
CATCCTCTCTAAAACCCTCGGGACAACCATTTTCTCCCTTACTCTAGTCTTCGGACTAGGTGTCTTAGCAGCCTCTGCCTCCCCCGCTGATACTCTGCAACCCGCTAGTACTATCACCTACAATGAAGAAGTAGTAGTAAATGACACCATCCGAGTAGATTCCGCTTACATTGGCAAACAAGGCACTGGTGGTGTTACCTTCTTCAACGGTACGATTATTAATACTACTACTGGTGACAACAACGCTAACAACCCGGTCACCTTCGGCGATGATGTTAGAATCGATGGTGAGATCTACCGCACGGAAAAAGGTGGAGATAATGCCATTAAAATCTCTGACCATGTTATTCCTACCCAAACTACCACTAACAACTTTGGTACTGATGCCAACCGTTGGAATTCTGTCTATGCCAAGGACGGAAACTTCTCTGGAACTTTGACGGTCGCCACGCTAGTTCCCACCACTCTTTCCGGCACGGGTATTGTTACTTCTACTAATATTGCCGATGGAGCAGTGGCCGCTGCTGATTTGGCTGATAGTGCTATAACTAGTGCGAAGATTGCTGACGGGACGATCGCTACGGCTGATATAGCGGACTCAGCTGTCACTTCAGCTAAAATCGCCAATACTACGATAGCCAGTGGAGATCTGGCTGACTCAGCAGTGACTAGTGCAAAGATTGCGGATGAGACAGTTGCTACTGCCGATTTAGCAGACGGCAGTGTTACTCCTGCTAAAATAAACGGTACCGGTGGAGCCAACTTGCCGATCGCCTACGCTGTGGTAAATGGAAACGCAGACACAATTATGGCTGGCACATCAAATGTAACCGGAGTAACCTCTGGTGCTCCAGGGCAGTATAAAATATCTTTCAGCGGATTGAGTTACGATCATGACAATCATGTCACAGTGATCACTCCTCTTATCAGCGGCGGACTTTATGATATTGTTTATGCCCATGATGGTTCTGGGAATCTTGATGTTTATACTTATAACTCAGCTACTGGTCTTGCCTCAGATGTTTCTTTCAGTTTCGTGATATATCAGCCTTAGAAATTTATCAGGCGTTTGAAAAAAAGCAGGGCGGAGTAATGCCCTGCTTTTATTTTACTAATATTCAGCTTGCCTTAATAATAATCTCTGATATCAGTCTCCCGATAATAATACTCCAATATCTCCCGACAATTCTTTCCCTCCTCCGCAAAATATTTCCCTTTCCCCGACATCCCCACGCCATGTCTGCGCATCTCTTCTCCGGCACAACCAGGGTTCTCTACTGAACACTAGTCAGAGTTTTGTACTACCCCAGATTTCTTTGTTGCTGCGTGTTTTTTCGTTGAGTGAAAAATTAGATTCTGTGTAGCTACTAGCAACCCAATCAAAAACCAAATATGAAGAATATAGAGGATAGAAAATGTTTGGTATTGAGCCAAAATACCGAGAAAGGCAATAAAAAGACCAACAAGAATTGTTTTGGTTAAATTATCGCCTGAAGTCCGCAAGGCTTTGATAGTCCGCATTACAATAATGCCAATCAATAGCAAGAAACTGGCTAGGCCCAAGATGCCTATTTCCACCCAAAGCTCTAAAAATTCATTATTGACGATCGGCCAGCCAGTGTCAGGAGTTTGATAAGGGTTTTTATGTACCTGAGGGCCGAAGTTTCCGACGCCGACACCAATAATTGGGTGTTGACCGATTAATTCGATCGCCTCGTCGTAGGAAGAAAATCTTTCTTCTACTCCCACTCCCTCCGAGTAGGAAGTAGCTTGTTCAATAAACACTTCGACGTTTTTATCTTCCCCTGTGATCTTCAAGAAGCCGAAAGCGGAGATGGCCGTTACTACAATAACGATTGTGATCAGCACTATTTTTTTAATTGAAAGTAAGTGTTTGATCAACAACAGACAAGAAAAAAGCAAAACGACGAATAATCCCAAGAACCCTCCCCGGGAGAGGGTAAGGATAAGGTTAATGATAGCCAAACCAACGATAATGATAATATACAAAGGTCGTAAGGGCGTTTTTTCTTGCTGGCCACGACGTAGCGTCAAAGCGATACCCAGCGATATAGGGATCAGCAGATAGTTAGCAAAATATAGCGGCTCGAGCGCGGTTGACTGAATACGAGGGAAGCCGAAAACTTTTTGGGTGTAATGTTCACGTAAACCGGTTAATTCGGGGGGCAGCCCAGCCATATCACCGAGAAACTGGTAAATGCCGAATAGGCTGACTAAGAAACAAGAGATAAACAGCACCTTGATCACCCGGTGGAGAATTTTTCGGGAAAAAACGAGATTAGGCAGTATGATACTAATAATCATGACAAAAGTATTGAACAGGAAGATCATGGCCGCGCGCTGCAGGTTAATAGCATTGATCATGGACAAGGCAGAAAAGCCAGTGAGTAAGGCTATTGGGATGATCAAGGGGTTACGAGCCGAGAAGTTAACCTTCTTGGCTAAAAATGTTAGAAGCCAAGCGATAATGGTGATGAAAGCAAAAATCTGGGAAGCTCGGACGGTGGCTCCGGCTGTTTCGAAGGAGCCGAGACGTTCAAAAGGTAGAAGAAAAGCGATTAGATATAAACCAAAGACTGGCTGGCGTAATATATATATCACCAAACCAATACTGATGATGGCACCCAAGATAATAAAGGGGGCGAAATTAGGTAAATAAATAACTGCTAAAGCAGCTAGAGAGCAGGCTGCTGAAGCTAATAGGGAGGTTGTGATTGTGGACTTAATTGATTTTTTCACTTTTTATCTAAGGACTGCTTAAGTTGGCTATAAAAGCGTGAGTTAAGTATACCTATCTAACTAGCATTGACAATATTATTGTAATAATGTATGGTCTACGGTCAACAGAAAGTGTGAACCTTTGAACAAGTGAACAAGGAGGAGCTATGCACTCTCCCAGAGCCATAAAGGCTAAGATTGAGGGGGCGATAAGAATCAGCGATGGTGACCTCGTGGAGGCGAGGAAGATGATCGGCTTGCTTAGTAAGGAAGGTATGACGGTCAGTTCTGTTATCCTGCGTTCTTCAGACAGACTGATCAGCTACGTAGTCCGAGGAGCCAATTTCACCCCAACCTCCAAAAGGACCTTCGAGATCACAGGGAGCGTAGCGATAGTTTTATTAATGCCCAGAGTGGCGACAGGTAACGGATAGGGCATTTTTTATTACGAGAAAGTATTTTCAAATCTATCAATCATTCTTTTTACGGTAAAGTGTTTTTCTACGTGGGCGCGGCCACTTTTCCCCATTTGGTCACGCAAGCCCTGATTCTTTACTAGTTGCAATAACGCCTGTGCGGTCTGAGTAACATTTTTACTTTCCACCACCAAGCCAGTTTGACCATCTACTACCACTTCAGCTAACCCAGAAATATTGGTGGCGACTACCGGCTTACCACAGGCGGACGCTTCGGCGGCGGCAATGCCAAATGATTCCCGGCGAATAGGAGTGAGAGCAAAAATATCAATTTGGTTGAGGAATTTAGGGATGTCGGCGACAAAGCCGAGGAATCTTACTTTATTTTTAACGCCAAGCTTACTAGCTAGTTTTTGTAAATTTTTCTTCTCTGGCCCTTCACCAGCGACTTGTAATTCAACGTTGGGATTTTGCGCAGCTATTTTTTGGAAAGCTTTAATAAGATAAGCAACGCCTTTTTCGGGACAAAGGCGGCAGACAGTGCCGATAGTAGGGAGTAAAGAATAACGAGTGGCGGGTAGAGGGTCGGGTTTGAACCTGTTAGTATCAATGCCGGGGTAGATTACAGTGACTTTTTTTTCTTTCAGACCGAGGCTAACGAGTTGTTTTTTTACGGCCTGAGAAACGGTGATAGTAGAAGCCCAATTAGATAGCCAAACATACAGAAATCGATAGGGATTTTGCCGTAGCCAGCGTTCGATACGCAAGTGCTCCATCCAAAAAACAGAATAGCCGAGAAGCTTGGCCGGAATAGTGGCGAGGAGTTTTTCGGTTAGAGAGAGGCAGTATAATTTGTTAGTCTGATGCTTAGTTTTGTATTTTAATAACAAAAAGAACAGTCGCCAGCAGAGATAGGGGGAGAGTAAGGTAAAAATTATCAAACCAGAAATAGAAACGGGCTCTCGACCGAGCCAAACTTTTTGCGTAGGCCATTGGCGTTTGATAAATTCAGGCAGAAGAACGGAACAAGTAGAAGCTAGATAAAATTTATGGCCACGCTTTTCCAAAGCCGAAAAGAGCTGCCAAGTATGCAGCTCGCCACCACCAAGAGCAGAGTTGTGGGGGAATTTGAGGATGAGAATATTCATGACTAACGTTCTACTCCTTCTCGTTTTTTGATCCCGCAGTCTTTTTGTCTTTTAGCCCACGATAAAGTTCCGCAATCAACTTGACTTGCTCTTTTTTGTCTCCCACCTCCCGTCGAATACGTGCTTTCTCCTGGCGGATGTATTTTTTGTAACCTTTGCTGAGCATAATTTTTTAATTATTCATTGAGTGAAGTTGGTTCAGAGCCACTTTCTTTTTTCCAGCGCAACATCTCGAGTACCATCTCTTTGGAAAATCCTCGAAATAGAAAAAGGCAGACGAAATAAACTACTGTTACTATAGCAATACTAATTAAGACGTGCCAATTTGGCAAGCAAAAGGCGACTAAAGCCATTACCCCAGCAGCGAGAGTAGCTTTGCCAAACACTTTTAGCTGGGGGGCAATTTTAGAAACTTTGTAAACAGCCGTGACGGTGATGATAGCCACCAAGGTCTCAGTAATAAAAGTAGTCCAAGCGGCACCGTAGTAAGTGAACTTGGGGATTAGGAGTAGATTAAGAATAATTGCTATCACCGCCGCGAACAGATAAGCCCACATCATTTTCTTTTGCTGGTTGAGAGCGACAATGGCTCCGCCGAAAAGATGAGCAAAGAAGATGGCTCCTACCGCCAAGATGAGGATCTGAAGAATTGGTCCCGAGGCGCTGAAATTTTCTCCACTGATGAATATTATAATTGGCTTAGCGAACAGAAGAACGCCAACAACTAAAGGGATTACCATAATAGAAATGATGTCGAAGCCTTTACGATAAACCTTGGCAAATTTTTCCCGGTCTTTGAAAGCATTACGGGACATTATCGGCATTAAAATGCCAGAAAAGATGGCAGCGAAAGTAATTAAACCTTCTAGGATCTTATAGGCAGCACCGTAAATGCCAACGTCTTCGGCAGGCTTCAAGATTGAAAGAAAAATGGTGTCTACCTTGAAGTGAATTAGGGTGAAAACAACAGAGAGAGCTAAAGGGGCAGCGATGATCATCAACTTTTTCCAAAAGGCGAAGTCAAACTGCAAGCCGACTTTAACAAAACGGCGGGCAGCAATAAAAATAATGAGGAAGTTAACGAAATTACTGAGAGCAACAAAGCTGATCATCACCAGCAACCCCCAGCCAAATTTGATAGTGAGGAGTACTCCCAGTAGCCAAATTACGCGACCGGCAATTTCTGCCAATGCGACCTTGTCCATCCGGAAATGTTTCTGGAAAATGCCAATTAAAGTCTGATTTAGTAAAATAAATAAAAATGAAAAAGCACCAATAGCGATACCAAAAACGACTGTATGAGAATAGGGGAAAAGGAGAGCGATAAAGGGGGTAATAATAAGGATACCGATGGCAGCGGTGAGCTTGATAGCGAGGGCATTACTGACAATCTTCTTCTCGTCGGCGCCATCTTTGGAAATTTCCCGCGTGACGACCATATAGAGACCTAGGTCAGCCATAGTAGCAAAAACGCTAAGAAAAGCGATGATAGTAGTATATTCACCAAAGCCTTTTTGTCCCAGATAGCGGGTCATAAAACCAATTGTCACCAAAGCTAAAACGGTGCCGAGAGCTTTGCCGGCGAATTGGATCATTGTATTGTGAGCGACTTTACGGGCGAGGGTCATGGGAGCTGTGTTAGTAGGGAGTTTTATGAGTAGATTTTAACACCTTTGGAGGTGGGAGACAATGGGGGAATTTCGGAATTAGTGCAGAAATTTCTAACTATTAAAATAAACACCCCAACACTTGTTGCCAAACGTTGGGGCTTGTTCGAGGGAGAAGGGGCTTTCAGACCAGGAGTGCCATCGCCAGAGAGGCGAAGCATCCCAGGAAGGAAATAACGGCTGCAATCGCAGCCTGGTTAGCGGTCCACATGGGTCTCTCCTTTTGTTAAATCCCACGGAACATGGTGAGAGTAAGCGCGTGTTTATGATTTTGGCGCCTTCTCACTATGTTCTGTGAGATTTACCGGAGAATAAACCCGATGTTCAATTTTATACTACAATTATCATTATAGCATATATATATAAATATGTCAATAGATTTGGAGTTATTTTGGTTGTATTTTCATTTGTTGGCTCAAAATAAGGTAATTGATGGGCAATAATTTGTGGTCGCAGAGAGGTTTTGTTATTGAATAAGCGTTGACTTATTATCTAATATATGATATGGTATGAAGAATTTTGTGCCTTTTCTAAGGACGGTGCTAGTATTTTTAAGAAATAATATTGGCATAGTCCTTTGAACAAACAACAGGCCATAAGGCCTTTTCATAGTGGAGGGAAAAATGAACTGGAAACGAATCGTGGGGATCGCGATGGTCGTTTTTGTTGTACTTGGGCTGGTGTGTGGTGGGCTTTTCGGGACGTTGTTCTGGCTGGGCAAGCGGGAAGTGGAGAGGGAGTGGGCGAGCAAGCTGTCCCAGACTCCCCGCGCCCCGGCCGAGATCCGGGGGCTGATCGACAACCTGTACCATTTCCGAAAGGAAGTGGTGCCGTCGTTTGTCCCCCAGTCGGGCTGGGATGATGAGCTCTGCGCTGCCAACGTGGTGGGCGCGGTCAACTTCATCCTGGGTGAGGAGCGGCTCAAGGTAGCCGCGGCCTGGAAGTTTTCGCGGGCGAACCAGGATCGGCTGCGGCTGGTCTACGATCGTACCCAGGACTTCAAGGTCGAGGGTCAGCGAGTGGTGGAGAAGAAGGACCGTATCTTCTGGCTCTCCCGCCTGCTGGCGACTCACGGTCGCAACGGGCGGCTCACCTCCACCCGCCTCTACGTGATCGGCTACCACTACCGGCAAACCCGGAGTGATCGTCTGATCATTAATGCTGGGGCGGATATCAATTCCCACCTGATGCTGGTCTTGGGGCGCTACGACGGTCGTTGGTGGGGCTATCACCTCTACCACGATCCGAAGCACCCTGGTGCCGATCCCTTCCGGATCGACAGTGTCAGCAACCTCTGGGGCAGGTGGGACATGACCACTGACTTCGACGTGGTCAAGATCTGGGAGGTGAAAAACTCAGAGATGACGTCCCAGAAAGGAAGCGGCCGACCGTTGTTCATGATCCAGGACACTCCGCCCTACCGCCAAGTGAACAAGCTGCTCTTCGGCGGCGGACGCTGGGGCTACTGGCTGGACACGATCAGCGTCTATCTGCGGGGTCAGGGTGAACACTTCCCCCGTGTGGTGGATCTGAGCACGCCAGTGGTGCAGGTGATCCGTTCGGACTACCAGGGGTCGAGCTGGCCTGGGCGCCTCCTCGGCTTCTATCAAGGGGTGAGCGTGCGCCAGCACGTCGGGCCGAGCCAGCGAGGTGAGTATGGACTGAAGCACCAGTGCGTGGAGCTGATCAATCGCTTCTACGCGCAGAAGCTGGGGCATCGGAACCTAGCTCGCACTGGCCACGCCGACAGCTACTGGTATGCAGCAGCGGACAAGGGGTTCAAGCGTTATCCCAACGGTTCGCCGAACCAGCCCCAACCGGGAGACATTCTGGTGTTTGATGGGGACGGCCAGCCGGCGGGCAGCTCCGAGAGCAACCCCGGCCACGTGGCGATCGTCACTCGGGTGACCGAGCAAGCGGTTTGCTTGGTGCAGCAAAATGCCGGGCAGTGGCATGGCTGCTTGCCCCTGCAGCGTCGCGTTAGTGGCTGGCAGGTAGAACCGATTCCTTTCAACCCACCCATGCCATGTCTTGGCTGGGTACGTCGATAATAGAGGAGGAGAGACAGATGGAACGGAGAACGAGAAGAGGATCGTTGCTCTTGATCGTAGTGTTGGCGCTGGCCTGCTTGGCGGGTCGGGGTCCGGGTGGTGACTATGATGAGGGCTGCGGCTGTGACTGCAACGGCTGCGAGAGCGGTTCTAGCTCTGGTGGGTGTGGTGGCTGCAACGGTTGTGCGGGCGAGGAGAAGACGAGCAAGCCAGGTGGCTACCTGCCGCCGCCGGTGCCGTCTCTGCCGCCGAGTAAGCTGCGGTCAGAGGGCAAGTCTGAGCCACCTCCCGCTTTGCCCCAGCCCGATCGCGGCTCCACTCCCGCCTCCCCCGAGTGGAAGGTGGTGAAGGTGGTCAAGGTTCGACGGGGTTGGTTCGTCACCGCCTACACCCGCAAGCGCAAGTACAAGCGCCAGGGCGTGCGGCTGGAGCCAACCATCCGCTGCAACGGCTGGGGCTGGCCACTGCAGAGCGACCAGATCACGGTCAAGCCGGGTGATCGGCTCAAGCTCTGCGCCTGGAAGTAGCGCCAAGCACCTTTTACGAGTCCGAGGGTAGACACCTAGTGTTTTACCCTCTTTTTTATTGCGTCAACTTATTTCTTATTTTCCACACTTATGTTAATATTACCTAAACTAAAAATTAATTTTCCGCACTGAAAAGTGCAGAAAGGAAATTAAACAATGATAGTATTAGTTATCATTATCCTAGCTGTGCTAGGTGGAGCTGTTGTCCTCTGGCTCATCGGCGTCTATAATGGCTTGATCAAAATGCGCAACCGCGTCCAAGAAGCTTGGTCCGATATCGATGTCCAACTCAAGCGGCGCTATAATTTGATTCCTAATCTGATGGAGACAGTGAAAGGTTATGCTAAGCATGAAGAAGGAGTATTCATTAAAGTCACGGAGGCGCGTGCTCAGGCAATTAGTGCGCAAGAAAAAGGTAGTGCCAAGGCAACGGCTGAGGCAGATAATATGTTGACGGGTGCTCTGAAATCACTGTTCGCTGTCGCGGAAAATTATCCTGACCTTAAGGCCAATCAGAATTTTCTCGAATTGCAACGCGAACTATCTGATACCGAAAATAAAGTTCAGGCCTCGCGTCGTTTTTACAACGGCAACGCGCGCGATTTTAACACCAAGCAACAGCAATTTCCTACCAACCTGATTGCTTCAATGTTTGGGTTCAAAGTAGCTGAATTCTTTGAAGTGGAAAATGCCGAAGAGCGTAAGAATCCCCAGGTAAAATTCTAAGTGGTGGCTACTCTCTACACGCACAAAGATTCTAATATCCGCAAAACCTACCTTTTCGTTACCATATTCTTTCTGTTTGTAATTGCGGTTGGGTTTGTTTTTAGTTATGCGATGGATAATCGAGGGATTTTATTCCTGGCAGTGGTTGTTAGTATTGTGATGAGCTTTGGTAGTTACTGGTGGAGTGATAAGATTGTTCTTTTCATGAACAAGGCTCACGCACTTGACCCACAACAAAACAAAGAGATCTATCGACTGGTGGAAAATCTTTGCATTACAGCTGGATTAGCGGTGCCGAAAATTTATATTATTCAGACTGATTCAATGAACGCTTTTGCCACCGGACGTAATCCTGAACACGCGGTGATAGCTCTGACGACGGGCTTGGTCAATAAATTGGAAAGGACAGAGTTGGAGGGGGTAATTGCTCATGAGCTTTCTCATATCGGCAATCGTGATATTCTCCTCGGTATGGTGGTGGTAGTGTTAGCTGGCTTTGTCACTATCCTGGCAGATATATTTTTACGTTGGAGTTTTTTTGGCCGGGGACGACGAGATAATAGTGGGCAGCTTGGTTTGATTGTCACGGTGGCCGCGCTGGTGTTGTCTATCTTAGCTCCCATTGCCGCTACAGCGATTAAATTAGCAATTTCCCGCAAGCGCGAGTTTTTGGCCGATGCCGATGGAGCTTTACTCACTCGTTATCCGGAAGGGCTGGCACGAGCTTTAGAAAAAATTTCTCGCGACCCCAATCCTTTGCCGGTAGTTAATAAAACCACCGCTCATCTTTTTATTGATGATCCATTGAAGAAAAAGAAAGTCGGCTTGCTAACTAAACTTTTTATGACCCATCCACCGGTAACGGAACGGATTGCGGCGTTGCGAGGGATGGAATAAACCAAAATAACGAATTTAACAGAATGAAATTAACTTTCCACGGTGGTGCTCAGGTAGTTACCGGAGCTTGCTACTTACTCGAAACCAAAGAAGCTAAAATATTAGTTGAGTGTGGTCTTTTTCAGGGAAGACGAGAGTGGCAAGAATTGAATTACGAGGATTTTCCTTTCAATCCAGCCGAGATTGATTTTGTTTTGATTACGCACTCGCATATGGACCATATTGGGCGGCTGCCAAAATTGGTTAAAGATGGCTTTAAGGGGAAAATAATTACCACCAATCCTTCGCGTGACTTTTCCCATTTGTTTTTGCTAGATAGTGCTCATTTACAGATAGAAGAGGCGCGAGAAATTGGCCAAGATCCTCTTTATAGTGAGATAGATGTAGAGACAAGTATGAAATTGTTCGCGGGGGTAGATTACGGTGGGAAGATTGATCTTGCCGGTGATGTTAAGTGTCGTTTTACTGATGCGGGTCATATTCTTGGTTCAGCTATTATTGAAATTTGGGCAGATGGTAAAAAAATTGTTTTCACTGGTGATTTGGGTAATCCTCCGGTTCCTATTCTAAAGCCGACTGAGTTAGTTGATAAAGCTGATTACGTAGTGATTGAATCAGCTTATGGTGATCGCAGCCACGAAACAGCTGAAAAAAGGCAAAATTTACTAGAAGACGCAATCGAAGATGTTGTTGCTAAAAAAGGTGTACTCATGATTCCCGCCTTCGCTATGGAACGTACTCAAGAGGTTTTATATGAAATGAATGAACTAGTTGAGCAGAGCCATGTACCCGCGGTGCCAATTTTTGTTGATAGTCCGCTGGCGATTAAGGCTACTGGAGTTTATCGTCGGTACGAAGAATATTTTAATCAGGAAGCTATCCGTCGAATTAATTCTGGCGATGACATTTTCAAATTTCCTGGTTTGACCATGACGGCTAGTAGTCAGGAGTCACGCCAGATCAACGATATTCCTAACCCCAAAGTGATTATTGCGGGAAGTGGGATGTCTACTGGTGGGCGTATTTTGTTTCACGAAAAACTATATTTGTCAGATCCCAATAGTATGTTATTGATTGTTGGCTACCAAGTTGAAGGAACACTAGGAAGAAAAATATTAGAGGGCGCCAAAGAAGTTATGATTAAAAATGAAAAGGTACCAGTTAAAGCTAGAATACTAGCAGTTGGGGGCTACTCGGCACATGCCGACCAGCCGAGATTGATGAGTTGGCTAGATCATATCAAGCGGCCAGTGCAGAATGTTTTTGTGGTGCAGGGTGAGGAGGGGCCAGCTAGTGTTTTAGCTCAGAAAGTAAGTGATGAACTAGGAATTATGGCGACAGTGCCGAAGCTAGGAGAAGAAGTTGAATTATAAATTACCAATAAACTATGTCTGACAAAATCGAAAAATCCTACCTCAAGCACAAGATTTGTGTTTCTGGTGCAGCGACAACCGAACATTGTGCGGATGCGACGCTCACTAAAGCTAAAGAACTAGGCCGCGAGATTGTCCGGCAAAATGGTGTGTTAGTAACTGGAGCCACCACTGGCGTGCCCTATTGGAGCGCAATCGGAGCCAAGGAAGAAGGTGGGATTAGCATCGGTATTTCTCCAGCTGCCTCAGAAATTGCTCATATCAAAAAATATCGTCTTCCAACCGACTATTTTGATCTTATAATGTATACTGGTTTTGAGTATGCTGGGCGTAATTTGCTTTTAACTCGTTCTTCGGATGCAGTGATTATTGTTTGCGGACGAATTGGAACTTTGAACGAATTCACTATTGCCTTTGAGGACAAGAAGCCGATTGGAGTATTAACGGGCACTGGTGGCACGGCTGATAAAATAGAAAAGTTAGTGGCGGAATCACATCGGGGACCAGGGAAGATTATTTATAATTCAGATCCCAAGCAGTTGGTGAAGAAGCTAGTGAAATTGATTGATGAGGAAAAAGCGGAAAAAGAAAAATAATTCAGCAACTATAGAATTAGTTAATATAAAACATGAAACAAAACTCAAAAACCAAAGCAGCGTTGACAATTGTGCTGGGGATTTTTATTGTGGCTGTGGCCGTTTGTGTCACCATTTATTATCTGCAAGATTTGGAACCGACAACTTCGCAAAACGAAGGGACTAAGTTGGCTGCTTACGATAATTCTCAATACAGCTATAAGTTCCAGTATGATCCAAAACAATATAACGCTAGTGAATCAAAAAGCCGAGGCGGCGCCACGGGAGCAGAAAGCGATCTAGTGACTCTGTCAGCTAAAAAGAATGGAAGTGCTTGTCCGGAAGCAACCACAGTGTTTATCAGTACGGCCACGTTGGCAGAGGAACTGAAAGATCTTGATTTTAGAATTGAGGGTGAGAACAACGAAGTGACAATTAGCGGAGTTAAAGCGACCCAAAGAGTGGGAACTTTAACGGAAAACCAGCCGACTTGTGGTAACGAAGTAACGGAGGTTGTTTTCAGCCATAAAGACAAAACTTTTGTAGTCAGAGCAGACAAGGATTCGCGAGGTTTACTAAATGAAGTTCTAGCCACCTTTGAGCTTTATTAGTTTATGATCGATCTAAAAAAGCTGCAAAAAGAGATTTATCAGAATAAGATTGACAAAAATTTCAATGTTAAAGATGTCGATCTTGAGTTTGATTTGACTCGGGGGGAGTTGGACGAAGCTCAAGAAGCCCACCAGCAGAAAAGATCGGATTTAAGAGAAGAGTTAGCCGACGTGGCTATTTACTTGCTGGGCTTGGCCGAGATATTGAAAGTGGATTTAGAAAGAGAGATCGTCGAGAAAGTGTCTAAGAATAAAAAGCGTCGGTATAAAAAAATCAACAGGGAGCAGGTAGATGTCGATAAACAAAATATTAAATGAACATCATCACCAAAACTATTATTCTGGTCATCGTGATAAGTCCCCTTCTTTTATTGAGCTTAATTTATCTTCTTGCCCCCAATCGTTATAATATTTTGATCGTTGGTTCTGATCAGCGGGGCGAGGAACGAGCTCGCTCTGATGTCTTGATGGTATTTTCTATTCCCAAGAGTCCGGCTAAACCTACTAGCCTTATTACTATCCCTCGTGACAGTCGAGTGGATATTCCGGGTCATGGGATGGACAAAATCACTCACGCTTACGTGTACGGTGATCTGTCAGAGAGTTCACAGATCGGCAATATAGATTTGACCGAACAGACAGTGGAGAATCTGCTTGATATTAAGATCCACGGTACGGTTGAGTTTACTTTTGAGAGTTTTAAGGAGATAGTAGATTTGGTGGGCGGAGTTTGGACGGAAGATGGCCAGTATGATGGCGAAAAGGCACTGGCGATGGTGCGTGATCGTTATCGCGCCGGTGGCGATTTTGCCCGTACGGCCGATCAGCGCGATGTGTTTAAATCAATTCTGACTAAATTAAAAAACAAGGATACAGCCTTGTCGGTGTATAATCATTTACAACAGAGCAATAAGGCAGAGATAAATATCGACACCACTAAGGCCGGCATGTTTGGTGTGGCTACCTATATTCGGCGGTTTGGTCGTTTAAGCTTGGGAGAAATAAAAACTGATTTTATCCCCGGGCAGGGGGACACTATTTACGCAGAAAATTTTGGTCAGAATTTATACTTTTGGGTGATTGATGAAGGGGGGAAAGAGAAGCTAATAGAAGAGCTACTGCAATAATACCCCGAATTAGCTGAGGGGTTAAATTTAATTTAAAACACAGTTATCATCGATCTCATATCTTCGCCGGTTCCGCCGCTGTTTTGTATTGATATATTTAATTTGTCTGGATCAGAAGGACGATAGATAGATATTAATTGGGCCGCTCCATCCTGATCATAGGGGGTTGCTTGATAAAATCGCTCGTTGACGTCAAAGGCAAAATCTATTTGGTAAGTTCCGCTACTAAGCGCTCCAGTGTGCTGACAACTTATCTCGGAATCATTAAAAGTCCAATAGTCAGGACATTCTCCAGTGCTTGGGTTACTTATATATACCAAGGCTTTGACTATTCCACTGGCTCCCAGGTTCTGTCTAGCATGCCCAGTAAATTGAGCCTCATTAGTAGTAATGCTGCCTACTATTAAATCACTATCACTAGCAATATCTCCTCCCTCAATCGTCCCATCACTGATCTTGGCCGAAGTAACTGCTCCATCAGCCAAGTCTGTTCCTTCTATTCCACCATCTTGTATTTTATCACTAGAAACAGCCTCGTCGGCTAGTTTGCCAGTACCAACTGCTCCATCAGCAATATTAACACTAGCGACAGTATATTCTCCTTGTAAGCTATCAGTATCAACAGCCAGAGCCATTAAGGCACTGGTATCAATACTAGCAGCGGTCACCGTCCCCGAAGTATTAATACTACTCATAATAGCTGTGCCAGTGGCGGTAAGATTATTTGCAGTAACAGTCCCCGAAGCATTAAGATCAGCTGTAGTAACTGATCCTGAGGCAATGAGGTATTTAGTATAGGTATTGAGCCATTGATAGCCAGCAGAGCCATTATCATTGATAACATCCATTTTAGGGCGCATACTATCAGCTATTACTAGTGATTGACCATCAGCAGTGTTGCCTTTGCTTGTTCCACCCCAGATCTCGCCTAGAAATGAAGTATCATCATTTACCTTAACTGGCATACCGTCACCAGCCCCTGATGTTCCT
>JAHJQX010000011.1 GCA_018818965.1 Patescibacteria group bacterium | reverse complement strand
GCTGCTTTGGTTGGCGTTATAGTGTATATCGGTTTAGCGCAATTGTTTAGACTGAAGGAGATAGAGGGGATTAAGAAAGTATTAGGAATGCGGCGCTAGAATTAATAAAAAAACAGATTAAATAAATAACTTATTTTGCGGTGTTATTTTATGTTTTCCTAATCATTACAGCAGTCGCACTTTTTTATATTGTCACCTGCTATTTTATTTCTGGCACTATCATCTATCTTGATCGTCAACCAGTGCCGAAAAATCCAGGGAACTACGGTTTGGACTTTGAGGATATAATCTTTACTACTTCCGACCAGGTAGAAATAAAAGGCTGGTTGATACCTGGTTCTTCGAATAAATTAGTTATTATTACTCATGTTGGTGGGTTAACTAAATATGGTTCCACGCGCGAATTCAAGAGCATATCCAAGCTTTATAATAAAGAAATCGAGTTTCTAAAAGTCGCTCGACACTTGCACAGTCAAGGCTATGGGGTGTTAATGTTTGATTTTCGCAATCATGGCGAGAGTGATCCCAGCCCCAATGGTGGTAAGGCCGGAGTTGGCCTGGAAGAGTATCTGGACGTGGTAGCGGCTATGCAGTTTATCGCCAATCGCGATGATTTACGTAGCAAAAATATCGGATTTGTCAGTTTTTGTATGGGGGCTAATTCTACCATCGTGGCGATGAGTAAGGAGCCGGCAGTTTTTAAAGATGTAAAGTGTATGGTAGCAATTCAGCCGATTTCAATGGCAGTTTTTATCCGTACTTATCTGGGCAAGCTTTTTACTCCCGTGGGAGCAAAACTACTATTACCGCTGGTTTCTAAATTTGTCGCCTGGCGAGGCAAGTATCCGCTGGAAAAAATGTCGCCGGCCGGCTTTGCCCAAGATATCAAAGTTCCTACTATGTATGTGCAAACCAAAAACGATCCTTGGACTGAATTAAGCGATATCAAAGGTTTTTACGCCGAGACTCCGGCGCCCAAAGAATTTTTCTGGATTGAAGGCACTAAACACCGCTTTGAGGGGTATCAATATTTTGGCCAGCAGCCAGCGAAGATGCTGGAGTGGTTGGAGAAGTGGATGTGAAGTTTTGATCGGGTAGATAGAAAAGGTTTTTGCTATAATGAATAATCAAAGCTAATAAAAAACCATGAGAAAAGTCATCTTCTACTTAGGGTTCTGTGTGCTGTTGCTTATTTTTAGCCAATTTACAGTTATGGCCGAGAATTCAGATATTGAAGATGAAGATTGGCAAAAAGAGGGAGAGACAATAATGCCGAATGTAACCTCGACTTGCACTGTTCGGCTGGATGATGGTACCTACCGAATGTATTATCATCCCTCAGGCAGTGGGGTTGGCTATGCCGAAAGTAATGATGGGCTTAATTTCTCCGATCCTATTTCGACCGGGATCGAAGAGGAAGAGGGGGAGATGATTAGTAATCCTACCGTTGTGCAATTGAATAACGGATCCTGGTTAATGGTTTATGAAATTGATACGGGGGAAGGCCCGGATCAAATCAGAAACTTTTATTCTGCCATCTCAGCCGACGGTAAGAATTTTACCAAGCAAGGTATAGCGATTGATAGTACAGTGGCTGATAATAATTTTGCTGGTGTTCCCAATTTAGTTTTGCTGCCAGACGGGTCAGTGCGAATGTATTATGTCTCCGGAGGAGATCATACTGCCGCCGTCAGATCTTACAGCGGTGGCGTAGATTGGCAGCGCGAAAATTTCCAAATGGCCGGACACCCGGTTGACCCGATGGTGGTTTGGCGTGACGATTATATTGAACCAAATGAAGGTAGATGGGTAATGTATTATGCGGCGTTACCTACCTTTTATGACGGACAGAGAGGTATCAGAAAAGCAGTTAGCGAAGATGGCTTAGTCTGGGAAACGAGCGATGAAAATCTTATCAGTCCTGTCAGCGAAATTGGCTTGGTTCTCGACCCAGACGTAGTTGAGTTGGCCGATGGTTCCTATCGGATGTATTTCAGCGAATCGGAAACGGATGAGTCCCCAATGAACTTAATCAGTGCGATTTTTACTCCTCCTCCTCTCCCGACTCTTCCTTCCCCTCCAACTATCTCTATCATTCCAACCATTATTACGGGAGCTGGGGTAGGGGGAGGTTCCCAGGTGCGAGCTTTTGACAATGAGGGTAATGTGGAAGCGGATCCGAATAAACTTTTTACTTATGCAGCGACTCATCGGGGCGGGGTGCGCGTGGCCACGGGTGATATCGATGCCGATAGCGTCGACGAAATAATTACTGGAAATGGAACAGGCAGTAGCTCCCATCTCCGGGTTTTTGAAAAGGATGGTACCCGGCGGGGGATTCAGCTTTTCCCCTTTCATCCTAGTTTCCAGGGCGGAATCGATGTGGCGGCGGGTGATTTTAACGGTGATGGCAAGGAAGATATTGCCGTTTCCCAGTTCTCAGACGGTCAGGCCTGGGTCAAAGTTTATCGTTATAATAATGAAAAAGCTCTCCTTTTTGAAAAAAATATTTTTGGTTTAGTAGAATGTGGAGCAACCGTGGCGTTGGGAGATGTAGATAGCGATGGCCTGGCCGAACTGATCGTCGGTGCGGGAAAGGGCGGTGGTCCACAAGTACTCGTTTTCGATTATGATGAAAATGATTTAGAGGGAGTACAAAAACCAATTAGTTTTTTTGCCTTTTCCGAGTCGGGGCGAACCGGAATTGACGTAGCGGCCGGCGATACTGATGGTGACGGCAAAGCGGAAATTGCGACCTCAGTTTTGCGGGACGGACGAGCTGAGGTTGCTCTCTTTCACTACAATACCGAACGCGAATCTTATCTAACTTGGACTGCTTATGGTGGGGCGGAGGTGGGAGCTAATGTTGAGATGGGAGACATTGATAATGATGGTCTGGCTGAGGTTATAACTGGGGCGGGACCGCAGGGTGGACCACAAGTAAGGGTGTTTGAAGGGGATGGAGTGGCTGCAGTGGCTTTGGATTTCTTTGCTTACGCGGAGGATTTTCGCGGTGGAACGGATGTGGCGGTGGGGAATTTTTAGCTTACGATATGATGTCGGATGTGCTAAATCAAAACACCGGGCGAAATATCCCGGTGTTTTAGTATCAAGCCAAATTGATACTATTTATTAGCCATTTCCTGCAAAACCGCCTCTAATTCCTTCATCTTTTCTCCATACAGTGCCCACTGGCCATTGCGTTGGGCGGTTTGGGCTTCGTCAAAAAGCTTTTTGGCTTGGGCGGCTAAGCTGTCTAGATCTGCTGACGTTTCTGTTGCTTTAACTGATTGCTCAGTGTCCTCAGCGGCGGTTACCGTAACTTCCCCGTCGAATATTTTCTGCAAGGCTTGATCGAGAGTTTCCTCCATCGCGATCTTGTTTTCGTAAGCGACAATTACTCTTTTTAGCTCTGGTATTTTGCCACCCTCAGCGCGGATATATAGCGGCCGCACATATAGCAGTGACTCTTCAATCGGGATAACGAGTAAGTTACCCTGAATGACCTCAGATCCGCGTTGATCCCAGAGCGATATTTGTTGGGAAATATCAGCGTCCTGGTTAATTCGGTTATTGATTTGCTTCGGACCGAAAATAAGTTGCTGCTTGCCAAATTGATAAGCAACCAATTTGCCATAGTTATCACCGTCGGAGCGAGCAGCCATCCAAGCGATCATATTATCTTTCTGGCGGGGGGTGAAAGGTAGCATCAGCACGAATTCTTCTTTTTCTTCTCCGGGCAGCTTCATAATCAGATGACGCATGATTGGATCGTGTTTTTCATTGTCGTTGGTCGGAACCTCCCACTGGTCTTCTTTGTTATAGAAAATCTGGGGTTGCTCCATGTGGTAGGTTTTGTAAAGATTGGTCTGGTGAACGAATAAATCCTCCGGATAACGTAAATGTTCTTTCAAGTCGGCGGGCAGGTCAGTCAGGTCAGAGAAAGTATCGGGGAATATTTTCGCGTAGGTTTGGATGAGCGGATCGTCAGAATCGGCGATATAAAATTGCATTTTGCCGTCATAGGCGTCGATTACAACCTTGACAGCATTGCGCATATAATTATTGCCACTGGTGACTGCCTGCGCGTAAGGATAGCGACTACCAGTAGTATAAGCATCATATAGCCATTTTAGTTGGCCATCTTTGGTCACTACCAGATAGGGGTCACTGTCTAATTCTAAAAACGGCAGGACTTTCTTTACTCTTTCTTGAATATTGCGATGGAAAAGCACCCGACTGTCGGCGGCGATGTCGTTGGATAGCAATATTTTCAGTGAACCAAAACGGAGGGCAAAGACTGCCTTATCGAGTAGAGAATTAATTGGTACGCCACCACTACCCTGGTACTTGGCAAATACATTCTCTTCGCCTTCTGGGTAGTCAAATT
>JAHJQX010000010.1 GCA_018818965.1 Patescibacteria group bacterium | reverse complement strand
GGGAGCTTTTGAAGATACCAAGCCGTGGGATATGAAGAGTATTCGTGGAGTGCGACGGTTTCTTGATCGAGTGTGGGACTTGCGGGAGAAGGTGGTTGATGACAAAGCGAATGAGACAGAGCAGAAAGTTTTACACCAAACCATTAAAAAGGTCACCGAAGATATTGAAGGCTTTGGTTTTAATACAGCGATCGCGCAGATGATGATCTTAGTCAATGAGCTCTCCAGCCAGGAAAAGATAGCTAAAGAGACCTATTCCACTTTTGTCGTTTTATTAGCGCCGTTTGTTCCTCATATTGCCGAGGAGCTGTGGGAAAAATTGGGTTACTCAAACAGCATTTTCCAAGAAAAGTGGCCGGATTATGATCCCAAGCTAATAAAAGAAGACACCATCGAGCTAGTAATTCAAATTAACGGCAAAGTGCGCGATAAAATGTCAGTAAAGGTAGGGATTATTGAGGAAGAGGCTTTGAAATTAGCGCAGAGTAGTGAAAAGGTGAAAAAGCATTTAGGTGACAGCGAAATTAAAAAAGTGATTTTTGTACCGGATAAGTTGTTGAGTTTGGTAATATAGCTAACATCAAAAAACAGACACTATTGGTCTGTTTTTTATTTTCCCGAAAACAATATTTTCCCCTTAATTTTATATTCGATCATCAATTTATCAATATGTTCTTTTAATTTACTCTTATATTCTTTATAATTTTCATCCCGCAGCACATATTCATATTTCGGCAGCCACTGTGGATAACTTTTAGCGATAAAGCTGAGCACTTTTTTACTCGATTTTCGATTAAAGGCATCGAATAAAAAATAGTCGGCTCGATCAGCCCCCGCCTTTATTATATCTTCTAGCTTGGTAAAGTAGGGCAAAATTGGGGCCACAAAAATAGAAGTTTTTATTCCAGCGGTCTTGAGCTGTGCCAAGGCTTCTAGACGCTCGGATGGTGAATTTGCTCCCGGCTCTAACATTTTTTGATGCTCAGGATTGGTAGTAATCAGTGAAAATCCCACCTGCACATTTTCGAACTGCTTGAGGATATCAATGTCTCTGGTCACCAACGTCGATTTAGTCAAAATAGTAATTTTGGGTTGGCAGGGGACTAACTTTTCCAAAATTTGTCGAGTTAGCTTATATTTTTTCTCTATTGGCTGGTAGGCATCAGTCACCGAGCTAAACATAATCTCTTGGCCGCGATATTTTTGGCAGTCATCAATCAACTCAGCCCCATTTATTTTTACGTCAACGAATTGACCCCAGGGCTCACAGTGACCCGAATAGAATCCCATATAATCAGCGTAACAATAAATGCAACTGTGTTGGCAGCCGGTATAGGGATTGATGGCGTAATCGCAACTGGGTATTTTGGAGGGAGCGATGATGCTTTTGGCTTGGATTTCTTGGATTTGCATTATTATTTTACGACTACTTAGTTAAGTTCTTATTTAAAAAGGGTTGAGGTTGTTCTTTTTTGCAATCTGCGTGTGTCTGAGGAGTCATCCCGGTCTTACCGGGAGGGCGACGAGTTCTGCAGTCAGAAAAAGAATAATCTCAACCCTTTTTAAATGTTTTAGGAAGTACATTAGGATAGTTGTCAGCTATATCTCCTACAACAACCAAGCCAACACCGCTGCGGCTGCAAAGCTCAAAATAGTCCCGTTTACAATCTCGATCGTCAGCAAAGTGTCAGGATAGGTAGTTTGGATCCACATGTCAAAAAAGCGGGGGATCATTCTTACACTAGCAATAATTAATCCTAGGCAAAGAGTTTTTAGTATCAGGCTGCCGGTAAAAGCTGGGCTGAGAAATGAGTAAACAAAAGCTAGGATCAGGCAGGGGATAAGAGCCCCGACAAAATACATCGTGATGATATATTTCGGTTGGCTTTGCCATACTTTGAAGCCGGGAGAACTCTCACGCTTTTTGTATATCTTCGCTATTAGGGGATTTACATAAAGGACACTGCCCAAAACAAACCAGACTAGGGAGGCAACAAATCCCGCGATTAGAACTTGGAGAAATTCTGCCATATTGAGTTTATTTACTTATTAAAACCCTTGACCTTATTATAAATGTATAATAACCTGATAGCAACTTAGAGGACTGCAGCCGAATTGGTATTTGGTGACAATCCTTACCGTAGACAGTGAGTGGTCTTGCCCAGCGAGACCGTAAATCTCACCGAGGTGTTAAACAGTGTTTTGTTTGACGCTCTATGGTGAAAGAGCGTTTTTTAATTATCTGCGCGCTAAAAACTAGAATTATGGCCAAAACTAAACAGCAAAAAAAGGAAATAATCGCCGGGTTAACTGATAAGCTTAACAAAGCTAAGTCAGTGGTTTTAACTAACTATCAAGGTTTGACTGTGAGTGAAGTGCAAGAATTGCGGCAGCAAATGAAAGAGCAGGCGGTTGATTATCACATTGTGAAGAATACTTTACTTAAAGTTTCTTGGGATCAGTCGGAATTGAAAGATGTCGAGTTAGCTAAACAAGCTGGTCCGGTAGCTGTCGCCATTGGCTATGAGGATGAGGTAGCGCCGGCTAAATTGTGTTGGGCATATGCCAAAGGTCATAAAAACCTAGAAGTTGGTAGTGGTGTTCTCGAGAACAAACTATTAACTAAAGAAGAAATTGAAGCCCTGGCTAAATTACCATCTAAAGACGAGTTGATTGCCAAAACAATTGGCACTATCAAGGCTCCGCTAACTGGATTTGTAAATGTGTTAGCTGGTAACCTGCGTGGATTGGTGGGAGTATTAAATGCCATCAAAGAAGACAAAGAAAGTGCAGCTTAATTGTAAACAGCTTAGTTTAATAATAATTAGTAACTAAATAATCAAACATATGGCTGAAGAAAAAAAGGAAGAGAAAAAACCCACCTCCGCTGAAACTACGGCGGGCAAGGAGGAGAAAGCTCCGGTTGTCGAAGCTAAAAAAGAAGAAGCTTCGGTTACTGAAGAGAAAAAGGACGAGAAAAAAGAAGTCGAAGTGCCAAAGAAATTTAAATCTTTGGTAGAAGAGATTGAGAAGATGAGCGTCCTAGATCTAGCAGAATTAGTCGAGATTCTAGAAGACAAGTTTGGTGTCTCGGCAGCTGCTCCGGTGGCGGCTATCGCAGCTGCTCCGGGTGCTGGTGATGGTGATGCCGTTGAAGAAAAGTCAGACTTTGACGTTGAATTGACGGCGGCTGGTGACCAAAAGATCAAGGTTATCAAGGCGGTCAAAGAAATTACTGGCAAAGGTCTGAAGGATGCCAAAGATATGGTAGATAAGGCACCAACTGTCTTGAAAGAGAAAGCTTCTAAAGAAGAAGCAGAAGAGATGAAAAAGAAATTAGAAGAAGCGGGCGCGAGCGTAGAACTTAAATAGTTTTCCACGCCCAATATAAAAAGACGAGTAGGTTCGCTCCGACTTGCGGGGCGAGGCGAGGGAGGGTACTCGTTTTTTTTGGTGAGCTGGTTTCTTTAGTGTGCCGCGAAAACACGTCGAATTTTCCCAGCCTGTCCGCTATGTAACGCGCTGGCTCGCGCGCTCAAAACACGGTTTTCTCTGACACACTGGAGAAACTCAAATTAATTATTGATGGAATGAGAAAGATATTTATACATATAAGCATTTCGATTCTATTAGGCGTAACAATATTTTGCCTATTCAACTACAACGCCCTAACAAAATGGCTAAGTTATAATTTAGTTGGTGGAGTGGGGGAAATTTCTGTTTCCGAAGTCGAACGGCAAGAAACAAACATCCAACCAGTGGAACGTCAGTCAGATCGCATCCAAATTCCTAAAATCGGCGTTGCTGCTCCCGTTATTTATAATTCCGGCATAAGCGAACAAGAGATTGTGGATAATCTGAACACCGGGGTGGTGTTTTATAATAATTCTGACCTGCCTAACGAAAGCGGCCTAGCTATCTACTTTGGCCACAGCTCTAATTATTGGTGGCGGCCGGGTCAGTACGACACCGTTTTTAGTCTTATTCCAAAACTTGTCACTGGCGATCAAATAGACATATATTATAGTGGCCAGAAATACACCTATCAAGTCACTGACCAGAAAATCATTAGTCAGCAAGCTTGGTCGCAGCTACAACACTTCCCAACAAAAAACGGCCTGGCGTTAGTGACCTGCTGGCCGTTGGGAACTACTTGGCGACGCTACGTGGTCTGGGCCGAGAAGACATCTACTCAGCCTTGATATCTAAAACAATTCCATATATTTTACCATCAGTCAAAACATACATTTTCTTTTCCTCATTATCAACAGACACATCTTGCAAGCTTTTAAACTTATCTGACTTAAATTGGGCTGTTAGGCTGCCATTATTTTTGTTGAAAGCCAAAATTCTTTCTTGTTTAGGGTCAACTATGTAAATATTTTCTAGATTATCAGTGGTGAATATGCTGGTAGGATTATCCATGGGGCTAGTAATACTGGCCAGAGCAAAGTTTTGTTTCTTCCCCCGTAAATATTTGTTGACTGTCCCGTCTGCGCGGAGGACATAAATATAACCGTCGATAGTTAAAGATTGGGCATTTTCTAGTTCATCATTATCAGCCATGACCCAATCAGTCCCCTTGGAATAGCCAGCAATAGTACCGGTATGTTTAAATATCTGCTTCGCTTCTGGCACCAAGCGGTACAATTTTCCACCGTATTGAGCTAGATCTTTGACCTCGTATTCATTATTGAAGATTTCGATATCTAATTTGGTTAGTGTTTTTTTAGCAGCGTCGAATTCAGCTAGGGCGGGTGTATCAGTCAATAAATAAATAACCCCTTCTTCTTCATAGCTAGCCGCCAGCTTAAAGTAACCTAAATTGCTTGATTCTTCTGAGACAGTGGTTAGTTGCTTGTTGGCCTCGTCTAGTAAATAAATGAGATTTGTCTTTTCGTCGAAGGCATAGATTTTATCGTTGAGTCCAATTAGTTCGTTGACAGACTTTTTGTCTAATTCTGATAATAGAATAGCATCATCTACTCTAGTAATACCTTCTGCTTCGTCGAGCTGATCATCTATGCGGGCGATTAAATTTTCGGCTTCTTCCTTCAATATATTAGCGGCGATAAGTTTATTGGCTTCGTCTTTAGCTTCTACTAGTAATTTCTTAGCTTTTTCTTTGTCTTGATAGATCAGAGCATCAGAAGCCTCCTTTTCTTTATTGATTGCTTTTTCCAGAAGGATCTCGTTTTGGCTTAATTCGTTGATCTGTTTTTTCTTTTGTGAAATAACGATGATACTACCAAGAAACAAAATTAACATCACTAAAAAGGCAACAGCTAATATTTGGCTAGAGCGGGGAAGTTCGTAGAACTTATTGAGTAAACCGCGCGAAGTTTTTTTCGCCAATCCGGAAATGTTACCCGCGAGTGATCGTCCTAGCGGTGTTTTCGGAGCAGAGCGGAAACGGGTTGCTGCTCGAGTTTTTCGGGCAGGATGAGTCGCCGCTTTTTGTCTCCAATTCTTTATCTGCTGGCGAGAATTTTTGAGCAGACGAGTTGCCTGACTAGCAACTCGCCCTAACTTTTTCTGGGAACCATCAGCTTTTTTACTTGGCTTTGCTTGCGACGGAGAAGTTGGTTGATCATTGCTATTCAGATCAGGAAATTCTAGTCCACTTTCATCTTTTAAGACTTTTTGATTGGGAGAAGTAGTGTCAGTGTCAGTGGCGAAATTAATTTTTAGATCATCTGGCTCTGTTTCTACTTCGGTCATATCAATTGCTATCGCGGCGGCTGAATGAGAATGATCGACTAAGCGTTGCTCCACCGTGGTCACAAATTTACTGGCCGTTTCTTTTTCTAAACTAGCTAATATCTCATTTTCAGGAAAGTACTTGAGTAGCTGGGGAGTTGCTAAAAGTAATTTATCGTTGGACTTCAATTGTCCGCCAATAGTATTGGTGAAAGTTTTCATCGGAGTAGCATTGGCCATCGATATTCTTTGATCGATGCTAGCCAATTTTCCCGCTCGAAAAAGATAAGCTTTTATTTTTCCGGTACCGGAAAGCCAGAGTTTATCCTGCCAGATTGAGGAGATCACAATATGAGTTTGGTTAACCCAATCAGTATAGCCCTCGGAGGCGAGGGTTGCCAAAGCGTTGTTAATTCGGCTCAGTAGTTGCTCAAAACGTTTTTCCTGATCTACTTTTTCAGCTGCTTTAATAGCAGTGGTGATCTTTTGGTTTTCCTTCTCTAGCACGGCGGTGATTATCTCAAAGATTTTTTGTGCTACCTCTTGCTTCATCCTAATCTCTACTACCAGAAAAAGACTGCCGACAGCTGATTCTATAACGTGGGCAGCATTAAAGAGCTTGTCCTTCGGACCGGCGATAGTTAATTTTTTGTATTCTATCTCGAGCATGAGTTACTGTTGAAGTTAAACTTAGTTGCTACTATTATAAAGGGGAAAAGACTAGATTGCAAATACTTTATACTCTAAGCTTGGAAGTGTTGACAAGTGGTGCCGATTAAGTATACTGGTACGAAGTGAGTTTGGTGTATTATTTTATTGTTCAGGTATCAGGAGCTGAGTAAAATTGTTATCCAGACAGAATATTTATCACTAATAATTATGAAAAATCAACTGGAGAGAGTCTTTAGCTCAAAGACCAGAGTAAAGCTAATGACCTTGTTTCTGCGCAATGTCGACCAACCTTTCTATGTGCGTGAGTTAACCCGCAAGCTCAAGGAGCGGATTAATTCAATTAGGCGAGAATTAGACAATCTGTCTAAAATGGGTTTACTCATTAACCAGCGTAAAAACTTTAAGCGTTATTATCGCGTGAACAAAGACTTTTATCTCTTAAAGGAATTTGGCGCTTTATTTTTAAAAGGAGCTGCTACTTCCAAAGAAAGATTAGCTGACAGACTAAAAAAAGCTGGTCCGATCAAATATGCTTGCTTATCTGGTTCGTTTACTAAATCTCCCGCCCGAGTTGATTTGTTTGTGGTGGGTGAAGTAAACCGCTCCAAGTTAAATCCTATAATTAAAGATCTAGAAAAGGAACAGGGGCAAGAAATAAATTACACAGTCATGCCCGAGAGTGAATTTACCTACCGGAAAGAGTTGGGGGATAGATTTATTACTTCTGTTATTGGCAACGAGAAAATTGAATTGCTTGGTAGTCTCGATAAATTATAACTGACTAACTGGCGAGCAGTAAAAAACTGTTGATAACTTAGCCCACTACGTCCGGTGGGCTTTTTGTTTGGTCAGGATGGCTTGTTTAACCCCAAATATTATTTACTTAATTCACTATTTCTGGTTGACAGTGTCGTTTTGTGGTTTATAATGTATACATGGTAGGGAATAGTGTACAATTGTGGTGGTTGGTGGAGAATATTAAAATCCTCTATTATGTTTATTGGAGAATATAGTCACACGATTGACCAGAAGGGTCGGATAGCTATCCCAGTTAAATTCCGCTCGCAACTGAGAGTGGGAGCGATTGTCACTCGCGGGCTGGATAATTGTTTGTTTCTTTATTCGAGAAAAGACTGGGACAAGCTAGCAGCTAAGTTGAGTCAGTTACCAATTAGTCAAGCGAACACTCGTGCCTTTTCCCGATTGATGTTGGCGGGAGCAATGGATGTTAAACTGGATACTCAGGGGCGAATTATTTTACCAGATTATTTACGCAAATTTGCATTTCTACGTCGGAAAACAGTTATCACCGGTTTACTGAATAGGTTAGAAATCTGGGACAAACAAAAATGGGACAGCTATAAGGCCAATACCGAAAAGTCATCCGGTGAAATAGCTGAAGCCCTGGGTGAGTTAGGAGTATAAGGATAATGTATATTGCGCACCAGCCAGTTTTATTAAAAGAGGTGATAGATCATTTAAATTTACAGCCGGGTGATAATTGCATCGATGGCACCTTGGGAAGCGGCGGACACAGTAGAGCCATGCTAGCAGAGATAGATCCTACTGGCAGATTATTGGGCATCGATGCTGATCAGGAAGCAATTAGTTATTGCCGCCAGCAATTTGCCACCGATGAATCAAGAGTAAAGCTGGTTCCGAGCAACTTTGTTCACTTGGCAGGGATTGCTGCCCAGCATGGTTTTCATTCGGTTCAAGGCATTTTGTTTGATCTGGGGGTGTCGACGCACCAGCTACTGACTCCGACCCGAGGTTTTTCCTTCCAGGCAGAAGCGCGGCTGGATATGCGCTTTGATCAAGAGCAGCAGATTAATGCTCTAGAAGTTGTCAACGATTTCGATATAGACCAATTAGCTAGTATCTTTAAAAAATTTGGGGAGATCAAGGATGCTCGTCGCCTAGCTCGTAATATTGATCGCAGTAGGCGTCAACACAAGATTACGACTACTAGTGAGTTAGGCGAGATAGTAAAGACTAGTTTATCGGTACCAGCTCGGAGCATCAATAAATTTCTGGCCCGGGTGTTCCAAGCGGTGCGGATTGCAGTCAATAATGAGCTAGAAGTATTAGAACAAACTTTGCAATCAGCCACTAAGCTTTTGCAGTCTGGCGGTCGACTAGCAGTTATCTCCTATCATTCTTTGGAAGATAGAATTGTTAAAGAATATTTTCGCCAGGAAGCACAAGGATGCCAGTGTCCACCCGAGGTATTCGTTTGTCGCTGTGATCACCAGGCCAGTCTCAAGGTGGTTACTCGCCAGCTGATTGTCCCGTCCGCTGAGGAAATTGCTGATAACCCGCGTAGTCGAAGTGCCAAATTACGCGTAGCTGAAAAAATTTAAATATTTAATATAGAAATAAAAAAAATGGCCGGATATCTCACAATTACCAATAGCCGCTCGGTAAAAAAAGGAGTAAGAAAAAGAACGGTAGCAAAAAATGTTCGTATCGGTCCAGTAACTTTTGTAGTCACGACTGTCTCAATTTTTGCCCTAATTGGTTTTCTTTTCTTGGCTCAGCTATTTCAGACTTCTACTAAGGGGTATGAGATATCAGCCTTGCGTGATCAGGTAGGTGATCTCAAAGAGGAGAATAAAAAGTTAGAAATTAAAGCAGCCGAACTGCGATCTTTTGAGAATGTCAACCAGTCGGTGGAAAAGTTTAATATGGTGAAGTCTAATAATGTGGTCTATCTGAAAAAAGTTGGCAGCTCAGTGGTGGTAGTTAATAAATAGGTTTTAAGATAGGTGTTAGATTGTAGGTTTTAGGTAATAGGACTATTATAAACGTTTTTTAAATAGTCCCTAAAACCTAACACCTAAAACCTAACACCTATTTAAATACTTGTTAGTTTTGGCCAGTTAATCGAATTAAATTGACTCAAGAGTCTACAAAAAAGAAAAGCGCTATCTCTCGTCCCGACCTCTTAATCCTAGCCACGGTTTTTTTCTGTTTAGTAATAGTTTGGCGACTTTTTAATATTCAAGTGATCCGTCATGATTATTTCCTAGCTCTCGCTTCCGGACAGCAAAAAATATATGAAGATTTGGTGCCAGAGAGGGGCCGGATATACATTGAAGATCGTTTCACAAAGAATTTATATCCTCTAGCTATTAATAAAAGGTTAACGCTAGTTTACGCTATCCCACAACAGGTGCAAGATACGGGCAGTACCGCTGATAAACTGGCAGGAATTCTCGAGCTCCCAGCTAACGAGATCGAGGACAAATTGAATAAGGAAGATGATCTGTATGAACCAATCAAACACCGTGTGACTGACGACAAAGTGGAAGAAATTAAAAACTTAGATCTGTCCGGGATTCGCTTCCAACCAGAAGACTGGCGATATTATCCTGATGGCGAATTTGCTTCTCATATCTTGGGTTTCGTTGGTTATGTTGAGGATGAAAAAAGGGGCCGCTATGGTATTGAAGGCTATTACAATGATTTATTAGCTGGTAAGGAAGGATATCTAGCGATGGATAAGGATGCAGCCGGACGTTTGATTTCGATGGGTGATAAATCATTTGCCAAGGCAGAGGATGGCACGGATCTGGTCTTAACCGTTGATCGTTTTATTCAGTTTAAAGTAGAGCAGAAAATAAAAGAAGCGGTAGAGAAGTTTGGTGCGCAAAGAGGGACAGTGATCATAGTTAATCCTCATACTGGTGAAGTCATTGCTTTAGCCAATTTTCCTAATTTTAATCCTAATAAGTATTCAGAAGTAGAAGACGCTGAAGTTTTCAGTAATTCGGCTGTTTACTCTCTCTATGAACCTGGCTCAGCTTTTAAGCCGATAATTATGACATCCGCTTTAGACTTAGGTCTGGTATCACCCAACACCGTAGTCGAGGATAGTGGATCAATCAAGGTGGATGAATTTACCATTCGCAATTTTGACGGCGGGGCTAACGGCAAGGTGACTATGACGCAAATTTTGGAGAAATCAATTAATATTGGTATGGTTCAAATAGCTCAGAAAATGGGGCGCGAGCGTGTTTATGACTACATTGATGATTTTGGTTTCAACGAACTATCGGGAATTGATCTGGACACGGAGACTTCTTCCGAACTGGAAGATTACCAGCTGTGGAGCGATGCTGATTTGGCCACCGTCTCTTTTGGTCAAGGTATATCAGTCACCCCTATCCAGTTAGTGACAGCTACCTCAGCCATTGCCAACGGCGGGAAATTAATCCAACCGCACGTAGTGAAAAAAATAGTTCGTTCGGCTGGCGAGGAAGAGGTCGTCGCCAGCAAGGAAACACGACAGGTAATTTCTTCTTCAGTGGCCGCTACCACGGGAGCGATGATGGTTTCAGTGGTGGAGAATGGTTTTGGCCAACCAGCCAAAGTGCCTGGTTATAAGATTGCCGGCAAAACTGGGACTGCTCAGGTGCCGAATAAAAACGGCCCGGGCTACGATCCTAGCCAAAAAATTACTTCCTTTATTGGTTTTGCTCCAGTGGAAGATCCTCAATTCGTAATGCTAGTGAAACTGGATAATCCTGGCGGTGATGTTTGGGGGGCAAGCACCGCCGCACCAGTCTTTAAAGAAATCGCCGAAGAAATATTTCGCTATTACCAGATACCACCCTCTGAAGAAATTAAAAAGTAACTATGACCGATAATTTACTACGCCAAATATTACAACGCGCACTCCGTTTCTTGGCAGTGCTTACTCTAAAAAGGTATCAACCCCAGCTGGTTGGCATTACCGGCAGTGTTGGCAAAACCAGCACCAAAGAAGCCGTCTATTTGGTGTTGCGCCAAAAGCACTCAGTCCGTTGTAGCGCGGGCAATTATAACAACGAAATTGGTATTCCGCTAACGATCTTGGGAGAAGAAACTGCCGGCCACTCGGTTTGGGGTTGGCTGGGCATATTTTTACGAGCAAGCAGTCGAATTTTATATTGCCGCTATCCCCAAGTTGTCATTTTAGAAATGGGGATTGACCGGCCGGGAGATATGGATTATTTATTGGATTTTATTAAACTTGACGTCGGTATTTTAACCAAAATTTCGGCCATGCCGGTTCATCTAGAATTTTTTGCCAACTCCGATGAATTGGCCCGCGAAAAAGTTAAGCTAATTAATAGCCTGGGGACAAAAAAGACAGCTATTATTAATGCCGACGATCCTATCATCAAAAAGTTTTCGATGGAGATCAAAGCAAAAACTTTATCTTTTGGCGTTAGTGAAAAAACAGCTGATATCAAAGTCAGTAACGTTGTTTTAGATTCCGAGTTTGCCAAACAGAAAAATGGAATTGGTGGCATATCCTTTAAATTACAATATCGTAAAAGTGTAGTCCCAGTACGCTTGCCTCATATCTTGGCGCGTCACCAAATTTATGCCGCTATTGCCGCTGCGGCCAGTGGGATAGCTTTAGGGATGAATTTAGTAGAAATCTCCCAAGCCCTGGTAGACCTGAAACCGGCTCCGGGTCGGATGAGATTATTGCCAGCCATAAAAAATTCTTATTTGATTGATGATACTTATAATGCCTCGCCAGATTCAATGGCGGCTGCTCTGGCAGTACTAAGCGAATTAACTGTGCCGGGTAAAAAGATTATTGTTTTGGGTGACATGAAGGAGCTGGGCAATAAAAACGAGGCTGGTCACCGGCAGATTGGCAAGCAAGTAGTTACAGTCGCTGACATTTTGGTAACAGTGGGCGAGTCAGCTATTTTTATAGCTGATCAAGCGGTGCAATCTGGCATGCTAGCAGATAGGATATTTCAATTTGCGGAAGCTGCCGAAGCAGGTGAATTTATCCAGAATGAAATATTAGGTGTCGGTGATTTAACTTTAGTTAAGGGTTCACAAGCGATGCGAATGGAAAAGATTGTTAAAGAAATTATGACCGAGCCTTTGCGGGCAGGGGAATTATTGGTACGGCAAGAAGATTGTTGGCAGTCCTAATGTCTTTAACCTAACTTTAAAAGTCTCATTTTACCTGAGGCTTTTTATGTAGTATAATAACCGTAGAATTTTACCTAACCTAAGGATGTGTTTAGGCTTTTTCGTGGCAGAAAATGTAGAAAAAGATTGAAGCCGACAAGAACACTTGGTGTTTTTGTTATGTTTGTTTTTTTGGTTTGCAGTTTTCTGTACGGGCAATTAACTAACGCTGCTGCTTACGACTGGAAGCAGCTGGCGTCTAGTCCTTTTGGCAATAGTTATTTTATTATTCCGATGATGGAGTATAACGGGTTGCTGCACGCTGGCACTCATACTGGTGCGGCAGTAGTCTGGTCTTCAGCCGACGGTATTACCTGGAGCCAACTAAATACAGCAAATTTTCCTGTTATAGATCCACTCACTGGCGGAGATAATATCGGAGTTAGGTCTTTAGAAGAATACGGAGGATATTTATATGTTGGCACTTGTGTTGATGTTGTGGGAGCCAAAGTTTATCGCACCCAAGGAGTCGGAGGCCCCCCCTATACTGATTGGGCCAAAGTTAATACTGATGGTTTTGGTGATCCCAGTAACAACTGTGTGTATAAATTGGAAGAATTCGATGGATTTTTGTACGCTGCCACGCGGAGCGCTGGAGCTGGGGCTGAGATCTGGCGCACTAATGATGGTACCACTTGGAACGCAGTAGTGGCGGATGAAGTAGATGCCAATGCCACTGGTTCAGATGAAAATGGTTTTAACAATGCTAATAATTCTGCTGTTTATTCTTTATTGTCTTGGGGTGGTAATCTCTACGCCGCTACCTACAATGTTGCCACTGGCACCGAGGTATGGCGTACGGCCGATGGTACCACTTGGACTTCGGCTAACGCTAGCGGCTTTGGTGATGCCGCCAATGAAAGTACTTCGGCACTAGTAGAATATGACGGATTGCTATATGCGGGCATAGATAACAGCACTGGTGGCAGTCAGCTGCACCGTTCACCCGATGGCACCTCTTGGACGCCAGTTGAAGTAGGTGGATTTGGGGATGCTAATAACGTTGGCATCTACTCGGCGATTGAATATCGCAGTGAATTATTTGTCAGCACTTTCAATATTACTACTGGCACTGAGATTTGGAAAACTGGCGATGGGGCTACTTGGAGTCAAGTCAATCATGATGACTTTACTCCCGCTGCTGTCAGCAATGACAATATTAGTATTAATGCCCTGACAATCTTGGGAGATACCTTGTACGCCGGAGTGCGTAATACTCCCAATGCCTGTGAAATTAGAGCAGAGAGTCCCTCCACCACCACTACTGTTACGGGGGCGCAGTCAACCAATGGCGATGGCAAGGTAGCGATCGGGTTTACAGTTGACGATGCCGAGGATGCTGATGAAGTTCAAGCTCGCGTTGAATATAATGTTGGTAGCGGTTGGCAAAAGGCGACTTTAAGCGCAATTGATTTGGAAACTAGCTCGACCGCACCCGTCGACCCTAAAGTAATTAACAGCAACTATTACCAAGTTGGCGACACTACTGGCTACATTGATACTTCAACGGGCGCCAATATAATTTCCACCATCTGGGAATCGCAAACTGATGAGCCGACAGCTGATACAGCCAGTGCGCTCGTTCGGGTAGTAGCTTATGACAATATTTCGGAAGGGGATTATGCTCAATCAGCTGCCTTTGATCTTGATAATGTGGTTCCTGTTCTAACGGCTAATCCACCGGGAGGCACTTATTCGTCAGCTCAATCAGTTACGATTACTGCCAATGAGAGTCCAGTATCTATTTATTGTACAGATGATGGATCGACTCCGACTACTGCTTCTACCTGTTCAATCCCCGTACCGATTACTGCCCTGGGAACAACGGAGTTGAAATTCTTTGGTACTGACGATAAGGGCAATCAGAGTGGGGTATCAACCGAAACTTATATCATTACCAGTGTCCCTCCTAGCATCACTTTAACTAAAACGTCTACGGCCAGCGCAGCCCCGGCTAAAATAGCTGCTAGTAGTGATAATAGACAGATAGTAGCAGCAGGAAACCTACTTGGTAAAATAGGTGGTGTATTTGCTGGCAGCTTTAATAATCAACGTGGTGCTTTAAAGTTCAAGCTAGTCGAAGTTAATTTACTAATACTGACATTTTCTTGGCTGGTAATATTTTTCATCTTGAAGCTACCTTGGTCACAACAGTCCTCGGTTCGCCTACCTATCCCTCGCTTTATTGTTTTAATCTTATTTGTTCTCAGTCTGAGTTCTCTGACCACTTTGTCAGTACTATCTAATGCTAAACAAACTAGTGCCGCCGCCTCCGATGTTAATCCGGGTAATTATATAACTTATCGTTTGGATTATTCTAATGTGGGAGGCGATGATGCTTATAATATATATATCACTGATGCTGTTCCCGCTTATACTACTTACCATCCCAACAGTCTTGATCTTAACGGTACTAAAAAGACAGACGCTCTCGATGCCGACGAAGCTGATTACAATGGTACTAATGCAGGTAAGGTAACTTTCCAAGTAGGGACAGTGACAGTTGGTTCTTCTGGCTATGTAAGTTTTCAAGTTAAAGTTAACGATAATGCTCCGATGGGAGCGATAATATCCAACCAGGGGGTAGGCGCTTTTAATCCGGGGAATGTCGCTTTCCAAAGTAACACCACGCAAAATACCGTGATTGCAACCGGTTTGATTTCTGGCTTTGTTTTCTATGATGCTGATAATAACGGCACGCGTGATAGCAGTGATTTTGGTATTTCTGGAGCCAACGTCAAACTTTACGAAGACGTAGATATGAATGGAGTTTTAGATATCAGCAAGGATTATCTAGTGCATACTAAATCGTCAGCTAGTAACGGCAGCTATACTTTTACCGGCCTTTCAGCTCGTTACTATTTGCTTTATGTAGACGGCTTACATTCTAGTTATCAGCTCACTACTGGTAATATGCCAGGTCAAGTAGTGTTAACTACCAGTGTCCAGCAATATAATAATGCTAATTTTGGCTATTATGTTCAGCCCCAGCTTCCGGTAACACCACCAATAGTAGGAGGCAAGAAAAGCGATAGCGATAGTTCAACGGACGATTATACTGACGTAGTGATCAGCAGGCTGCCGGTGGATAAAGTGAGCTCCTACATTGAGGATTTTGTTACTACCAAAACGGACGAGGAAGAAAAAGAGCCAGAAAAAGAAAAACGACCGGATCAATTAGAAGAGTCAAATGATTTGCGGCGTCCCCAAGAGAAGAAAGTTGGTAAAGAGTATCCCATAATTGTGCAAGAGGTATTGTCTTGGTGGGATAGATTCAAGGATGTAAATAGAAAATACTTAGCGCCAATTTTATTCTTGCTGGCCCTACTTAATTTCTTATTAGGTGTTCCCTTATCAATACTACTTTCTTACTTACATTATTTAGCTCAGTTCTTTACCGAGCCACTGTTGTATCTTAGTAGAAAGAAAAAAAGAGAATGGGGGGTGGTCTATGACTCTTTAACAAAACAGCCGCTCGATTTAGCGATAGTAAGATTGTTTGACCAGGAAACCAATAAATTAGTGGAAACACGCGTAACTGATGCGGCTGGCCGGTTTTTGTTTATTGTCGAACCAGAAAAATCGTATTACGTCACGGCCGATAAGCCTTTTTACACATTTCCTTCACACTACTTAGAAGGTAAAAAAGCTGACGCTGATTACTATAACCTGTATTATGGCCAATTAATATCAGCTGCTACAGATAAGGACATAGAAAAGACCGGTCAGGTCGCGGTTAATATCCCGCTTGATCCGCAAGAGGGTTATGTATTTAATCAAGCTCATCCTCGACGACCACTTAAAACCCCTATCCGGAATCTAAGGGACGCTGCTACTTTGCCCGCCCAGCGGATAGCTCGCGAAGATCATCGTATTTTACATTCTGTCTGGTGGCGACGAGTTAACCAAGTCACTGCCTATATTGGTCCAATTTTAGGTTTAGTTACTTTTGTCATTACACCTAATCTTTTGACCTTTACCTTCTTGGTTTTGCATATTATATTGTTAATATTGTTCCACCGTTTGGCACTGGGCAAATCGGCCAAGCCCTGGGGCAAGGTCTATAATGTGACTAATAAAAAGTCACTGTCACGCTCGGTTGTCCGCTTGTTTGATAATAAATACGGGAAGCTCTTGCTTACTACGGTAAGTAAAAGTGACGGACGCTATGGATTCTTGGTAGGTCAAGAAACATATTCCTTGTCACCGTTCAAGGAAGGGTACCAATTCCCACCGCAGAAAGTAGAGATAGTTGGTACTGAGGAGCAGGTGGTGCGCAAGGATTTGGGAATGGAGAAAGCCGATACTAATGATACGAATAGTTAATATTATACAGGCCGCCATCGTCTAGTGGTTAGGACGCCAGGTTCTCATCCTGGTAACCGGGGTTCGACTCCCCGTGGCGGTACCAATAGGAATTTTTAGCATTAAATATTTCAAAAAGGGCTAAGGCAAGGGAAGATATCGGGTTCCACTAGCCGGCTAGCGATGGGGGAGAGTTGGGGGGTGTGAATATGATTGGTTCGGCACATTAGCCTAGGAGGAATAGGTGATCTGAGTGCTTCATTAATTAATATAAATTTATGCCAGCGGGAATTCAGCCAATGGAGCAGGGAGAGTGTCTATCTAGAGCTGAAAGGATGTCAGTCACTGAAAAGGTTGAGATGATGATGGATATGGCGTCAGAATTACATGATCGATTAATGGATTGGGCTAATTACACAACAGATGTAGGAAAACCGGGCGAGATATACAAAGCTACTAGCGTAATAGAAAAAGTGGCAGCTGCTTATGAATTATTTTGCCGTTTTCGCTATCTTGGCTCGGAAGGAGATATTTATGTAGCAATTGACGATCTGACGATAGCGGGAAAGTGGCGTTCAAGAGAATATGATGAACTTGATTCTCTTGATTCCCTCTTAGAAGAGAGACAGAAGTTACCTTCGATAGAAAACTTAACAGTAGCTGAAAGAGTAAATGAGTTATTGGAGCGCCAGCGGGAAGCAACACAGCAATTATGGAACGAGCTAAAGTCGATCGATGGTCGAGATGTCAGAACTAGGGCGTATGGGAGGGGCGTAGGATTGTTGACAGAATGGTCAACAACTTATCTAGAATTTCTTGGGCCGACAAATGAAGTAGACAGGGAATACGAAAGACTGATGGGTTTTGGTGAAACCGCAAGTCGTGATGGCCAGCTAGATAGCAGTGTATAATTATAATCCGGTATAATTTATTAAATAGAATTGTATCCAAGATTGAACTTCTCGATGATTTTCACCCATCTCTCAATAGATCCGAGCATTGATGAAGAAAACAGGCAAAAGAATTTTCCCCGGCGAGAATTCATAAAAGAGTAGCGGCTAGTTACGGGCATCCTATCACCTAGTAATTCGTAGTTATTAAATAACAAAGACAAATGTTCAAAAAGGTAATTATTATTGTGATAACACTAGTGCTGCCTCTAGCTGTTTTTGCTACTGCCACTAGCCCCGATGACGAAGGGATTGAGCCGCCGCCGATCATCCCGGAATTTATTGATGAGACAGCTGATAAACAATTGGCCACCTGGGAAAAGTTTTTCGGTGATGATTGGGAAACTGTTCTTGAAGCGGTAGAAGCTAGTCAGACCGGAGATGTAGAAGGATTTATCAAGGGAGGATTAAAAATTATTACCATTGCCCCTAAGCTTTTACCTCGGGTAGGTATAGATTTAATTTTTCCTATTGATGAGAGTTATGATGGCCCCCTGCTAGTTGACCCGAATAGAGAGGAGTTAGGAGTAGAAATTAGTGGTCATTATTTCCAAATTAAAGATCTGGAAGCTTTAAATTCTTTGAGTGTCGAAGATTTAATGATAAGCCTGGTTGTTGATGGATATGACACAGATAATGTAATTATCAAAAGGCTACTAGATGAAAATACACTGGAAATTGTAACTGACGAAGTTACAGCTCATACTAATCTACCAATAAAGTTTGATAAAAGTAAGTTGTTTGTCCAGGATAAAGAAAAGCAGGAAGAGAAGAAGATAAAGAAATTACCGAGTCACGCTGTGCGGGAAGTGCAAACTAGGTACAAAAAGTTTGGCGCCAGCGAAGTTGCATTGGAGATCCAAGATGGTCAGGCTGTTTACATCATCAAGGGTAATATCGACGGGCGGGTTATGTATATTTTCCCCATCAATGTGGAAGTGACCGCTATCTACAACGCCGAGAAGGGGTCACTCGACGAAGTTAATAAACCCTGGTGGGAGGTGTTTGTGTTTTAGTTTTTTCTGTGGTCGACTAATTTATCATGAAGACGTCGTCTTCTTAGGTAGTTCAGTTGGCTCCAGAAATTTTCTTGGCTGATTAGGGTGGCAAATCTCTTGACACCTTTTAACTACGACTTATAATAGTAATTAGCACTCTATATGGTAGAGTGCTAATTTTTTCGCGACGACTATGACCGAGAGACACGAAACAATTCTCAGTACCATCATCAAGGAATATGTCAGTACGGCCACGCCGGTTGGGTCTTCGATTATTGTCAAAAAATATAAACTGGGTCTGTCGTCAGCCACAGTGCGCAATATTATGAAAGATTTGGAACAAGCTGGCTATATTTTCCAGCCCCATATTTCGGCCGGCCGCGTACCGACTGATAAAGGCTATCGTTATTTTGTGGATTCGCTAATGCAGGAGAGGGAGTTGGGCAAGGGTGAACAACGCGCTTTGCAGACTGAAGTATTAAAGCTCAAGGCAGAGAAAAATCGGCTGGCTAAAACAATGGCTAAAATGTTGGCCAGTATGTCGGATAGTGTAGCTCTTTCTGGTCTGATTGACTCTGACGCCGTCTGGGATTTTGGGATGAGTAAGCTTTTGGAGCAGCCGGAATTTAAAGAAACTGATCATGTTTGCCAAGTGGCGTCGCTGTTAGAGCACATTGACGAGAATATAAACAAGCTATCGGAACAAGCAGAAAATAAAGAAATTGATGTCTATATCGGCGGAGAGAACCCACTCGGTCGGGTAGAACATTGCAGCATGATTATCTCTGGCATCGAGTTTCCTTCTGGTGAGAAAGGTGTGATTGCTGTTGTTGGTCCTAAGCGGATGCGTTACGGCAAAAACATTTCCCTAGTTAAATATGTGAAGAAGTTGTTGGGTTCTGGGTCACTTGTTCTATTATTAATTATCGTTTTGTAGACTTATGACTAAGGTAGATAAAAAAAGCAAACCCAAACAGAAGAGTAAAAATGATGAGTTAGCTGAGTGCCAAGCCAAAATAGAGGAGTACCGAGCTGGCTGGCAACGAGCTAAGGCAGACTACGCTAATTTGCAGAAGAGAACTGCTGCCAATAACATTGAAGCGATTAAATTTGCCAATGCTAGTTTGGTTCTCGACCTATTGCCCATTGTGGATAACTTTTGCAGTGCTTACAAGGCGTTACCAACAGAATTGGAAAGCGATGATTGGGTGAAAGGAATCGGTTTTATTAAACAACAACTGGAGAAATTTTTAGAAGATAATAAAGTAACAGCGATCAAGGCCGTCGGCGAGAAATTTGATCCTAATTTCCACGAAGCGGTAGAGCAAGTAAAATCGGAGAAGAAAAAAGGGATAGTCGTTGAGGAAATTTTACGGGGGTATGAGCTGGACGGGAAAGTAATTAGAGTAGCCAAAGTAAAAGTAGCTAAGTAAATAACTAATAGCTAACTCACTGTTGTTTGCCATTATTGCTTTGGCGGACCCCATTCTGATGTAGGTGAACCAAAGTGATGATGGCAAACAACAGTTTATAAATTGAATAATTAACCAAAAACAATGGCAAAAATTATTGGTATCGATCTCGGTACAACCAACTCTTGTATGGCTGCTGTCGAAGGGGGCGAGCCACAAGTAATTGAGAATAAAGAAGGTAATCGCACCACGCCTTCGGTGGTGGCAGTAAAACAAGATGGTGAGCGGGTAGTCGGTCAGTTGGCTAAGCGTCAAGCGGTTACTAACCCGGAAAATACGATTTTTTCCGTGAAGCGTTTTATTGGCCGTAAATTTTCTGACGCGGAAGTTGAAAAAGATGTCAAAACTTTACCTTTCAAAATAAAAGAGGGTAAAAATAGTGGGGTAGCAGTGGAAATGAACGGCAAAGACCATACCCCTCAAGAAATTTCGGCGATGGTGTTGCAGAAGATCAAGGCTGACGCCGAAGAATATCTTGGCGAGGAAGTAAAAGAAGCTGTTATCACGGTGCCAGCTTATTTTGATGATAGTCAGCGTCAGGCGACTAAGGACGCAGGCAAGATTGCTGGCCTGGAAGTAAAAAGAATTATTAACGAACCGACCGCAGCTGCGCTAGCTTATGGCTTTGACAAGAAAAAAGAAGAAAAGATTGTAGTTTATGATTTCGGTGGTGGTACGTTTGATGTTTCTGTCCTAGAAGTCGGTGGCGATACAGTTGAGGTAAAGTCTACCAATGGTGATACGCATCTTGGTGGTGACGATTTTGATCAGGTGATAATCCACTGGCTAGTAGATGAGTTCAAGAAAGACCAAGGGGTTGATTTGTCGCAAGACAAGTTAGCTTTACAGCGCTTAAAGGAAGTAGCCGAGAAAGCTAAGCACGAATTATCCTCTACCCCCGAAACAGAAATTAACGAACCATATATCACTACTGATCAGTCTGGTCCCAAGCATCTTAATTTGAAATTGACTCGCGCTAAGCTGGAAGAATTAACTTCCGATCTCGTGCAGAAAACAATTGAGCCTTGTCAAAAAGCGCTCGACGATGCTGGTCTCAAGCCGGCCGATATCAATGAAGTAATTCTCGTCGGCGGTCAGACCAGAATGCCGGCGGTCCAGAAGGCGGTGGAAGATTTCTTCGGCAAAAAGCCCCACAAAGGTATTAATCCCGACGAAGTAGTAGCGATGGGCGCTGCCATTCAAGGTGGGGTATTACAAGGTGATGTTAAAGACGTGTTACTGCTTGATGTTACCCCTCTAACTCTCGGTCTAGAAACGTTAGGTGGTGTGCGTACTCCTTTAATCGAGCGCAACACGACTATCCCAGCCACTAAGTCACAGGTGTTCTCGACTGCCGCTGATAACCAGCCCTCCGTAGAAATCCATGTTTTGCAGGGTGAACGAGAAATGGCGACGGATAACAAGTCGCTTGGCCGATTTATCTTGGATGGTATTCCACCGGCACCACGTGGTGTTCCTCAGGTAGAAGTGTCATTTGACATCGACGCCAACGGTATCTTGAATGTTAAAGCGGCGGATAAAGCTACTAACAAAGAACAAAGCATTACTATTCAAGGCTCAACTGGTCTTTCCGAGGAAGAAGTGGAAAAGATGAAAAAGGACGCCGAAGTACATGCTGGTGAGGACAAGAAAAAGAAAGAAAAGATCGAAGTGAAAAATAATGCTGACGCTTTAGTGTTTTCAACCGAGAAAACTTTAAAAGAGGCGGGAGATAAGGTTGATAAGAAAACCAAAGAGAGTATTGAGAAAAAAGTCGAGGCGCTCAAGAAAATAAAAGACGGTGATGATATTGAGGCAATCAAGAAAGCCTCCGAAGAATTAGGTGAAGAGATCCAAAAAGTCGGCCAGCAGATGTATCAGGCGGCGCAGCAAGAACAGCAAGCTAAACAACAAGCGGCCGGCAAAAAGGGCGATAAAAATAAGGACGATAAGGCTGGCGAGACAGTGAAAGGTGAGGCGAAAGAAGTGAAGGATGAGAAGAAGAGTAAAAAGTAAAAATAGGTCACCCGCCTGATATGTCTCGAAAACACGTTAGATTTTCCCAGCGTGAAAATCTAACTCCGTGATCGACCTCGCCCCCCCCGCCAGAGACGGGAACCGTGCCCGCTTGGTCGATCAAGAGTTTTCTCTGACATATCAGGCGGGTTGACTTTCGCCTTTTCATCCTCATAAATAAAAATAATGGAAAAGAAAAAAGAAACTTCTCCGGCTAACTATTCTCTTCTCAAACAAATAGGTATAGGAGTGGTGACAGTTATCAGCTTTATTCTTGCCTGGTATCTGAGTTACCGTTTTTTTTATCAGGGAGAGGGAGCGGTTATGTCTCTTTGGGGCAAAACCACTGATTTTATCGGTTTGTTTACCGGAATATTTTTGGTAGGGGCGGTGGTGGGATTAGTTGGAGTTTTAGTAGAAAAATGGTGGGTGGTAGTAGCTACATACTTTTTGGCTACAGCCTCTTTTTTTATATTTTCCCCATTTAAATTACTATCTTTGACCGCTACCTTGTTTTTCCTAATAGTTCTGGTTTTAACATTTTTGAGTATTGAGCAAGAACGGAAAGTGCGAATTCGAGTTAGCGTTTATAAAATTCTGCGGCGAGGTTTTCCGGCGGTACTAACCATGTTAACCATCGTGTTGGCAGTATCGTACTATATTTCTACAGTTGAGGGCATAAAAAATAATGGTGTGCAAATTCCCCGCCAATCATTTGAGAGTTCAACGGGAATATTAGAGAAGTATATTTCTGAAGCTTATATCCCAGGTTTTAGTAAAAATATGACCGTTTCGGAAGTTTCTTTTCAGTTATTTTTCAATGAAGTTTCCAAAGCAGGGGACAACTGGCGCGATATGGGTATTGCGCCTGAGTTAGAAAGCACGCTGGAAGCTGAGGATATAGACACAGATGATAATCAAGCAGTAATGGAGGCAATACAAGATAATCAAGTGGTGCATGATAAAGCTCTCGAACTTTATCAGGGAACAGGAGCGAGTGATAATCTACTAGGCAGTTTTGGTCTGGGTGATGTAGCTAGTAGTCAACCCATTATTGATGCGGCTTACAATGCATTCAATGACAAGATAAATGATTTACTGGCGCCCTATCGAAGCATTGTGCCAATTGCCTTTGCCATTACCTTTTTCTTGATTCTGCAATTTTTCACTTTTTTTATAAAATGGGGTGTTTACGGAGTGATTTGGTTAATATTTATTTTGCTAAAAGCTGTCGGTTTTGTTAAAGTCGTTAAAGTTAAGAAGGAAGTAGAGGAGATCAAATTATAGATTATGGCTAAAGATTACTATGACATTTTGGGAGTCTCACGGGAGTCTTCTGATGACGAAATTAAAAAGGCTTATCGTAAAGCAGCGCACGAGCATCATCCTGATCGCGGTGGCGAAGAAGCTAAATTTAAAGAAGTAAGCGAAGCTTACCAAGTTTTATCTGATAAGCAAAAGCGGTCGCAGTATGATCAATTTGGAGCGACTTTTGATCAGGCGCAGGCGGGGGGTGCCAGTGGTTATGGTGGAGCGGATGGCTTTGCGGACGGACAAAATCCCTTTGGTCAGCAAGGTTTTAATGTCAATATGGAAGATATTGATCTGGGTGATATCTTTGGCAGCTTTTTTGGTGGTCGTAGACGCGCGGCTTCACCCACTGGACCAATTACTGGCGATGACATTTCTGTGGCTGTGGATATCTCTTTTAAAGACTCTGTTTTTGGGACTGAGCGGGAGCTGGAACTATATAAACGAGTTAAATGTAGTCATTGTAAAGGAAACGGAGCTGAGCCGAAAACGAAAATAACTACTTGCGCCACTTGTTCTGGCAGCGGACAAGTACGGCAGTCACGCCAAACAATGCTCGGTGCTTTTACTCAAGTAATTACTTGCCCCACTTGTAAAGGTGAGGGCAAAAAAGCGGAGAAGCCTTGCGGACAATGTGGTGGTGACGGACGCACCAAAGATAATAGAAAGATAAAAGTAAAAATACCGGCTGGCATTGCCAATGGTCAGACAATCGAAGTCTCTGGACAAGGCGAAGCGGGGTTGCGTGGTGGCTCAGCTGGTAATCTATATGTTACAGTTCAGGTCGGGGAGCATGAAGTGTTCAAGCGTGATGGCTATGATCTTAAGTGTGAGATACCCATTAGCTTTACTCAAGCGGCTCTTGGCGACAAGCTGAATTTACAAGTCTTTGATGATAGAGTTAAAGTTGAATTACCAGCCGGCACCCAAACAGGCAAGACTTTTCGTATTCACAATAATGGCGTTCCGCATTTGCAGGGTTCAAGTAAGGGCGATCTATTGGTTGAAGTTAAGGTTATTACCCCTGGCAAGCTTTCGGGGCGGGAAAAGGAATTACTAAAGTCTCTCGTGGAAGAAAAAGGAGAAAGTGCCGAAGTGAGAAAAGATAAAAAAGGCTTTTGGGATAAATTATTTACTTAAATGTTTAATAAATCTAGAACATTCCTGTTGGTAGTTGCTTTTACCTCCGGGATGTCGATCATGGCCATAGAAATTTCTGCCTCCCGTCTTTTAGCACCGTATTTTGGCTCTTCGTTGTTTGTTTGGACTAATGTAATTGGGGTAGTAATGGTGGCTCTGGCCTTAGGTTATTATTTGGGTGGTAAGTTAGCTGATCGTCGTCCTCAGCTTGACTTACTATTAAGATTAATACTAGCGGCGGGGACAATATTTTTGCTGGTACCCTGGCTAGTGCAGCCCTTAGCTTGGTTAATCAATCTGCAAACAATCGCCTCTATCTCGGCTTCAGCCGTTATTTTTTTCGGTTCGTTGTTAGTAACCTTACTACTGTTTGCTTTCCCTCTGGTGCTGCTGGGCATGGTTAGTCCTTTTATTATCAAACTTTGTTCACTCCATAGTCAAAAGATTGGCAACGTGGCGGGTTCAGTCTTCGCCTGGTCGACGGTGGGTAGTGTTATTGGCACTTTCTTACCCACCTTATTGCTAATATCAATCTGGGGGACCAAGGCAACTATTACTATTTTTGCTATTATTCTAATTGTTTTGGCTAGCTTGGGCATGGCCAGTAAAAAACGCTATTTGTTAGGCTGGCTGATTCTACTAATAATTCCGGTGGTTGGTGTTATCCGGCTGCCAATTAAAGCTACCGCCGGTTTAGTTTTTGAAGATGAATCAGTTTATCAATACTTACAAGTCGTCGATGAAGATAATAAAAGATATCTCGCCTTTAATGAAGGTGGTGGGTTTCAGTCGATTTATGATAGAAATAATATTTTAACAGACTTGTATTACGACTATTTCACAGTTTTACCTTATCTGGCGCCGACTTCGGAGAAGAAAGTATTAATACTAGGATTAGCTGGTGGTATTATCAGTAAGCAATTAGATTATTTCTTTGCGGAAGATATTATGATTGATGGAGTAGAAATTGATCGCAAAGTAATTGCAGCGGCTGATCAATATTTTGCCCTGCGCAATGACAGTCTCACTGTCCACAATCAGGATGGTCGGATATTTCTGCAGCATACTGACAATAAATACGATCTTATAATTGTTGATGCCTACCAAAAGCAAATTTATATTCCCTGGACAATGACCACGCAGGAGTTTTGGCAAGAAGCTAAGGCTAAATTAACCAACGATGGCGTGGTAGCCATTAACGTCAACGCTGCCACGGCCAACTCGCAACTCTTACAAGCTATCACTAATAGTATGGCTAGTGTTTTTCCTTATACCTATCTAGCCAAGGTGGGCGACCAAGACAGTTGGAATTATATGGTAGTAGCCAGTGAGAATGAATTGGCCTGGGAATCTTTACCGTCAGCTGTTTTATCACCGGAATTGGCTGATATTGCTTACGAGTTATCTTCTAATATGGAACGTATCGAATACGACCAGACTGAGATGATATTAACAGACGATAAAGCGCCGATCGAATTTATGATAGATGCTATGATTGTTAAATATTATCTGGATGGGCAATAGTTAGGCTGAGTATAATAGTTGGGGTTTACCAAATTATCAGTGTGTATTATAATATTAAACAGAGACAAGTATAATCAAAGGAGAAAAACAAAAATGGAAATTGCAGCAGCGGGCGAGGCCAATAGCATGTTGGCTAGTCTAAATTGGGCCGCTCCCACTTGGGATCTGTTCATTTTGTTGTTTTTTGTAGCGGCGGGGGTTTTGTATGGTTTTACCCTGGGTCGAGCACGAGTTTTGTTTATTTTAATGAGTTTGTATATCAGCTTAGCCGTTTCTACTAATTTACCTTTCATTAATGAAGAAAGTTCACAGCGATTAGGATTTAGTCAGGTTGCTTTTTTACAAATAGCAGTTTTTCTGGTTTGTGTAGTAGGATTATTTCTCTTGTTCGCTCGGGTGGGAGCGTTATCTACTTTTTCGGCGGAAGCGGGGATCGTACAAATCATTGTTTTCAGTTTTTTGCAAGTGGGACTATTAATTAGTATTGTTTTATCCTTTTTACCAGAGACAGCCTTGGCATCATTGGGACCGTTTACTAAGACTTTGTTTGCTGCGGACAATAGCCGTTTTTTGTGGATGTTGGCGCCACTGGCAGCAATGTTTTTCATGAAGAAAAAAAGTAGCGAGTAGCCTACGCATAGGCAGGTGATTTGGAATATACTTGCCGGCTACTGGTTTTTTTGTTAGGATTTTTAAACCAAATTTATAATTTGGGGCGTTAGCTCAGCCGGTAGAGCAGCTCCCTTTTAAGGAGAAGGTCACAGGTTCGATTCCTGTACGCCCCATGCGATTTTAAAAGGCTTATTGAAGCCTTTTTTGGTTGGGGGGTATGGAGTTAGAATATATCTAAAAATGCGAGCATAGATTTACCCGCATTTATCAACTCGACTATAAATTTGGCAGTAGCTTTATTAAACTAATCCCCACTATCTCTTAATCTCCAGCACAATCGGCTCCATCTCACGACGAGAGATAAAATTACCGTAGGCCAGAGATCCCGGAAACTTGATTTTAGCTTCAGTCTCAGACATATCGTAGATAAAGCCTTCGCTAAATGATAAATCATCATATTCAACTGGCTCCGTCTCTGTATCGGTAGTAAAACCAGCAATCGTGCATTTTTGGCTCCAGGGATCATAATGGACATTAGATTCGGTCACTTTGACTGGAAAACTACTATTATTCTTAACAGAGCTTAAATCAAACTCAAAGGTCGAGGTATACTTAGTTTCTCCCGGATGAACAACACAGCCGGTGACCTGACTGTAGGGATCCCATTGCTCTTGATAGTCAAGTTTAGCTTGCCATTTAGCTTGATAGCCATATTGAGCCTCTGCTGGAGCCGGTTCTAGGATAGTCCCAGTAGTTTTTACGGTAAAGTTTGCCTTATTGCTGCTATCCGAACCAGTGATCTGGTAAGTTGCTTCTCTGGTATCTGTTTGCTCAATGGCGTAACAGGATTCTGTTTTAGCTTCGGCGGTGATTTCGGTTGCTGTCAGTGATTTTTTCATCTCGCCGTTGCTAAAGATGAGAACTATATTATCAAAGCTCTCTCGTGGATCTTCCAGACAGAACTTTCTTTCTTCTTTGTTAGTCCATTCCTCATCTAAATATGGCTCGCCATTTTTAGGATAGACGATCGCTTTGATGGCGGCTTTGTTAGATTGGCTGGTGAAGTTTTTAAAGTCTTTGAAGATGATTTGTTTGACCTCAGGGGAATTTGTTTTATTACGTACCTCAACAAGATGAGCTGCTAGATATTCTAAATCCTTCTTCCATGAGATTTCAATAGAGTTGTTACCGATTTTTTTTATATCACTTTGATAGGAAGCAACGCCTGATGAAATTTCTGGAAAACCACCCTCGTCTTGGTATAGTTTAACTGGCTTTTTGTTGTAGTTCCAAAGCGTAAATTCCCGCCAGGTATCTTCAAAGTCGCCACTGATATTCTTGTCGATCGAATTAAGACATGAATTATAATTGCCGCAGCCTGCCCAGATTTTTCCTATTATCTCGCTACCACTAACTCCCGGTTGAGTAAGGTAGAAGGGGAATAAATATGCTCCATATTCGTATCCTGACAAATTGGTATTGTCTAACGAAGTCCCCGGCTGATTAATAGGTGATACTTTTAGCCATTTTTGCTCGCTGTTATCTTGCGGATATATAAAATCTTCTGACCAAACAGCAGAGGCTTCAGCAAACCAACGATCGCTAGACTCATTCTGTTTAAAGGCAGCCTGGAAGGCATGAAAGAGTTCGTGGGCGATCACTGTTTTGTTGGAACCTATTAGGATCAAATAGCCAGAGGTAGGGAAATTAGCAGTATCTGGGATATACCCTCCGAGTACCCCAGAATAGCCAGCGGTAGCTGTCAATTGTAACCTCTTATACTCCATCATGGTTGGACTGATTGCATATATATCTAATTCGCCGTCGCCACCCAGATTACCATCATTGAGTGGTTCTTTTGCCATAATGTTGGAAAATTTGGCGTATGCTCTATCTTTGTCCAATATATCTTTTATTTTTTCTGCCATTTCTTTGTCTGCAGCATCAAAGTATTCAGCTCTCCCCGGCTTAAATATTTTATCAATAAAATCATCAAATATTCCAATTTGGGCATACCAGATTTTTATCTTACCATCAACGGTGGTTAAATGTTCAGAGAAAATACTTTTTACTTCTCGGTCTTTGGCTCGAGCCGCTTTTATTAAATCTGGATTATTTCTCACTTGTTTCTCCCTCACTTTTTCATTCCACCAACTCTCCGGGTCATCCGGCCGCTTCAGGAAAGGGTCAATGATCTCTTTATTCTCTGGGCTGAAGCTGTCATAGTTTTCTCTAATCTCCCGAAACACATGATTAGCCTCAAAAGCTATAATGTCACTTTGATATTCCTCCGGCAACCTCTCATCCCCAAAAGCAGCGTAAGCGCCATATATTAACGAAGTCTCTTTATCTATTTTGCCTTCCTCGTAGGCCTTATCTATCAGATCAAAGCTAGTATCACCTTCTTGGGCAAAAAACTCTTCCATGGTCATTCCTCCTACCGTTTCTTTATCTGCTCCACTATTAAACACATCAAAATAGGCCAAGAGCATCCCGCCACCAATAGCGGCCACAGCCAAGACGACCCCAATGGCTATTTTGAGACCGCGACGGTGCTTTTTTTGGGGTTTAGTGGGGATTTCTTGATCTGGAGTTTCGGTTTTTGTATCTGGAGACTCTGTGTCCATTTGAGTATATTTCTTTTTACCCAACACTAATTTATTGTATCCCAAATCCAACAAAATTACCACTTGGGGCTGTAAGCCATTTTTTACCAAACAGATTCTAATATTTTCTAGTAATTCCCATAAATAAAATTAACCCCTGGCGAAAGGGTTTTGTTGTAAAAAAAGCACACAGCGAAGTGCGCTCTAAACTGGCTAAGGTTCAAGATTAAACTCGAGAAAGCGGGGATTATCATCTCTGTTGTCTGCTACCTGAATAAGTGCGAACAGCCGTTCGCTCAGGGTAACATCGGTCAGTAAGACCTCACTGTCGTGGACGATGACAGTAATTAAAGTTCCTTGTTCAGTTCTTTCAGTTTCTATTTTTACGTCTTTACCCGGTTGGGCTTCATCGTGAGGGAAGAAAACCAAACAAGCCGCGGTCATAATATGAGGAACATCCCTGCTCTCTCCGAGCAAACAATGAGCGAAGAGTTGGTAATAGGGAACTTGGTCTCCCCATAGTTCCTTGATAGCAGTCAGTTTTTCCTCAGCTGTGGATATTTTTCGATCCAGGCTCGCCATCATGCCTTGTTGTACTCTTTTTACTTTCTGGTATAACCGCCAGCTGCTCCAGGAAAGAAATAGAGCACCGAGAAGAACAAAAACAATGCCGAAAACAGGAAAGAACATTTCTTGCCTCCCTTAGTGGACGATATGGTTGTTGAATGAGCAGATCGTAAAAATAACATTAGCTAGTAGTTAAGTCAAACGTCTGTATGAGTCCACCTCTTCTAGAGTCCAATATGTATGTGGACTTGTTCAACGTCAAATTTCTATTGCCAGATGGGGGCTAACAGCACCTTACTTTAGGTTTTAATCCAACATTTGCTTTCCCTCTCATTTTATATTAAAGTAGACTCAATAAGTAGTTTTTCTGTATCAAGTAAGGGCTTAACATAAACGAAAAACATGACTACCTATTCCCTCCAAGATCACAGCCTTATCCTCGACAATCCAAACCGACAGTATCCTCTCCGCATAAAAGATCTGCCAGACGAGGACAAACCACGGGAGAAATTAATCAAAGAAGGTCCCATTTCTTTATCCACGCCTGAATTATTGGCAGTGGTTTTAAACGTGGGCACAAAAAAGGAGGAAGTAATGATGATGTCTTCTCGCATAGTTAAGGAATATGGCGAAAAAGGCATTATAAACCAAACCGATCCAAAATTACTGGAAAAAGAATTAGGTGTTCCGCTAGCTAAGTCTTGTCAAATTGTCGCTTGTTTCGAGTTGGGCCGGCGGTTTTTTAAAGAGACTAAGGGTCGGGCTGCTGTCATTAGAACACCCAAGCAAGCTTATGAATATCTCAAAGAGATGCGGGACTTACCCAAAGAACAACTGCGGGGTATTTATCTTAATAGTCGTCATCGGGTGGTGCACGATGAAATTATCTCCATTGGTAGTTTAACAACCAATATTGTTCATCCCCGCGAGGTTTTCCGACCAGCTTTGGAGTATTCAGCTGTGGCCATGGTTTTAGCACACAACCATCCTTCTGGCGTTGTCAAACCAACCGAATCAGATATTAGCATCACTAAACAATTAGTAGAGGCTGGTCATATTCTCGGTATTGATTTGCTAGATCATATTATCATTACCAAAAATCGATTTGCTAGTGTACCAGTTGAGTACTAAGTTAACTCCAACATCTCTGTCGCCATGTATAAAATCAACTCCCACAACCTGATGTTTTTTGGGGATTACCCTTGGACTGGTTTTAATTTCCCCTTGCTCATAAATGATTCAGAGAAAGAACAGAGAATCACTGGAGTCAAAGAGCATATCAAAGCAGGTGACTATTTTGCTAGTTTAGCCACCGTACTAGATTTAACTGGTCAGATGGTTAGGAAAAAAGATGTTGGCAGTAGTGCCCGACTGAGTAAATTTAAAAAAGATTTACTCTATTTGCAGAAAAATTATCGAATTGTCGAGCGGGATGAATAAAATTTAGATTTTTTTGTTATTCTCTAAACAAGAGAATCTATCGGGGTGAATATTATTGACATCTGTCATTATTATGTTATTCTGTTCTGGCTCAAGTAAACAAGATGATCGCCTCGATATTCATCGGGGAGGAAAGTCCGAACACCGTCCCGATGACCATCGGGACAGCAAGGCAGTCGCTAACGGCGACCGGGAGAAAGATAGTTAGGAGTCCTGCAGACTTTTAGCTGGCTTGAATCTTAGGGAAAGTGCCGCAGAGACAATACTAGTCCCGATCTGATCCTGCCTACCGGCAGGCAGATGGGAGCAAAGGTGAAAAGAAATGGGATGTTAGCATGATAGCTACCCATTTGATCTCATGGTGACATGGGAATCTGGTAAACCCTGCCTGGTGCAAGACCAAAATGTAGGTCGCTTGATCCCATTAGCAATGATGGGACCAGATAGATGATCATCGCCCCGTATCACTCAAATCCGAAATGGTACGAGGTACTAAATTCGGCTTATTGTTTGCTTGAGCTTTTTGGTATATAATTCAGAGCAGGTTAACCCCTTCTTTAAATGAAGAAATCAGAATTATTTTTTACTGCGATCTTAGTCCCCGTTGATTTTCTAATGGTAGTATTGGCGGCTATTGTTACCTATTTTTTGCGTTTTACAGGGCAAGTGGTGGAGATCAGACCAATCAAGTTTGATTTACCTCTGCAGCAATACATTGTCTTAATAGCATTAGTAGCTCCGGTTTGGTTGATTATTTTTGCTTTATTGGGACTGTATAATCCTAAGAAGAAAAGGCGCTTTGTTGATGATCTCTATAGTGTGTTCGTCGGGGTTTCAACGGGAGCAATGGGCATTGTTTTGTATATTTTTCTGCGAGCCGAGTTGTTTTCTTCCCGTTTTTTAGTCTTAGTTACTTGGTCTTTAGCCATCATGTTTGTCGTTTTTGGTCGATCGCTGGTCCGCTTTATCCAACAGCGACTATATCGTTATGGCTACGGGGCACACCGAGTGGCCTTAATTGGTCAAACTTCTGCTACCAAACACATCAAAGATAATTATCGTAACCCTCTTTTTGGCTATAAAGTAGTCGGAGTATTACCAGAAATTAATGGCGATACGCTAGAAAAATTAGAAAATTTATCACAAACGCAAGGAATAGACGAAATTATTCAAACTGATCCCAGTATTCCGAAGACGAAAATGTTGGAGTTGATTGATTTTGCCAATGAGCGCAAGATTGATATGAAATATGTCCCGGACTTATTTGGCACAGAGGCCATCAATATAGAGGTTAAAGTCATTGCCGGGTTTCCTTTGGTGGAATTCCGCCGCACTCCTCTCGATGGCTGGGGGAAGATAATAAAACGGGTTATTGATGTTATCGGGGCAGTTTTTGGTTTAGTATTCTTGACCCCCTTATTTGTGCTAGTTGCCATTGCGATTAAATTAGATTCTCCCGGACCAGTTTTTGTCAGGCTGACTCGAGTAGGGCGTGATGGTAATTTTGATATGTTTAAGTTTCGTTCCATGGTCAAAGATGCCCATAAAATGAAAAAAGACCTGCTTAAGTACAGTGAGCGTCAAGGGCCACTGTTTAAAATGAAAAATGATCCTCGCATCACCCAAGTTGGTAAATTATTACGTAAAACTCGGATTGATGAATTGCCCCAATTTATTAATATCCTCAAGGACGATATTAGTTTGGTGGGACCACGTCCCCACGAACCAGAAGAAGTAGCTCAGTATCGAAAACATCAAAATAAGGTGTTGGCTATCAAGCCTGGTATGACTGGTATGGGACAGGTAAGTGGTGCAGCCGACCTCTCTTTTGACGAAGAGGTAAAATTGGACACCTATTATATTGAAAATTGGTCGCTTAAGATGGATTTGCAGATATTACTACGTACCGCTAAGATCGTAGTTAGAGCAGAAGCCGCCTATTAAGGATATTAAATTTAACCTTCAAGTAAAAAAACTCCCTCAGTCATTGAGGGAGTTTGTCTTTTATTCAAGGCCAAATCTTTCTTGTGACTTAATATTATTACTAAAATCTCTTGACGAAAAATAGGATGATGATATTATGTCACGATTAAATGTAAAAGGCAAAATAAGTGTTGACAATGTTAGAGGTTTGTGATACACTTTACGGAGAATTGAAGTTACGGGTTTGTTTAAATAATTGCTAATAGAAGGGAAGAATCATGACAAGCAACAACCTAAAAAATATTACTAGTAACAACGTGACTGGGCTGCAAGTGCTGCCAACAGATTTTGTTCTGCAGCTTATCTCTAGCCTCAAACCGAGGACTAAAGATATTTTAGTCAAACGTTTTGGTTTAGACGGCAGTCGTCACCAAACACTAGAAGAGATTGGCCGCAACCACGAAATTACCAGGGAGCGAGTTCGTCAGATTGAATCAGCTGCCCTTAAAGATCTACAGAAAGGTAATAAAATTAAAGCAATCAAGCCGTGCGAAGTTTTGCTGGAGTCTATTATCGACAAGCATGGTCAGGTAATGGAGCATAACCACGCGATTGATTCCTTTATCGAGGCTGTATCACCAGTTGAAACTCATGCTAACGTGGTTGATTTTATATTAAATCTGAGCAATAAATTTGAGCACTTAGCTGATTCCGAGCATACTTATAAGGCTTGGGCAGTAAAAAATGGTTCGCTTGATATTCCCAAGCAAGTGATTGAAGCTGCCCACGAGGTGCTAAAAAAGCATAATAAGCCACTAAAAGAGTTCGGAATTGTAGAGCAACTTTTACAGCACGAGGTAGCTGAAAAGTGTGATATTTCGGAATCTAAACATATTCAATCTTATCTAAATCTAAGCAAAAAGATGCGCAAAAACCCCTTCGCTGAATGGGGGTTTGTTACTTGGAATGAGATCGTGCCCAAGGGAGTTAAAGATAAGGCTTACTTAGTTTTAAAGAAAAGCAATAAACCTCTTCACTTTAAGGAAATTACTAGCAAAATCAACAATACTAATTTTGGCGGTCGTCAGGCTATTCCCCAAACAGTGCACAACGAGCTTATTAAAGACAAACGTTTTGTCCTAGTGGGGCGAGGTATTTATGGTTTGACTGAATGGGGATACAGCTCGGGTACAGTAGCGGATGTAGTAGTCAGTGTTCTCAAAGCAGCTGGTCAACCACTGCCTAAAGAAGATATTATCGCCAAAGTATTAAAGCAAAGAATTGTTAAGCGCAACACAGTTGCCTTGGCTTTACAAAATACTGATCGTTTCAAAAAAGTTGGACAGAAATCTTACACTCTAGCCTAATTTATCTATTTCCCCAGGCTAGCAGATATTATATAATACAAAAATAAAAGCCTAGTAAAAAGAATATCTGTGCTAAACGATTTGCCGCCACTTGATTTCTTTGATTTCTTGTACGAATTCTGGTACATGTTTTTTATAGTGGCCCAAAAAGTATGGTGGCTAGCCATCGCGGGGACAATAGTAGCCGTCTATTATATTTGGCTTAGTTTTAAAAGAATCAAGTATGTAAAATCAATTGAGTATATTTTGTTGGCAATCAGTGTTCCCGAAGATAACGAGAAGAACCCCAAGTCGATGGAAGAAGTGTTAAATGGCTTGTGGACTATTTATTCCCCACCTAATTTTAAAGAGATATTTATAGAAGGAGAATCACAGGAAACTTTCAGTTTAGAAATTGTCAGTATCGCTGGTAACATTCGTTTTATTATCCGGGTTCCGGTGATTTTGCGCGATCACGTTGAAGCTAATGTCTATGCTCAGTACCCAGAAGCTGAGATTATCGAAGTAGAAGACTACGTCCATTTTGTTCCCAATAAGTATCCGAACGATGAGTATGACCTAGTAGGAGTAGAGTGGAAACTGACGAGAGAGGACGCTTACCCGATTAGGACTTATAAGTATTTTATGGATGAGATTAATGAAGACAAGTTTATCGATCCCTTATCTGGCACTCTGGAAGTAATGAGTCGTATCGGTGATGGCGAACAAATCTGGTATCAGTATATTTTACGTCCAGTCAGCGATAAGTGGAAAGAAGCTGGTGATAAATTAGTAGCCAAGCTGATTAAGAAAAAAGGCAAGCCCTATGAACCGCTGTTTCTAAAGGGAGTGCATACAGCTGTTAGTGCAATTGAGCCAGCGGGAGCGGCACAAAATACCTCTCACAAGAGCGAAGCTCCGCCGAGCGAGATGCTTTTTCTGTCGCCGGGTGAGCAAGAAGCAGTGAAAGCTATCCAGGAGAATATTAGTAAAGGGGGATTTCAAGTAAAAGTTAGGACGATGTATTTAGGGCGTAAAGATGTCTTTAATAAAAAGAGAATCGGTTTTCCCATGATGGGAACATTCAAAGGGTTTAACTCCCAAAATCTTAATTCTTTCAAGCCTCACCATAAGCATTGGACGTTTATTTCTTACTGGAAGAAAACTCGGATTCCTCCCCGTCAGTCTAATCTAGTGCGTCGTTATCAGGCTCGCGATATTGATGCTGGCGCCCAACCCTTTATCCTGAGTGTGGAAGAAGTAGCTACGGTTTTTCACTTTCCTTATATTACAGTTAAATCTCCGGCAGTTATCACGGCCGAGGCGGGTAAGGGAATGCCACCGAGTGATTTACCAATGGAGTAATCTATATTATCGATGGAAAAACACAAAACCCAATCAGACGTTACCCTGTTTGGCGAGACCAATTTCCGTGGTCAAAGTCGAAAGTTTGGTATTAGAACTGATGACCGACGGCGGCACATGTATGTGGTCGGAAAAACGGGTATGGGTAAAACGACCATGCTGGAGAACATGGTGATTTCTGATATTAAGGCTGGCAATGGAGTCTGCGTGGTTGATCCTCATGGTGAGTTTGCTGATCGGATGTTAGATTATGTTCCCGCCAGCCGAATTAACGATGTTGTCTATTTTAATCCTGGCGACGTTAATAATCCAATTGCTTTCAATGTGATGGAGAATATTGATCCTGATCACAAGCATTTAGTGGCGTCAGGACTGCTGGGTGTATTTAAAAAGATCTGGGCTGATTCTTGGGGTCCGCGTTTGGAATATGTGCTGCGTAATACTATTCTAGCTCTGATGGATTATCCTGGCAGCACCCTACTGGGTATTATGAAAATGCTGACGGACAAGACTTTTCGCAATAAAGTGGTCAAGAAGGTGACTGATCCAGTAGTGAAGTCTTTTTGGATAGATGAATTCTCGAAGTATCCTGATAGATTTATGGCTGAAGCCATTGCTCCAATCCAGAATAAAGTTGGTCAGTTCTTGTCAATTTCCTTGATCAGAAATATTGTGGGTCAGTCTAAGTCAACTCTGGATATGCGTGACATCATGGATAACCGGAAGATTCTATTACTTAATTTAGCCAAGGGAAGGGTAGGTGAGGATGCCTCGGCTCTCTTTGGAGCGATGGTAATTACCAAAATCCAGTTGGCAGCAATGAGTCGAGTTGATATTCCCGAGGAAGAACGAGCCGATTTTTATCTCTATGTCGATGAGTTCCAAAATTTTGCGACGGAAAGTTTTGCTGATATCTTGTCCGAAGCGCGTAAGTATCACTTAGATTTGATAATGGCTCACCAGTATATTGATCAACTAGCCGAAGAAGTTCGCTACGCTGTGTTTGGCAATGTCGGTACGATTGTCTGTTTTCGAATCGGGGCAGCTGATGCCGAAGTTCTAGTTAAAGAATTTGAGCCAATTTTCGACGAAACTGACCTAGTTAATCTGACTAAGTACCGCATATATTTAAAGTTAATGATAGAAGGGGTGGCTAGTCAGGCTTTTTCGGCTATGACCCTACCACCTTTGTGGGAAACAGAGGGGAACAGAGATAAAATTGTTGAAATCTCGCGCGAGCGTTATGCTAAGAAGCGAGACGTGGTTGAAGATAAAATTGCTCGTTGGAGTGGGGTAATGGAGGAAGAGAGCGAGGAGAAAAAGATTGATAGAGCACCAGCGGACAGGGATCGGAGACCAAAAGATAGATCAATCACATCTAATAGATCGTCGCAACCATCCCCGGATACTAAAGTTCACCAGCCTTTTAAAAAAGCTTTCGCCACTGCTCTCGGGGGGCGGAACAGTAACCAGAAAAAAGCTACCGAACCAGCTAAAGTTGACTCGCGGCCGAGTCGCAAATCAGGAGCCGGAATAAAACCTGGCCAAGTAGTCAAAATTAACGACCAGCGTTCGTAATGATGAGAAACAAACGTCGACTTCGGGTGGCGGTAGCTATGTCAGGAGGAGTAGATTCATCAGTGGCCGCTGCTCTGTTACAAAAAAGTGACTGTGATGTGACTGGTTTTTTTATGTACTTTTGGCAGGATCAGTCTGGCTGTCGGCGAGAGAATCGTTGTTGCTCTAGTGCAGCAGAAAAGCGGGTGCGAGCGGTGGCGAACAAGTTGAAAATTCCTTTTTACTCCTTGGATTTTAAAAAGGAATTTAAAGAGCAAGTAGTGGACAATTTTCTCTCTGAATATCGGCAACACCATACGCCTAATCCTTGCGTAGTTTGTAACCGTGAGATAAAATTTGGTTTGCTTCTTGATAAGATCAGAGAGTTGGGATTTGATTGTTTGGCGACGGGGCACTACGTAGAAAAGGGTGAGAGCAAGGGTAAATATAAGCTTTTTAAGGCTAAGGATGTTAAAAAAGATCAATCATATTTTCTCTATAATTTAACCCAGCAGCAGCTTAAGTATTTATTATTTCCCCTAGGAGGATATAAAAAAAGTGAAGTCAGAAAAATTGCTTTCCAGCTAGATTTGCCTGTAACTGCTGTCAAAGAAAGCCAGGATATCTGTTTTGTTGGTAATACAGTCGAAGATTTTGTAGACAGGCATTTAGGTGGGGCGGAAGAAGGGTCAATTGTCGACATATCTGGAAAGGTGATTGGCCAGCATCACGGGCTACATTCATATACTGTTGGCCAGAGGAAAGGAGTAAGGGTTGGCGGTAAGGGGCCATATTATGTGGTGAATCGAGATTGGCCTAATAATAATTTAGTAGTTACTAATAATCCGCAGGATAAAAAACTATATTCTCGAATTGTTAAATGTAGAACAATTAATTGGGTGAGTGGGCAGGAGCCAACTTGGCCTCTGGTGGCGGAGGCGGTAGTGAGGTATAATACAAAACCAGTGGCGGCTGAGGTCACTGCTGATCCCCAAGGATACCGAGTTGATCTTGTTACTGCTCAACGAGCGGTCATGCCGGGCCAGTCGGTAGTTTTTTATCATCAGAATGAATTATTAGGAGGGGGAATAATAAAAAAGTAAACTACTAAAATATGCCAGACTTTAGTGATCCAAGTAAAAGGATTCAGGGAGAATTAGAAGATCTCCGAGAGGACATTGGTAAGCGAGAAAAAGAAGTTAGAAGAGTAAGAATAGACATTCGCGATCTGGAAAAACGGAAAGAGTTGCTAGAAGAAGAGTTAGACGAATTATTTGCCGAAGAGAAAAGATTGGCACGAGAGGCTACGCGTATGAGACTAGAAGGATAAGTTATTGAAATGACCGTCACCGAGTTGCGGGAAAAGTATTTAGACTTTTTTATTGAAAAAGGGCATGCCATTTTACCCTCGGCTTCTTTATTACCTGAAAATGATCCCACCACTCTTTTTACTGGTTCGGGAATGCAGCCGATGATACCTTATCTACTAGGCGAAAAGCATCCGCAGGGGGCGCGACTAGCTGATTCGCAGAAGTGTTTTCGTTCCCAGGATATTGAGGAAGTAGGTGATAATCGGCATACTACTTTTTTTGAAATGCTAGGTAATTGGTCGCTGGGAGATTATTTTAAAGAGGAACAAATCCCCTGGGTGTTTGAGTTTTTGACGGAGGTGGTTGGGCTGGATCCGGGGCGGATTTATGTTTCTATCTTTCGGGGTCAGGAAGAAGCTAATATCCCACGCGATGAGGATTCAGCTAAGCTTTGGCAAGAAGTTTTTGCTGGAGCTGGTATTAAAGCGCGAGTGATTGACGAGGCGGAGAAAAAAGGGATGCAGAATGGCCGAATATTTTACTATGACGAAACCAAAAACTGGTGGTCACGCAGTGGAGTGACGAAAAACATGCCAGTTGGCGAGCCCGGTGGTCCCGATTCGGAGATATTTTGGGACTTTGGCGAGGAGCTAGAGATACACGAAAAATCTTCTTTCAAAAACAAGCCGTGTCACATTAATTGCGATTGTGGTCGGTTTATTGAAATTGGCAATAGTGTCTTTATGCAGTACAAAAAGACCGAAGATAGCTTCGAGCCCCTGCCGCAAAATAATGTTGACTTTGGTGGGGGTCTGGAGCGGATGGTGATGGCGAGCCTCGACGTGCCTGATATTTTTATGATTGATGTTTTTAAGCCAATTATTGCTAAGGTGGAGAAAGAAATTGGTAAAAGTTATGTAGATTGTGGAGAAAAGACAAAGAAAGAAATAAGGATTATTGCTGATCATGTTAGAGCAGCGACGATGATAATGGCTGATGATCGAGGAGTGGGACCTTCAAATGTCGATCAGGGGTATTTAGTGAGAAGATTGATTAGGCGTGCTTGTTTGGCTGGTAGGAGATTGGGTAATGAACGAGAATATTATCTTCAACCTATAGCAGCTTCAGTTATTGATTTTTATAAAGAGGATGCGAAGTTGACCGATTTTTATTCAAACGTGGGTGAAAAAAGCAATTTTATCCTTGAGGAAATAAGAAAAGAAGAAGCTAAATTTGGTAAAGCGTTGAAAAAAGGGTTAAGAGAATTTGATAAATTTGCTTTTAGTACAGAACCGCTAGATAAATATGGCAGAATAGGTAAATCATGGAACCAAGGGATACTATATGGTGATAGCGCTTTTTATTTTTATCAAACCTATGGATTTCCCAAAGAGATAATGCAAGAACTTTGCGAGGAAAAAAAGGTAAAGTTTGACGAGGAAGGATTTGCCGAAGAGCTAGAAAAACACCAAGCCCTCTCCCGCTCCGCCTCAACTGATAAATTCAAAGGCGGCTTAGCTGATGCCGACGAACAAACAACCAAGTTGCATACTGCCACTCATTTGCTCCAGGCGGCTCTTAGGCAGGTGCTAGGTGATCATGTTCAGCAAAAGGGCAGTAATATCACCACTGAACGTCTGCGCTTTGATTTTAGTCATGACGAAAAGGTGACCCCAGAACAAATCGCCGCCACCGAAAAACTAGTCAATGGATGGATTACAGCCGGGCTGAAAGTGGAATGCGAAGAATTGCCCTACGAGGAAGCTAAAAAACGCGATGTAATTGGATTATTTGAAGACAAGTATGGCAATAAGGTAAAAGTCTATACTATTAGTGATATTTCCGGTGAGCTTTGTGGTGGTCCCCATGTAAAAAATACCAAAGAACTAGGAAAATTTAAAATAAAGAAAGAGCAATCATCGGGAGCGGGAGTGCGGCGAGTAAAAGCAGTACTGGAATAGGTAGGCAATATTAGTTTTAAACATTTCCTTATATCAACAACAGATATAGGGTTTTTTATTTACCAACTAATGTGGTATAATATTCTGGCAGCTGGTAGTAACTAACTACGAGAGGTTTGTATTATATTTATGGGAATTTTTAATAAAATAATCCATCGGGAGAACTTGGGTCATTATGCTCTTGCCCTTGATGTTGGCACCGAGGTCGTGAAGGCTTTGGTTTTTGAAATAGACGTCAAGGAAGGTAAAGGAATTGTCAAGGGAGTGGGTCGTTATCAGCAACGACTAGGTGATATGCAATCAGGTGGGGTGACTGATATTGAAGGTGTGGTCCGCACCAGTGAGAAGGCACTTGATGAAGCTGTCGAGCAAGCTGGTGTTCGACCCGATCAAGTAATCTTGGGGATTGCGGGTGAGTTAGTTAAGGGAACCACTACCACTGTTCACTACGAGCGGCTGAAGCCCAAATCCAAAATAGACCTGTCGGAACTAAAGAATATTATTCACAAGGTACAATGGAAAGCTTTTGATAAGGTACGCAAGCAGTTGTCGTGGGAGACAGGCCACAATGAAATGGACGTCCGCTTGATCAACGCAGCTATTGTCGATGTTAAAATCGATGGATATAAGATTACCAACCCGCTTGGTTTTCAGGGCAAGGATGTCTCCATTTCAATTTTTAATGCCTATGCTCCCTTGGTTCATCTGGGTGCTTTGCAGACTATTGCCACTGAACTGGATATGGATTTGCTTTCGATTGCCGCTGAGCCTTACACGGTGGCGCGTTCAGTCGGAGCGGAAGATTCGGTGGAATTCAACGCTATTTTTATGGACGTTGGTGGTGGTACCACTGATATTGCCGTAGTACGAAATGGAGGCCTAGAGGGCACTAAGATGTTTGCCCTAGGAGGACGAGCTTTTACTAAGCGTGTTTCCAATGAATTGGGGATAAGTTTTACGGAGGCGGAAAAGGTAAAAATTGAATACTCGAAAGGATCTCTACCAGTACAGAGAACACGTAAAGTTAAAAATATTTTGGATGCCGATTGTAAGGTATGGTTATCAGGAGTAGAACTGGCTCTCAGCGAATTTTCTAATTTGGATCTTTTACCAGCACGCATTCTTCTCTGTGGTGGTGGTAGTGTGTTGCCAGGCATCAAATCTTCTCTACTTTCAGAGACTTGGACCAAAAATTTACCTTTTGCTAAACCACCCCATGTTTCCTTCATTAAACCAGGAGAGGTAGTTAATATTGTTGATGAAACTGGTAAGCTGGTTGATCAACAGGATATTACGCCGATGGCTTTGGCCAACCTAGCGATTGATCTGGCGGGCGAGGAAGATATTTTGCATCGTGCCTTGCGCAAGGTGGTAAAGATAATGCAGACTTAAAACAAATATGAGCGACAAGGTTTATTTAGAAACAGACGAAGAAATAACTTCGGCGGTTGATAAAATTGCCAGTGCTAGCAGTAGCACTGTTTATGTTTTAGTGCCGCGTCGCGCTTCTATTGTGCAAAGCATTGTCAATTTAAAACTACTGCGGCGGCAAGCTGATATTTTAGGTAAGAAAGTTATTTTGGTAACAACTGACGTGGGCGGAAGGAGCCTGGCCAAAAAAGCGGGTCTGACTACTCAAGCCAGGCTGTCGGGAAAATTGGCTAGGGAGACAGGGGAAATTGAAAATCTAAGTGAGCCAGAAGCTGAAACGGAATCAGCTGACGAAGTTGGAGAAATAGGGGAAGCAGAGCCGATAGACTCAATCCCAGATTATCAATCTAGAGATGGTAATGAACCAGATGATGACCAGTCGGAGAGCAATATGTTCCAGGAAATTCGGCTAGATAATTCTCGTCTTTTTCAACGCAAAGCTAAAAAATACACGCCCCGTTCTCCCAAAGAGAGAAGTAAAAGCGAGTTATCTGTTTTGACTAAGATATTTACAGCCAGGAAAAAGAGCAAACCCAAACATCCGCCAGCAGCTCCTTCGTCGAATCCAGCTACTACCGTTGAAGCTAAGCAGTCTAACTTGCGTCCGCTTTCTTCCCGTCGAAAAACAAAAAAGTCAGTTAAAGGGCGAGTATTTCTTCTGCCTTCCCTGAGTATAAAATCTTTCTCGCTTTTCTTTACCATTAGTTTGGTAGTTTTAGGGCTAGTGTTTTTTTTGGTTTTACCGAAAGCGGAAATATCCTTGGTTCCTAAAACAGAGCCATTTTCCACTTCTTTTGAAATGGTGATTAGTCAAAATATTACTGACGTTGATACCGAAAAGGCAACCATTCCGGGAGAACTAGTAACAACTGAAAGTAAAAGTGACAAAAAGAAATTTGAGGCCACTGGCGAAAAAGAAGTTGGTGATAAAGCTCGGGGGCAGGTAGTTTTGCATAATAGTTTTTCTTCCGAGGCACAACTTTTACCAACCTCGTCTCAACTAATCACTAATGGCTTGGTTTATATTACTTTGCAAGAAGTAGTAATACCGGGAGCACACATAGAAGAGGGTGAAGCCATTCCAGGACAAGTAAAAGTGCGAGTGGAGGCGGGGACAGCGGGGGAAGATTACAATATTGGACCAGCCAATTTTGTTATTGCTAGTCTACCTCAGAGTAAGCAAAGTGACATTTATGGCAAAAGTACAACTCAGTTTACTGGCGGCTCTTCACGCAAAGTAAAAGTAGTATCAGCCGAAAATTTGAGTGAGGCTAAACAGTCACTAGTAACTACCGCTGCCGCCGAAGCAACTAAAAAATTAACCAACGATCTAAGTGGTGATAAAATATTGCCGTCCGGGATGTTTGAGCAAGAAATCGCCGAGGTTGAAGCCAGCGCTGAGGCCGATACCGAAGCTGATGAGTTTGACATGAAAGTTAGCGTCCGGGCTACCGGCTTAACTTTTTCCCGAAACGATTTTTCACAGTTGTTAGCTAGTAAATTTGACCGATTGGTTCCCACCGAGAAATATATTATTAATGATGATATTGAACAGGGTATAGCTTTTGAGAAAGTAGAACAAGGTTTTAATGGCCAAGAAGCAGTTACTATCAAGGTGTCGATTAGTAAAGAAGTAGCCTGGCGTCTTGATGAGCAGAAGATGAAAAGGGATATTAGGGGTCAAACTGAACAGGAAGCACGTGATCATATTCTGGGCAATCCGAACATAGTTAGCGTGGAAATTTCTCTTTGGCCATTCTGGGTCAAAAAGATCCCGCGCACCGAGAAAAAAATTGAAATTATGCTTGACAAGGAGAGGATTGCTGATACTATATAGATTAATTAATTAAACTCGATTTAGGACTATCTAAAGGGTTTATAATTTCCTTTACCTTTTTTTATGGCAAAACATGTTTCCAGTTGGGATAAAAGTAAAAAGCAAGATCAGACATCGACAATTGCCAGCGAGGCTACCAAAAAAAAGAAAGCCAATGTTATTGAAGTGGAAGGAATTGTGCTAGAGACATTGCCTGATGCCAAATTCAAGATCAAACTTGATAATGGACAAGAAATCTTAGGTCATGTTTCAGGGAAAATGCGTATGTATTTAATAAAAGTTTTGCCAGGAGACAGAGTAATCATGGAAATGACTCCTTACGATTTGACCAAGGGAAGAATAACTAAGAGATGTTAGAATGAAAGTCCAAACTTCAGTTAAGAAAATTTGTGAAAAGTGTAGCGTAGTTCGCCGCAAGGGGAAGGTTTTTATTATTTGCAGTAATCCGAGGCACAAACAAAGACAAGGATAAATCTTACTTAATAAATTCACACTAGTAATGGCCAGAATAGCTGGGGTTAACATCCCCGTCGACAAGCGAGTTGAAATAGCCCTAACTTATATTTATGGTATCGGTCGTTCTTTGAGCAGAGGAATTGTCACTAAAGCAGGTATTGATCCCAGTAAGAGAATAAAAGAACTGTCCGAAGGGGAGATAAATGATCTGCGTCAGTCAATTGAAAGTAACCACAAGGTAGAAGGTGAACTACGGCGGATTGTGCTGATGAATATCAAACGACTCAAAGAAATAAATTGTTATCGAGGCGGAAGACATGTTAAAAATCTACCAGCGCGGGGGCAAAGAACTAAGACTAATTCTCGTACGGTGCGTGGTAATACGCGTAAAACTGCCGGCAGTGGACGTAAAACGTCAGCCCAGAAAACTTAATCTTAATTGTTGCTAATTTATATGGCAGAAGAAAAAGTGCAAGAATCTTCAACTAAATCCAAAGCAGAAACGAAAGACGCTGCAAGCAAGTCAGTTTCCAAGGTCAAGGCGAAAAAGCGACCGGCTCGTCAAAGTAAGATGAGAAAACTGACTCGAGGCAAGGTTTATATTAAATCAACCTATAATAATACGGTTGTTACTGTTACCGATTTACAGGGTAATGCTCTAGCTTGGCAGAGTGCAGGATCTTTAGGTTTTAGGGGTGCGAAGAAGTCTACGCCCTACGCTGCTACCCAAGTGGTTAAGCAATTAATCGATAAAGTCAAAGATACTGGTTTGAGTGATGTCGATGTCTCGGTCAGAGGTATTGGTGGAGGACGGGAATCAGCTGTGAGAGCTTTACACAATTACGGCCTGACGGTGAATTCTATCAAGGATGTCACCCCGGTACCCCATAATGGTTGCCGGCTCAAGAAAGTGCGTCGTGTCTAGGTAATTATTTACTACTATTTAGCCAACTAGTTAAATATGGCCAGGAATTTAGATCCAAAATGTAAGCAGTGTCGTCGGGAGGGGGAAAAACTTTTTTTGAAAGGGGAGCGTTGTTTTACCCAGAAATGTGCAGCAGTAAAAAGAAACTATCCTCCTGGCCAGACTGGACAGAATCAGTCAAGAAGGAAGATATCAGAATATGGCGTGCAGTTACGGGAAAAGCGAAAAGCCCAAAAGTTCTATAATGTTTTGGAGAAACAATTACGTAATTATTATCTGGAAGCAAATAAGAAACAAAGCGCTACTGGTAAAACTATAATCCAGTTGCTAGAAAAAAGATTAGATAATGTTGTTTTCCGTTTATCTTTAACAAAATCACGTTCTCAGGCTAGGCAGATGGTATCGCATGGTCACGTACGTGTTAATGACCAGAGAGTGACAATCCCCTCCTATTCAGTTAAAGTGGGAGATGTCATTGAGGTGACCAAAGCTACTCGGCAAAAGAAAGGTTTTGCTAATATAATCAAGGAGATTAGAAAAGAAGAGGTGCCGTCATGGCTTGAGGTGAATACCAAAAATGCCACTGGTAAAATAGTTCGTGAACCTACCCTAGATGACGTTGGTCATAAAATAAATACTAGTCTTATTGTTGAATTTTATTCACGTTAAGTTATTAGTTCCCCATATTTAATAAAGGAAAAACATCATGGAAGAAATTACTCTACCTAGTAAAATAAAATTAGAAGAGAAGGGTGAAAATGAGGCAGCGGTGATCGTCGAACCTTGTTATCCTGGCTATGGTACTACCTTAGGTAACACTATGAGACGCGTACTCTTGTCCTCGTTGCCTGGAGCGGCCGTATCAGCAGTAAAGATTAAAGGGGTAGACCATGAATTTTCTACAATTGAGAATGTTAAGGAAGATACAGTAGAGATTATTATGAATCTAAAATCTTTACGCCTAGCGATGTTTACTGAAGAGCCAGTTAAATTAAAACTCATCAGCCAGGGAGCCAAAGAAGTTAAAGCAGCTGACATTGAAGTGTCAGCTGATGTCAAGATTGCTAATCCGGATTTGGTGATCGCCACCGGGACGCATAAAGATGCCGAGCTGGATATGGAAATTACCGTCGAAAAAGGTCGTGGCTATATCCCTACTGAGCAAAAGAGCGCTAAAGATTTAGAGGTAGGAACAATCCTAGTAGATTCTATTTTTACGCCCGTATTGAAGGTTGGCTATGAGGTAGAGAATATTCGTTTGGGAAAAAGGACTGATTATGATAAATTAGTCATCAACATTAAAACTGATGGGACTATCACTCCTCTGGATGCTTTCAACGAAGCTGCCAAGGTATTAGTTAATCAGTTCAATTTTTTAGCTAATCCAGAAGAAGCTATCAAGAAGGCAGCAGCAGAAGAAGAAGAGCAAGCCTTGGTCGAGCAACAAGCCAAAGAAGAGCAGACTGAAGGCGCAGGTACTCCTATCCAAGAGTTGAATTTTTCCACTCGAACGTTTAATGCTCTCAGTAAAGCCAAGATTAGAACAATTGATGATTTAGCTAAAAGGGCAGAAAAAGATCTACTGGCTCTTGAAGGCTTGGGTCAGACCGCTCTCGATGAGATCAAGCGCGCTTTAAAGAAAATTGATTTAACTTTACCAGAGTAAAAAATGCGTCACCGGAAAAACAAGCGAAAAATTGGGGCAAAGGCTAATAGTCAAAATAAGCTTTTATATCGTAATCTGACCGCTTCTTTGATTTTAAATGAAAAGCTGAAGACAACCACCAAGAAAGCTAGATTACTCCAACCCATTATTGAGAAACTAATCACTCTAAGCAGACAGAGTGATTTAAGTACTAAACGACGCCTTCAGAGCTTATTGAATAATAAGACGGCCGAGAAGAAATTAAAGACCGAGCTTAGCAAGAAGTACAAAAATAAGCCAGGTGGCTATACTAGAATACTCAAGCTGGATCGTCGTCAGGGTGATGGAGCAACCATGGTGCAAATCGAATTATTGTAAAAATCTGTTTTACACTTTATGACTAAAACAACTAACAAGAAAGATAAGGAAAAGATAAATCCTAGAGCTTGGTATCTGGTTGATGCCAAGGAGGCCTCTCTAGGGAGAATAGCTACGCAAATTGCTACTTTTTTGACGGGGAAAAACCGATCTGACTATCTGCCGCATGAGGACAAAGGAGGTTATGTAGTAGTGGTTAATACTGACAAGCTTAATATTCCCGCCGGCAAGCTTAAAGGTAAAATTTATCACCATTATTCTGGTTATCCCGGTGGATTGCGTTCTAAGGACTTGGCCGGAAAATTAGCGCAACGAGGATCAACTTGGGTGGTGAGAGAAGCAGTGCGGGGGATGTTACCCAAGAATAGATTACGGCGAGAGCGTCTAGTCCGCTTGAAGATATATGGTAGCGAGGAACATCCCTACCAAGATCAATTTAAAAAATAGTAAAATATTTTATTTATGAGTGTTGTTGCAAAAGTCAAAAATACTGTCAAGAAAAGTGCCAATAGTCAGGCCGAGAGTTCTAAAAATAAAACAACTCCGGCTCAAAAACCAGGACGCTATGTTTATGCGACTGGTCGGCGTAAAGAAGCAGTTGCCCGCGTGCGTCTCTATCAAAAAGGGAAGGGTAGTATTACAGTCAATGGCAAAAATTATAAAGAATATTTCCCCACTGCCGAGTTACAACACTTTGTCCGCCAGGCTCTAGTGCTGACAGGCGAGACTGATGGTTTTGATATTACGGTGAAGGTAAAAGGAGGCGGAGTAAAAGGTCAAGCGGAAGCAGTCCGTCATGGCATTGCTCGGGCTTTAGAAAAAAATGACCAAGGATTAAGAATACCGCTCAAGCAGGCAGGATTTCTTAAGAGGGATCCTCGCATGAAGGAACGGAAAAAGTGTGGTCTCAAGAAAGCACGACGGGCTCCTCAGTGGCAGAAGCGCTAATCATTATATTTATATGCAGCTCTGGGTCGATTATGACCGGAGCTATTATGGGCAGTATCTTATAGGTTGATGTTCTTTGTTTCATTACATATCACTACCCCGAGCATCAAAGGGTGAGAGGTGTGACAATGTCGATTAAAAAAACCTGCCCTGGTTGTCAACAGGAGACTGCTAAGACCGGAATGACTACCAAGATAGTACCAAAGGAGGACGGAGGTCGGTACGATATTGTGTACAAGTGCGGTACTTGCCGCACAGAAGTTGGCCGGGTGCACAATGTCACTGGCCGAGAGCTGAGAAGGAGAGGGATTGAACAGCAGAGGACTTAGGTAGTTTGCGGCCGTCCTCGCTTTTTTTATTGGGAGGGATTGTTTGGCAACAGTCCTCTAGTATATCTCTTTTTCCACTAAAGCATCCAGCTTATCCAGGGAGCTTTTGTGATAGATCTTCTGCCCTTTCTTATCAAACCAGACTTTTTGTTGATCATCACTGGGGAAATCCACTGCCAATTCAGCGCTGTTAGCTTTATCGCGGCTATCTAATTCCTTGATGTATAATTTGTTGTTGGTGGCAAAAATGATATGTTCCTCATCGGGGTGCCAAATCGCTAGATCGATTTTAGTACTGTAGCGGGTAAAAAGGTTGACCTGATTAAGGTTGTACTGAGGATGACTGTTTAATTTTTCATCTTTCTCTACTTTATAATACCAAATTTCATTTTCGGTGCAGAATACTAAGCCGTCATTTTTTTCCGTCCAATCGAAGTCAACCACGCGATCCTTTAATTTCTTAAATTCCTGTCCGTCAGAAAGGAAAAGTGATTTATTGTCAGCTAACAAAGCTAGCTTTTCTGATGGCGAAACTTTTAGAATATAATTATCACCGGGCAATTGTGATATAGGCGATGGTTCGTAGTCTCGTTCGTTTTGGTTTTTAGTAATATTGAATATTGCTAGTCCTTTTCCCTCTAATTCTCTTTTAAGATAAAAAATACTACGTGAGGCAAGGTCGTAACTTACAACATTTTGGGCGATGACGACAGTTTTGTTTAGCTGAGCCAAGTTGACACTAGTTAAATTATTATTGTCAAGGTAGTAAATAAAATCAGCGTCCTGGGTATCCCAAATTAGTTGTTGAAGATTAGTATTCGGCAAAAATATAGATTCAGTCAACTTTGTTGTGTTAACAATCCAATGATGAGTATTATCGCCGGTAGTGAGGTTAAATAGAACCTTACGGCTATCCGGTGACCAACGGATGTTTGACAGAGAGCCTTTCTGCTGATTGACCGGAATGGATTCTAAGGGGAACAACTTTTCTTGATGTAAATCATCAATGTTCACTAGCCATAATTCTGATCCTTCTTCTTGTGGTACAGTCAGGACTATCTTTTTATAATCAGGTGCCAGAGAATAATCGGCAATCTGGGGTTGTTCGACTAGGATCCGAGTAGGCGGTTTAAGCTTAAATATCCTAGCTTTACTAATCCAAGTAACTAGTTTTGATTCTACTGTTAAATTTTTCTCCCAGGTAGTGTACCCTTCTTTGGTAATTTTAATATTGTAGGTGTCAGGGAAAAGACTAGTTTCTTTGTAGGGAGTTTTATTAGTCATATACTGATCATTTAAATGAACATCAGCTTCTTCTGGTACCGATTTAACAATAATCATCCCTATTTTCTTTAGGGATTTATCAGCAAAATCATAGCGATAGCCACTGGTATAAAGAATGGCTAAAGGCGAGACCAATAAAAAAATTATAATGGCTAGGATAAAGAATATTTTTCGCTTCCAACGTTTCATCTAATTTTATTGATTGTTTTCTTGGCTATAAAATAACAGGTTGTCTCTAATCTGTCAAAGCAAGTTTTTAATTGCCAAACAGTTATTTTTAGCTATAATGGATAGTAATTGATTTGACATATGAGTAAATTTGTTATCCAGGGACAAAATGAATTAGAGGGAGAAATTGCTGTTGCCGGTGCCAAGAACTGCGCGCTTAAATTATTAGCAGCTTCTGTTTTAATACCAGGAGAATGTCGCTTTACTAATGTTCCAGAGATTGAAGAAGTATTTTTGATGGTTAATATTCTAGAGCACTTAGGAGCCAAAGTGACCAAGGAAGGCAAGGGGGAGTATATCATTCAGGGGAAGAGTATTAACAAAAGTGAGCTTCCAGCTGATCTAGCGGCTAAAATCAGGTCCTCGATCATGTTTGTCGCTCCTTTATTAGCCCGTTTTGGTGAAGTTAAATTTCCCCATCCTGGTGGTTGCATTCTCGGAAAAAGGCCAATCGATATGTTTTTAGAAGGATATCGAGCTCTTGGGGCAGAGGTCAGCGGAAAGGAAAATTTTTATCATATCAAGGCTCAGCAATTAACGGGTTGCCGGTATGTTTTCCCCTGGATTTCTCATACTGTTACGGAAAGTATGATTATGGCCTCAGTATTGGCCCGCGGTGAAACTAAGTTAATCAATGCCGCTCGCGAACCTGAAGTAGTTGCTCTTTGCCAATTTTTACAGCAGAGCGGTGCACAAATAAATTGTTCAGAAGCAGGAGAGATCAAAATTAAGGGGATTAAGGGGTTAACAGGCAGCCGTTACAAAATAATCCCGGATCGGATTGAAACTGGCACCTTTGCTATTTTAGGGGCATTGACTGGGAAGGAAGTTCAAATAACTAATTGTGATCCGAGCCACCTGGAAGTGTTTTGGAAAATGCTGGCTAAGGCAGGGGTAGAATGCAAGATAGGCAAACAGACGGTGAAAGTTAAAGCAGCTAGTAGATTGAAGGCCTGTGAGGCCAGGACGCACGAATATCCGGGCTTTGCTACCGATCTTCAAGCTCCCTTCACGGTATTAATGACGCAAGCTAAGGGCGCAAGTTTAATCCACGAGACTATATACGAAGGCCGTCTTTTCTACACTGATAGCTTAAACAAAATGGGAGCCAATATTACCATGTGTGATCCTCATCGGGTGGTAGTAAATGGCCCAACTAAATTATACGGCACTACCTTGATCAGCCCAGATTTAAGAGCGGGGATTGCTCTGGTTTTAGCTGCTTTGATAGCTGAAGGGAAAAGTGAAATTGGCAATGCTTTCCAAATCGACCGGGGCTATGAGGATATTGAGAGCAGGCTAAAGAAATTAGGAGCGGATATTAGGCGGGTGGAATAAACGAAAACGCAAGGTTATCGTCCAGGCTTTTAATCTATTAATCTTGCATTTTCTCACTCTAATGCTATAGTCGTTGAGATCTGCGTTTAATCATAAAACATGTTTGTTAAGAAAGTTGGTATTGATTTGGGTACGGCCAATACACTAGTATATGTCCCTGGCAGGGGAATTGTCATTGATGAACCTTCAGTCGTGGCAGTTTCGATGGACGACAATTCAATTCTAGCGGTAGGGAATGAAGCCAAGATGATGTTGGGCAAAACACCCGACACAATCGTTGCTTCCCGACCCCTCAAAGATGGAGTGATAGCTGACTATCGGGTGACAGAGGCGATGCTTAAATATTTTATTACTAAAGCAATTGGTAATATCCGCATGTTTCGTCCCGAAGTAATGGTTTCGATTCCAGCGGGGATTACTAGCACTGAGCGACGAGCAGTGATCGATGCCACTATCCAAGCTGGAGCTAAAGCAGCCTATGTTATCAAAGAGCCAGTGGCAGCGGCAATTGGAGCGGGAATTCCGATTGCTCAATCCAGTGGTAACATGGTAATTGATATTGGTGGTGGTACTACCGAAGTCGCTGTTATTTCTCTGGGTGGTATTGTAGCTGCTAGTTCTGTTCGCATCGCTGGCGACAAGCTTGATCAAGCCATAACCGATTACGTTAGAAGAAAACATGGTTTGGCCATTGGCGACCGAACGGCCGAAGAAATCAAAATCAAGATCGGTTCGGCTATTCCGGTTAAAAAAGAGCAATGTATGGAGATTAAAGGTCGGGACATGGTGTCTGGCTTACCCCAAACTATCAAAATTTGTTCTAATGAGGTAGCAGAATCGATTAAGAATGAACTACGGGAAATGCTGCAAACGATTAAATCTGTCTTGCAAGAAACTCCACCAGAATTATCTGCCGATGTCATTGATAAAGGAATAGTATTAACTGGTGGGGGAGCTTTGTTACGAGGCCTGGATACTTTAGTTACTAAATCAATCGGTGTTTTGTGTTATGTGGCCGAGGATCCATTGCTTTGCGTAGCCAAAGGTAACGGAATTGCGTTGGAGAACTTAGACTCATACAAGCGCAGTGTTCTATCAGCAAAAAAATAAATAAACATATAAGTTTTCCATGAATATCGGCATCGACGCCTCTCGTGCTAACCGAGCTGCTAAAACAGGTACGGAGTGGTATTCCTATAATTTAATTCTCGAATTAGCAAAAATCGATTCACGTAATCGATATTTTTTATATTCCCCGGATAAACTAGGCGGTGAAATGTCATCTCTGCCTGATAATTTTCGGGAAAAAACTTTATCTTGGCCCCCCAGATATCTCTGGACAATGGTTCGTTTGTCGTGGGAAATGAAATGGCGATCCCCGGACGTTTTGTTTGTCCCAGCTCATATTATTCCGCTAGTCAGTCCAGCTAGAACGGTGACGACTATTATGGACATTGGCTTTGTTAGTAAACCGGAGCTGTATCCACAAAAAGAACTTAAATATCATAATTTTGGTTTGCGTCAAGCGATCCAAAAGGCGTCCCGCATACTGACCATCTCTAATTTTTCCAAAGAAGAAATGGTGAAGCAGTGTGACATTGATCCGGAGCGTATCCAAGTTATATATTTGGGGTTTGATGCCGGCATTTTTCAGCCGACAAGAGATCGGGCTAAGATTAAAACTGCTTTGCGCAAGTATAAAATACCAACCGCCACCCCATACTTTTTGTACATTGGTCGCCTAGAAGAAAAGAAAAACACTCCCGGTTTAATAAAAGCCTTTGCTAAATTTAAAAAAGAGAATCTGGCCGGCCAGTGCAAGCTGGTTTTAGCGGGTAGCCCTGGTCATAATTATGAAAAAGTCCGAGAATTAATCATCCAGAATAAGTTAGCGGAAGAAGTGATTGAAACGGGTTGGGTAGCGGAAGAAGATTTGCCAGTATTACTTAGCGCCAGTCTAGCCTTTATTTTCCCTAGCTTCTATGAGGGGTTTGGATTACCGTTACTTGAAGCCATGAGTTGCTGGACGCCAATTTTAGCAGCGCGGGCAGCTTCGATTCCGGAGGTGACTAAGGGAGCAGCTTTGCTTTTTGACCCTTACGATGTGCCCGATATGGCTAAGAAAATGGAGACCATCGCTAATAACGAAACTCTCCGGATTGATCTAGTGCAGCGGGGCAACAAGAGAGTGAAAGATTTTAGCTGGGGAAAGTGCGCTCGGGAGACTTTGCAGGCGATTGAGAAGGTAGCCGGCGATTAGTCATCAATAATTAATTTTGTTAGGATGAAAAATTTTATCAAAAAAATTACTCACCAGGCTGGCCAAATTATTTTAGAGAAATTTGGTAAAGTGGGGGTGAAATATACTAAATCGAATATTGCTGACGTGGTTACGGAAGCTGATTTAGCAGCTAATGATTATTTGGTAGAGCAAATTACTCAGAAATATCCGGAACATGGCATTATTTCCGAGGAAAGTGGCGAGAGTAAAGCTGCTGCGGAATATATTTGGATAATTGATCCTTTAGATGGTACGAGAAATTTTGCGACGCATGTCCCAATATTTGGTGTAATTGTTGGACTAGCGAAGGGAGGAGAGATGGAAATGGGAGCGGTATGTGATCCAGTTCATAATCAGTTGGCTTTTGCCGAGAAAGGGCAAGGAGCTTTTCTTAATGACAAGCCGATGAAGTGCTCTGACACTAAAGAATGGGAGCAGAGTTATGGTTTTGGAATAGCGGCTTTGGACCATGGAAGGGCTCAAATATACAAAAAGCTAATAAAACTAGCCTCCCAAAAACAATTTTGGATGAACGCTTTTGGATCGGCGGCAATATCTTCTCTTTGTGTAGCTGATGGTAGACGCGATTGGAAATTTTCCTTGGGCGGCAAGGTGTGGGATTACGCTGCCCCAACACTAATTATGAGGGAGGCAGGTTGTATAGTGAGTGACATTGATGGTCAACCCTGGACCCTAGATAGCAAAAGCTTGGTAGCGGCTAACGAACATTTACACAAGAAGCTGATAAAAATAATTAAAAATTAGCCATTGCGAGGAAGTTATAGAACTAAACGACCAGATATGGTATATTTGGATTATGGAAAACGCTGTGAAAACAACCAGTCAGGATAATTGGGGCGTTATCGGGCATCAACGGGCAGTAGCAATCCTAGCGCGTCATATTGAAACGGATAAAATTAATCATGCTTATCTATTCGTGGGGCCTGAATCAGTTGGCAAGAGAAAGGTAGCCACTGAGTTTGCCAGGACTTTGTTTTGTTTGCAAGCTCGGAAACCTTGTGGTCAGTGTCGGAATTGCCTTGATGTCGCCGCGAACAAACAAGCAGATGTAAACTTGGTCACTAAAACCAAAGGCAAGATTGGTATCGCTCAAGTGCGAGAAGTACAGCACCACTTGTCTCTGAAATCTTATCAGGGTGGATATCGAGTTTGCATAATTGATGGAGTCGATTGTTTCACCTTGCCAGCGGCCAATGCTATTTTAAAAATACTAGAAGAACCGGGTGATAAGGTAGTATTTATCTTGTTAGCGGAAAGTATTGAGGGTGTTATTCCTACTATTATTTCCCGGTCAGTAATTATTAATTTTAATTTGGTAGCAAAAGCAGAAATAGAAAAGAATCTAGCAATGGATAAAAGCTCAGTGATCTTAACTGAAATAGCTCAGGTTGCTTTCGGCCGGCCAGGATTGGCGATTAAGTATCAGGCCGACAGTGAACAATTGTCTCGTCAGCAGCAACGTCAACAGGAATTACTCCAAGTGCTAGATCAGGACATAAATAGTTCTTTTCAAATGATAAACAGCTGGAAGGTAAAAAACGAACAGGCCTTAGAATTCATCAATGCTATGACCAAGTATTTCCGGGACTTAATTGTCAGCCAAGCTCACTGTCCTGAACTAGCTTTGACCCAAAGTAACCAAGTCGCAACTAAAAAGTTTTCTAGACAGCAGATCAGGAATATTTTAAATTATTTAGTAACTGCTAGTAAATTGCTAACTCACAATGTTAATCCTAAGCTCGTTATTGAAAATTTTATCGTAATGCTTCATCATGACCAGGTTTAAAATAGCGTTAATAGTTTTATTGCTAGCTCCTCTGTCTTTACTCGGGCTCAGTTGTGGTAATAAAAAACAATCGGACGCTGGCGTTTACAAATCTACTGACGGGGGAGAAACATGGGAACAAAAGGTAAAAATAGATGATAAGAACGATATCTCTGGTTTGAGCGTGAATGAAGTGGCCATTGATCCTAGTGATTCAAATATTGTGTTTGTAGGTACTGAATTGAATGGAATCTACAAGAGTACAGATGGCGGGGATACCTGGCAACAGACCGCTCTTAGGGCTGGTAATATTTACTCCTTAGATATTAATCCAAATGACAGCTCAGTTATATATGCAGCTGGTAGTGCCAATGATATTGGACAAATCTATAAAAGTTCTGACGGGGGTAACAATTGGGAGGAAGTTTACGCTGAGACCCATGATGATACGGTAGTCAATGATGTCGTGGCAGATTGGTATGACCCGCGTCGAGTCTACGCTGGTACCAGCAACGGTGCCCTTCTTAAAAGTAAGGACAGTGGGCGTAGTTGGGTGGCTATTAGGTGGTTTGAGGAAGGTGAATCGGTCAATGGAATCGCTGTTGGTTATCAGGATAGCCGCCAGCTTTTTGTGGCTACTAGCGAGAGTCTCTACCAGAGTAGTGATGGTGGAAAAATAGTAACTGACATCAAAGATAAGGTCGAATCAATTGGTAAAGCAAGTGGTATTCATGATATTGTAGCGCATCCAGAGGAGAAGAGTCGGGTATACCTAATCGGAGAAATCGGTTTTTTGATTTCCTATGATTGGGGCCAAACTTGGCAGAAAGTTAATATTTTAGCTAATCCAGAATACCATACCGTCGCCAACATTGCCCTGGATCCTAAAGACGCTGGCAAAATATATTTTACTTTTGATTCTAATTTGTACAAAACTGCTGACGGAGGAGCAAATTGGTCAGTTAAACAATTTACCACCGGTAAGTTACGGGGTCTAGCTGTTGACCCAGGAGATACTTCGGTTCTTTACACAACGGTGCTATCCACTCAGCAACAGTAGGAGTTTTTTTATTCTATCACTTAACATCAAAATCATATGTACGAGCAAAAAATTATCGAAGGCAAGCAAGAGATGGAAAAAGCTTTAGATTATTTAAGTAAGGAATTTAGTAAGTTGCGTGTAGGTAAGGCTTCCCCGTCCCTTATTGAGGACTTAGCAGTAGATTATTATGGCGTTAAGACGCCCCTGAAGCAACTAGCTACCATAAACGTGGTTGATATCCGCTTGTTAGCGATCCAGCCCTATGATAAAGGGTCGCTTAAAGCAATAGAAGGTGTTATTAGTCAGTCCGATTTAGGTTTGAGCTGCAGCGCGGAAAAGGATGTAGTGCGAGTAACCTTTCCTGAACCAAATGAAGAAAGGCGTCAGGAACTAGCCAAGGTGATTGGCCAAAAAGCTGAAGAAGCTAAGATTATCGTCAGAAACGCCCGCGAGAAAATCTGGAAGGAAATCAAAGATCTGGAAAATACTGGTCAGGTTACTGAAGATGATAAATATAAAGCCCAAGAAGAGCTTGATAAAGTGGTAAATGAGATTAATAATCAGATCAAGGAAAGAGAAGAGAAAAAAGAGCAAGAAGTAATGACTGTTTAATAAAGAAGTAAAAATAACAGCCGATGCTGACTACCATAGTTTTATTTGTTTTAATACTGGGTCTACTCATTTTTGTCCACGAGTTTGGTCATTTTGTAGCTGCACGCAAGATGGGAGCTAAAGTGGAAGAGTTTGGTATGGGCTTTCCCCCACGTATTTTTGGAGTTTATCGTAATAAAAATGGCAAATGGGGGAAACTTTGGGGTAACGCAGAACCCAAATTGGATGCACCAACGGTTTATTCTTTGAATTGGTTGCCAATTGGTGGATTTTGTAAAATCAAGGGAGAAGATGATAGCGGCAATCAGGATTCTGACAGTTTTGCTAAAAAGAAAATTTGGCAGCGAGCGTTGATTTTGATTGCGGGAGTGACAATGAACGTTTTGTTAGCCATGGTTCTGCTGATTATTGGCTTCAAGGTTGGTTTGCCGGTGGCTATTGAGGATGGTATACCAACAGATCAGATCCGAGACAGAAAAGTCCAAATAATGGCTGTCAGTGAAAATTCCCCGGCGGCAGCGGCTGGAATTCAGATGGGCGACCAAATTTTGTCTGTTGCGGGACAACCAGTCGACCAAGCGAATCGGATACAAGATATCACCCGTGACTACCAGGATCGGGAGATGGTGATAGAGATTAAGCGTGGGGAAGAAAAGCGTGAACTTTCCTTAGTGCCTCGCAGTGAGTTTTCAGATGGTGACGGCCCCGTTGGCATTTCTTTGGTAGAAGTTGGAATTGTGTCTTATCCCTGGTACCAAGCTTTAACCAAGGGAGCGGTAGCGACCTTCGCCTTGCTGGTGGCAATAGTAGTAGCTTTGTTTAATATTATCAAAAATCTACTAGTGGGGGCAGGAGTAGCCGAAGAGCTTAGTGGTCCAGTTGGTATCGCGGTAATGACTGGCCAGATGGCACGGATGGGTTATGTTTATATCTTGCAGTTTATTGCTATCTTAAGCATCAATCTAGCCATTATCAATTTATTTCCATTGCCAGCTCTTGATGGGGGACGTTTGATATTTCTGGCATTAGAAAAAATCCGGGGCAAAAAAGTAGAGCGTAAGTTAGAAAATACCATTCACATGATTGGCTTCATTCTTCTGCTTTTGTTAATGCTGGCCGTTACTTTTCGTGACGTTTTTAAATTTCAAGATATTTTTGTAAATATTGGTAAAAGAATAATTGGGCAATAGGACAACATTATGAAGCAAACAAAATTATTCAGCAAAACTAAAAAAGAAACTCCTCCTGATGAGGCTAGTCTAAACGCTCAATTATTATTACGGGCAGGGTATATTGATAAATTAATGGCCGGTGTTTATACCTATCTTCCTTTGGGGTTACAAGTATTGTCCAACATCCAAGATATTGTCCGGGAGGAAATGAACAAAATTGGTGGTCAGGAAATATTAATGCCCGCCCTTTCTCCCAAATCCAACTGGCAAAAGACTGGTCGTTGGGAAGGGTTTGATGTCCTATTTAAATTAAAAGGCTCGGGTGATAAAGAATATGCCTTGGGAGCTAGTCATGAGGAGGTGGTCACCCCGTTAGTAGATAAATATGTTAATTCTTATCGGGACTTACCCGTATCTTTGTATCAGATCCAAACTAAATTTCGGGATGAACCGCGTCCAAAATCAGGCTTGTTGCGCGGGCGGGAATTCAGCATGAAGGATTTGTACAGCTTTCATCGTGATCAAGCCGATTTAGATAAATATTATGAGAAATTTATCACGGCTTACAAGAAGATTTTTAGTCGTTGTGGCTTGGATGTTAAGTTAGTAAAGGCTAGTGGTGGGACTTTTTCTAAGTTTTCCGATGAATTTCAAGTATTTACACCTTATGGAGAAGATATTGTTTTTTCTTGTTCCAAGTGTGATTTACATCAAAACAAAGAAATTTTTGCGGGGGATAAGTGCCCCAATTGTCAGGGGAAATTGGAGAAAAATAAGGCAATTGAAGTTGGTAATATATTTAAGCTAGGTAGCAAATATGCTAAGGATTTTAATCTTACCTATACGGATGAGAAAGGCCAAGAACAGGATGTGATTATGGGCTGTTATGGAATTGGTATTTCGCGATTGCTGGGGGCAGTAGTGGAAGTGCATCACGATAAAGCGGGGATTATCTGGCCGACTAACATTGCTCCTTTCAGAGTGCATCTAATCCCCATCGGAGCTGATAAAAACCAAGAAATTCAAGCTACTGCCACTGATTTATATAAGTCTTTACAGGAAAAGAATATTGGAGTATTATATGACGACCGTGTAGATATCGGTGTTGGCCAGAAATTTGCTGATGCAGACTTATTAGGGTTGCCTGTACGCTTGGTTATAAGCGAGAAAACAATAGCCAGGGGTGGTTGTGAGGTGAAAAAGCGGGCTGAAAAAGAAGCTAAAATTGTGTTGTTAGACAAATTGACGGAGTATTTAAGTGAGGGATAAAAGAGTAGAAATTATTCTTTAAGCAAAGTATAGAGATCCATCATGGATCTTCCTATCCTATCTACTGGCAGGTAGATTAGGCAAACTCGTACCAACAAGTAAGCGAAATGGTTGTAATAAATCTTCAATTTTCATCAATATGCCAATAATCAGTGACATTTTAGGTACATTTTCTAAAGATATCGGTATCGATCTCGGCACCGCCAATACCTTGGTTTATGTTCGCAATGAAGGGATTGTTATCAATGAACCATCAGTAGTTGCTATCAATAAACGTACTGGTCAGATTTTAGCGATTGGTAGTGAGGCTCGTAAAATGGTAGGGAAAACACCCGCTCATATCGTAGCTAGTCGTCCTTTGGTTGATGGGGTGGTATCTGATTTTGAGATTACCGAACAGATGTTAAAATATTTTGTCGAAAAAGTACACAAAGGTGGTTTTTCTTTGTTGCCCCGTCCGCGAGTGGTGATTGGAATTCCTTCGGGAGTAACCGAGGTTGAAAAAAAGGCAGTGGAAGATGCAGCCAAGAGCGCTGGTGCCCGGCGCACATTTCTAGTCGAGGAACCGATGGCCGCTGCAATCGGAGCTCGTTTACCAGTGCAAGACGCGGCTGGTAGTATGATTGTTGATGTTGGTGGTGGTACCACGGAAATTGCGGTGATTTCTTTGGGAGGAGTGGTAGTGTCAAAGTCATTGCGGGTGGCTGGTGATGAAATGAATGAAAACATTATTCAATATGCTCGTGATGAAATCAATCTGCTGCTGGGAGAACGTACCGCTGAAGAAATCAAAATAGCGGTTGGATCGGCCACTCCGCTGAGGAAACCTTTACAAACCATTATGCGGGGTCGTGACCTTGTCACTGGCTTGCCCAAAGAAGTGAAGGCTCTTGATGAAGATATTAGAAAAGCTATTGCCAGATCGGTTTATACAATCGTTGATAATATTAAAATGGTAATTGAAGAAACTCCTCCCGAACTGGTAGCTGATATTATGCGTAAGGGAATTGTTTTAGCCGGAGGAGGGGTTTTATTGCGGGGTCTAGATAAATTAATCACTGAGCAGACTAAAATCCCCGTTTTTCTGGCTGATGATCCCTTGACTTGCGTCGCTCGTGGGACCGGGATTATTCTAGAGGATATTGATAGTTTGAAGGACGTCCTGGTTTCTTCGGAAGATAATATGATAATAAAGAAATAGGACCGCCCGTATGAAATTTAAAAGCATTAACAGCTCTCTGTTTTTACTTGTCAGTGTAATTTTGGTAGTAATATTTGTCGTTTTAAATAGTACTGGTCTTCTTTCTCCTTTAACGAGCTATTTAAAAGCAGGGCTGGCTCCCGTCCAGTCTTATTTTTATGGTTGGGGTGAACGAGTAACAACTTATTCTCATCTGTTAGTGTCTATTCGTCAGCTAGATCAAGAAAACAAAGCCCTGGAAGAGAAAGTGAGAAATCTATATGTCAGTAAAAGCCAGGTCAAATCCTTAACGAGAGAAAACAAAATGCTGCGCGAGCAATTGAGTCTGGTTCGGGAAAGAAAAGAAGAAATGACCCCTGCTTTTATTATCAGCCGTGATCCCAATAATCTATTTTTCTCTTTGGGAATTGATAAGGGCAGCAGCGATGGTATTGTTCAAGACATGCCGGTAGTATTATCTGATGGTGTTTTGATCGGGCAAGTATTGGCAACTGAAGATAAGACTGCCAGTATTCTACCCGTGGTAGATTCGCGTAGTAAAATTAATGCCGAAGTAGTCAACTCGGGTGCCACTGGGATCATTACTGGTGAGCACAATTTAGCTTTAGTAATGGACATGATTCCGCAAAACAAAGAAGTAAAACCAGGTGATTTAGTCGCTACCTCGGGAATTGGACAATTGTTCCCCCGTGGGTTGTTGCTCGGAGAGGTAGAGGAGGTAAGCAACAGTGACAATGCTTTATTTCAAAAAGCCAAAATCAAACCTTTGTTTAATTTCCAGGATTTACGCTTGATTTTTGTAATCACGAGCTGGTGAAAAGATTTATTGCTCTAATAGGAGTCTTCATAGCTGCCATTTTGCAGGTTTCTTTTTTGCCTCATTTTTCTACGCGGGGTTTTTTGCCTAGTATTATAATGGTAGTAGTATTTTGTTGGTGTCTACTCGGTGATTACCAAGAGGCATTTTTCTGGGCTATTGGCGGCGGTGTTCTCTTAGATATTTTTTCGTCAGTCAAATTAAGTGTTTTCATGATATCTCTACTAGTAATAGTCCTCAGTCTCTATTTAATTTCTAATACCGCAATCAGTTTTAATAAGTACTATACTCGAACTTGGCTATGCGGACTAATAGCCATTTTATACTACGGGTTGATTTACTTTTTTTCGTGGTTATTTAGCTTTATCAGTTTTGCCGAAACTGGAATTGGTCTATCAACTACTGTTTTTTGGTCAATACTATTGGGAACAGTAGCAAATGTGTTATTGATGTTAATTATTTATCCACTGATCGCCAAATATCAAAAAATAATTAATGGATTTGCCACTAGTCTGGCTAGTAAATTATGACAAATAAAAATCCCTTTCACACTGACTATTTGGAGGGGAAAACAATAGATCGCGATAGTAATGAGGTAATGGAAAATTGGGACGAAGCTCTGATGACAGGACGGCAGGATGCTCAAGAGGTTAGAACAATTAACCCCCTGTTTGATTATGGCAAGATAAAAATTTTTGCGGCTATCATTTTATCTGTCTTTATTGTGCTTTTGTTGCGTTTAATTCAACTACAGGTATTCGCTGGGGATGAGTATAAGCAAGCAGCTGCTGAAAATAGATTCAGGGTAAATATTAAAAAAACAGTTCGGGGCATAATCTATGACTCCGATAAAAATATCTTAGTACGTAATGAGCCCAGTTTTGATTTATTAGTTATTCCGGCTGATTTACCTAAAGAAGAAAAGCAGCGGCAAGAGGTGTTAGGTAAAGTCAAATTGCATTTGGCAATAGGAGAAGACGAATTTAGTGAAGTAGAGAACAATTTAGATTATAGTTCCTATACGCCAGTGCCAATAAAGCGTAATTTAGAGCGAGACAAGGCATTATTTCTCCAACCGCGATTAGCGCAGTGGCCTGGTGTTGATATTGAAATTAATACCAGACGTTACTATGAAGAGGCGGCTGCGTTTGCCCACATTTTGGGTTATGTTGGCAAAATAACCGAGGAAGAGTTAAACGAATTAGGAGAAGATGACTATCAGACAACTGACTGGCTAGGGAAGAGTGGTCTCGAAAATTATTATGAATCAGAGCTGCGAGGTCAGCACGGCCGAGAGCAAGTTGAAGTTGATTCCCGCGGTAAGGTAAAAGAAGTGGTAGCGGTCAGTGAATCAGTGGCTGGCAGCGATTTGATTTTAACTGTGGATCGGGAATTGCAGCTGAAAGTTAATGAAATAGTGGCTGCCGAGCTAGAGAAAATACAATCAAATAAAGCAGCAGTGGTAGTAATGGAACCAGATAGTGGTCGAGTTCTGTCTTTGGTTAGCACACCTGATTATAATAACAACATTTTTACGGGGGGTGTATTATCAGAAGATTACGAACGTCTAATTAATGATGAGGATAAACCTTTATTCAACCGGGTGATAAACGGTGTTTACCCTCCCGGATCAACTATTAAACCAGTAGTGGCTGCCGCTGCTCTCGAGGAACGGGTGGTGAATGAGCACACCATTATCGAAGATACTGGCTCGATTAGTGTGCCCAATAAATATAATCCAGACGTTGTTTATAATTTCGTTGGCTGGAATTTAGCTGGTTTGGGCCCGATGGATATTTATAGTGCCATTGCCCAGTCATCAGATATCTATTTTTACATTGCGGGCGGAGGATATGAAAGTCGGGAAGGTCTAGGGGCGGAAAAATTAGAAAAGTATTATCAAAAATTTGGTTTGGGTCAGGCTACAGGCATAGATTTACCCAATGAAAAGAAAGGATTGATTCCCACTCCCGATTGGAAAGGGGAAACCAAAGGAGAGGAATGGTACCTAGGCGATACTTACCATATGGCGATTGGCCAGGGAGATGTTCTAACTACTCCTCTTCAAGTAGCTTGCTGGACGGCTGCCGTTGCCAACGGGGGAGTTGTCTATCAACCATATTTGGTGCAAAAGGTAGTCGATAATAGCAGTAATAGTATTAAGGAACATTTCCCTCATTCTATGAAAGAAGGACTGGTTAGTCAGGAGAATATTAAGATTGTGCAAAGGGCTATGCGCGAGACAGTATTATCCGGATCAGGTAAATCCTTAAATTATTTATCGGTATCGTCGGCCGGCAAGACAGGGACGGCTCAACATTCCGGCAGCGGTGATAATCATGCTTGGTATACAACTTTTGCTCCTTACGAAAATCCAGAGGTAGTAGTGACGGTTCTGGTAGAAGAAGGAGGAGAAGGTAGCGAAGTAGCGGTGCCAATTGCCGGAAAGATTTTGGAGTGGTATTTTGATAATAAACAGTAAGTTAATTATCTGAGTTACCGCTCGCAGATTATTTTGTGGATAACTGTTGTTGACATAACGGTGAAGCAAGCTAAGATCGGAGGGGTGTACAAGTAAAATAATGGGCTTTTTGCCAAACTGGACAGGCTCAGTTTTAGTTAAAACAGAAAAATGATAAAAAAGAACTACTTAACCGAAGAAGGTCTGAGCGAATTAAAAAAAGAGCTAGAGCATTTGCAGAAAGTCGAGCGTAAAGAAGTTTCTGATCGTATCCGGAAGGCTCTAGAAGAAGGTGATATTTCTGAGAGTGGTGAATATTCAGAGGCTAAGGAGCAGCAGGCCTTTGTCGAGGGGAGAATTATTGAATTGGCGAGCAAGATAAAAAACGCTGTCATTATCAAGAAAAGTGGTCAGGGGAAATCTATTAGAGTAGGTTCAACGATTGTGGTGAAAAGTAATGGCAAAGAAATCGAGTACAAAATAGTAGGATCAGATGAAGCTGATCCGGTAGCGGGTAAAATTTCTAACGAATCACCGATTGGTCAAGCTTTTTTAGATAGAGAAGTAGGCGAAATAGTCAAAGTAGAAACTCCTGTCGGACAGAAAAGTTATAGAGTGATGACTATCGGATAATTGCTTTGAATAAGTATATTTTTTGCTATAATACAAGCAATCTACGTTAAAGTAGATTGCTTTTGTTTGCAGCTATTGCTTAAAGTAAAATCGTAAATAAATTATATTTATGGCGGAAGAGTCAGCAATACGTCTTGCCAAACTCAATAAAATTAAGCAGGCAAAATTAAATCCCTATCCGGCTAAAGCCAAAAGGACAAACACTTGCCAGGAAATGTTGGCTGATTTTGCTAAGCTCAAGGGACGGGAAATATCCTTAGTGGGAAGGATTTATGCTATTCGCTCCCATGGGGGATCTACTTTTGTCCAGGTGCAAGATGGTACTGCTCGAATCCAAGCTTATTTACGACGAGATATCCTTGGCGAAGACAAGTATAAATCTTTCTCAAGTCTTGATATGGGAGATTTTGTGCAGCTGACTGGTAAATTATTTACTACTAAGAAGGGCGAAAAGACTCTCGAAGTATCTGACTATTCCCTTCTCACTAAGAGCCTAAAGCCATTGCCAGAAAAATGGCATGGTTTAAAAGATGTCGAGGAAAGATTTCGTAAGCGTTATTTGGATTTGGCAGTCAATCCGGAAGTTAGAAAAAGATTTGAACTTCGTTCCGCCATGATTGAAAAAATTCGGCAGATTCTGATTACTAAAGGGTATATGGAAGTCGACACTCCTATTTTGCAAACGATTTATGGTGGCGGTTTTGCTAAGCCATTTAAGACTCATCATAATGCCTTGGATATTCCACTTTATCTGCGTATTTCTGACGAGCTGTATCTTAAGAGATTAATAGTGGGTGGTTTTGAGAAAGTGTTTGAGTTTTGTAAGGACTTTCGCAATGAAGGCATTGATCTAAGTCATAATCCTGAGTTTACTCTGCTAGAAATTATGACGGCTTACCAAAACTATGAGTTTAGTATGGATTTGGTGGAGGAGATCTATTTGCAGACGGCTCAAGAAGTGCTAGGTGGAACGGAGATTGAATATCAGGGACAGAAGATTAATCTGGAACGACCTTGGAAGCGGTTAACTATGGTCGAGTCTATTAAAGAATATACCGGAGCTGATTTTACTATCGGTGATAGCTGTGACCAGGTCAGGGAAAAGGCCTTAAAGTTGGGGCTAGACAAAGAGGAGCTTGCCATGTTCCAGACCACAGGTGAGATGATTGCTTATATTTTTGAAGAGAAAGTGGAGGAGAAACTAATTCAGCCGACCATCATTTACAATTACCCAGTAGAAACATCTCCCCTAGCCAAGAAATGCGCCGATGATCCTCGTTTTGTTGAGCGCTTCGAACATTTCATTATCGGATCTGAAGCTGGCAATCATTATTCAGAGCTTAATGATCCGGTTGATTTGCGTCAACGTTTCGTTGAGGAAAAAAAGAAAGAACAATCTGGTTTTGACGAAGCCCACCAGACTGACGAAGAATTTATCGAAGCGATTGAGCATGGAATGCCACCCGTAACTGGAATTGGTATCGGGATTGATCGTATGGCAATGTTGTTTACCAATACCAATTCGATCAAAGAAGTGATCTTGTTCCCCACCATGAAGCCCAAAGGTGACGACGGTCACCGGCTGACATCAACTGCAGATAGAAATAAAACCCTGCTAACTAAATCTCAAAAAATGGCCAAAGTTAATTTATCCCTGACTCGCGACGATGCGTTTGCTCTACTCAAAGAGCATTTGAAAGACGAAAAAAACATTCTTCACTCCCGCGAGACGGAAGTAATTATGCGAGCTTTGGCTAAAAAGTTAGGTGAGGACGAGGAGTTGTGGGCAGTAACAGGTTTACTACACGATCTTGATTGGGAGGAGACTCAAGATAAGCCAGCCGAGCATGGTAAGGTAACAGCTGATATTCTCCGGGCGCAAAAGTTTCCTGAAGTTGGTATCAACGCTATCCAAGCTCACAGTTATGAATATAATAAGGTGATTGAGCGGCAAACTAAGCTCGATCATGCGGTGGCTTGTGCAGAGAGTATCACTGGTTTGATTTTTGCTTCTGCTCTAGTGCATCCAGACAAAAAACTAGCCAACGTCAAAGCCAAGTCGCTTAAGAAAAAAATGAAAGACAAGTCTTTTGCCGCTAAAGTGTCGCGTGAGATGATTGGAGAGTGTGATCAATTAGGATTATCGTTAGATGAGTTTATCGAACTTAGCCTCAAGGCGATGCAGGAAATTAGTGATGAGTTAGGATTATGATTAAAATAATGGTCTTCGGCACCTTTGATATTCTTCATCTGGGTCATCTAGATTTTTTCCGCCAAGCCAAGGAGCATGGTGATCAGCTAACGGTGGTGGTAGCTCACGATGAGACGGTAAAGACAATCAAAGGCGAATATCCAATACATAAACAAACTGAGCGGATGGCCGAGATTGAGAAACAAGGAATAGTTGATGAGGTAATAGCTGCTCAGTCGGGAGGTGATAAATTACAAATAATCCGTGAGCGCCAGCCAGCTATAATTTGTTTAGGCTATGATCAGCGGAAGTTTGTCGGTGAGTTGGAAAGATATATTAAGGGAAGCAACCAAAATATTAAAATAATACGAGCAAGATCGTATAAGCCGGAGATATATAAATCATCAAAACTAATTAAAAAAATAAAAATATGAAGGTCAAATGGGGATTAATTGGTGTAGTTGCCTTGTTTATGTTTCTAGTGCTACCAGTGAGCGCTCAGGCTATTGAATTCAAGAATGGTGATGAAGTTATTATCGCTGCAGATCAGATTATTGAGGACGATTTATTAGTGGCCGGAGGGAATATAAGAATCCACGGGCAAATAAATGGCGATTTGGTTATCGCTGGAGGGGATGTAGAAGTAACTGGTCAGGTAAATGGCGATGTGCTGGTGGGAGCAGGCCAAGTGACTATCGAAGGACCGGTAATGGATGACGTGGTTGCTTCTGGGGGGCAAGTTAGGATCAAGGAGAGAATAGAGGATAATGTGATCTTGGCGGGCGGCATGGTTGAAATAGATGATAATGTTCTAATCGGTCGTGATTTGATCGTGGGAGCGGGAAACGTAAGTTTATATGGTGATGTTGGTCGTAATATCTGGGTGGGAGCGGGTGAGATGAAATTAGCGGGTGAAGTTGGTGGTAATGTAGAGGGAGAAATTGAAAATCTAAGTCTAACTTCGGATGCAAGGATTAATGGTGATTTAAAATATAGCTCTACTCAAGAAGCGCAAATAGATAGTGGAGCAGAAGTGGCTGGTGTCAAAGAATGGACGGAGGCTAAAAATTCATACAGTGGGGCTAAGGTGGGCTCTGGCAATCCTGTCCTGGCGATGATTACTGGGACAGCGAGTAAGATTATTAGTGGTCTAGGTTTATTAATTATCGGTATTTTATTTGTATTACTATTCCCGCGTATTGCCAGTAGAGTTTTAGCAAAACTTACTGGTCAGCCTGGTGCAAGTTTTGGTTGGGGACTGTTAGTATTAATCGCCACCCCAATTGCAGCTGTCATGGTTATGGTAACAATTGTTGGTTTTCCTCTAGCCTTGCTTGTCTTTGTCTTATACAGTGCAGCTATTTATTTGGCTAAGGTTATTGTTGGCTTGTGGATTGGTGATCGTTTGATCAAAGCGATTGGTAAAAAGCAAGAAGTTTCTCTGATCTGGTCTGTTGGGCTGGGCTTGGTAATCTTTGGGATTGTAGTAGCAGTTCCTTTTATTGGTTGGCTAGTAAAGCTCGTGGCTATCGCCTTCGGCTTGGGAGCCTGGTTGTCGGTACTGAAAGGTTATATGGGCAAAGGATCACAACTTAAAACCTAACCTATATGCTAGATATTAATCTCATTCGTAAAGATCCCAAGAAACTTAAACAGATTATTAAAGATCGTCAACTAAAATTCGATGTTGACGCCTTGATTAAGCTTGATAAAAAGAAACGGGACTTACTTCAAGAAGTGGAAAAATTGCGGGCTGAGCAAAATAAAGCTTCAGCCGAGATTGCTAAAAGTAGTGGTGCGACCAAGCAGAAACTAGTTATGGAAATGAAGGCTATTTCACAACGCGTGAAAGAAAGTGAGCCGGAGTTGAAAGAAATAGAAGCTCAGATTAAGCAAATGATGCTGGAGCTGCCTAATATTCCACAACCAAGTGTGCCAGTGGGCGAAGACGACAGTGAAAATAAAGAGCTAAAGGTTGTCAGTCAGCCCACCGAATTTAATTTCAAACCCCTCGATCACGCTGCCTTAGGAGAAAAACTAGACATTATTGATGTCAAAAGAGCAGCCAAGGTTTCCGGGTCACGCTTTGGCTACTTCAAGGGAGCGGCTGCTTTACTCGAATTTGCTCTAATGCGTTTTGCTTTTGATTTGCTGATTAAAGAAGGTTTCACGCCGATTGTTCCGCCGGTGGTTATTAAAGAGAAAGCCATGCAGGGGTTGGGTTATTTATCAGGTGGGGGAGAAGAAGACACTTATCACTTCACCAAAGATAAGCAATATTTTACTGGCACCTCCGAGCAATCAGTGGTTCCGTTGCATATGGATGAGATATTAGCTGAAGAGGAGCTGCCCAAGCGCTACGCCGCCTTTTCCACTTGCTTTCGTCGGGAGGCTGGTTCTTATGGCAAAGATACCAAAGGCATTCTCCGCGTGCACCAATTTGACAAAGTTGAAATGGTTTCTTTCACCAAGCCGGAGCAATCTGACAAAGAGCATAAATATTTACTGTCTTTGCAGGAAAAATTAGTAGCCGAGTTAAAATTGCCGTATCGGATTATCCAAGTATGTACCGGTGATTTGAGCTATCAATCAGCTAATACCTATGATCTAGAGTGCTGGATACCTTCGCAGGATAAGTATCGGGAAACTCACTCAACTAGCAATTGCACAGATTTTCAGGCACGACGGCTGAATATCAAATATCGTGATCAGAAAAGTAAAAAGAATGAATTAGTTCACATCTTGAATGGTACTGCTTTGGCGATGGGGCGGATGATTATTGCTATTTTAGAAAATTATCAACAGGCGGATGGTAGCGTAGTCGTGCCAATTGCCCTGCAAGAATATATGAGCGGGATGAAAGTTATCAAATAGCTGGTTAACATGGATTCAGCTAGTCAGAAAACTTGGGTAGAAATAGATCAGGCAGCACTTACACATAATGTGCAGCAGTTTAAAAATCTTATCGGGTCGGAAGTAAAATTGCTGGTAGCTGTTAAAGCGAATGCTTATGGACACGGCCTAGTGGGAGTGAGCAAAATCGCGCTAGCGGCAGGGGCTGATTGTCTGGGAGTGGATTCAATTGATGAGGCATTAGTTTTACGTCAGGCGGGCGTTGACGCCTCCATTTTGATAATTGGCTATGTATTGCGGTCACGATTAGCAGAGGCAGTGGAAAATGATCTTAGGCTGACTGTTTATAATCAGGAGACGATTGAAGAGCTGGGGAGAATAACTAATTTGGGAAAGTCGGAAGTTAACATTCACCTTAAAATTGAAACGGGGACATCGCGCCAGGGGGTAATGCCCGAGGACACTCTCAAGTTTATCAAATTCATCAAAAAGTATCCTGGCGTTCATATCGAAGGAATTTCGACCCACTTTGCTAATATTGAGGACACAACGGATTATAGTTATGCCCAAAAACAATTAAAGACTTTCCAGGAAGTTGTCTCCAATTTAGAAAAAGCAGGCATTAATATCCCCCTTAAGCATACTGCCAACTCGGCCGCGACGATGTTATTTCCCGAAACTCACTTTGCTATGGTACGAGTAGGTATTAGTCTGTATGGTTTCTGGCCATCACCAGAGACACGGCAAACAGTGCAGGAAAAAAATGGGCGCCTGAAGGATTTTTCTCTGCAAACCGTCCTTACTTGGAAAACGGTAGTGGCTCAGGTCAAGAACATCAAGGCGGGAACGGCAGTGGGTTATGGTTGCACGGAAAAGGTGAAACGAGATAGCCAAATAGCGGTGCTACCAATTGGTTATTGGGACGGCTACGATCGAAAATTATCTCGGGTCGGTGAGGTGTTAATTAAGGGTCAACGTTGTAAAGTGCTGGGGCGGGTATTCATGAATATGATCGTGGTCGATGTAACTAATTGTAAGGAGGTAGCGGTAGAGGATGAAGTGGTATTATTAGGCAAACAGGGCTTGGAAGAGATTACCGCCGACTCATTGGCCGATAGTATTGGGACAATCAATTATGAATTTGTTACTAGGATTAATCCTCTGATTAAGAGAGTAGTAATTTAAAACTGAGATGGCTTGGATGAGTATAAATAAAAGAAGAAAAAAGAAGCTGTTTCGTCGCCGAGCCAGCCATAGTAGTTCCACGCCGAAGAAGAATAAACTGTGGAGCAAGCAGAAATTGCGTAAAGATCTCTATTATCGGAATCGAGCGACCCAACGGAAGAAGCGCGAGTGGCTTTCTGCAACTCTTAAAAAGGTATATCTACTGGTTAGCATTACTACTTTGTCCTTTTTAATCTATTTTCTCTTTTTCACTAACTTTTTCCGGGTTGAAAAGGTGGTCTTGATCGATAATGTCGAAGTAAACCAGACAGAAGTTGAAGAGGCTTTCAATAAATTTGCTACCAGAAAAATATTGTGGGTGTTACCAGCTGACAATATATTTTTATTGGATAAAAATAGCCTGAATGATTTTTTGCTGGCAGAAATACCACGGCTAGAGCAGATAGAGATAGAAAAAAAGTTAACCGATGTTATCAAGGTTAAAGTCAGAGAACGGCAATTGTTGTTGGTCTGGGTGGCTGGTAACCAATTACATTACGTTGATCAATACGGCAGTATTTGCTGTCGAGCCACCCTGGATGAAGTGGTCGAACGGGATTTACCTTTAGTGTATGACTCTAATGATCGCGAAGTATACTTACGCGAGGAAGTAGTAACACGTAATTTTGTTGGCTTCCTGCAAGATTTGCACCAACAATTTCCCTTGCAAATAAATGTAGATATCAAAAAATTCTGGGCACCTTCTATTTTAGCTAAAGAAGTTCATCTTGAAACTACGGGGGGCTGGCGTGTTTATTTCAGTATTGATCGCAGCGTGGAGTCGCAATTGGGCGATCTCAAGGTTGTTATGGATGAGCAAATCAAAGAGGGGATTGAGCGAGTTGATTACATAGATCTGCGTATTGGTAACTGGGCCTACTACAAGTATAAATAGTTATTATGTTAGGTAAAATTATCCAAAAGGCCAAGCAAGCAAATATCCGACGAGACAAATTTTTTCTAGTTTTGGTAATTTTTGGTGTCTTGACCAATTTTGCGGTTTGGATGGTACTGGTTCTAAGAATTAAGCCCAGTGTCTATCCCATCCCGTTGCATTATAATATCTATAATGGGATAGATATTGTTGATTTATGGTACAAAGTGTTTATTATTCCCGCCTTTGGCCTGTTTCTTTTGCTTATTAATTTAATTACTAGTATATCTTTCTTCCGACGAGAAAAATTTATAGCCTATCTTTTGAACTTAAGTAATATTTTAGTTCAATTATTATTACTAGCTGCCAGTATCGCCATGACCCAGGAAATTTAAACATGAATATAAGTATTAACAAGTTAAGTATTCACGAGAAGAGGAAAATGCCGGGTTGGCGTTTTTTTGAGGTATTGCCGGGGGTATTGTCGTGGGGAACATTAATCGGAAGTATAACTTTATCTTTTATCAAACCTGTTTGGGTAGCAGTTTTTATTATTTGTTTTGATATTTACTGGTTGATTAAAGCTCTTTATTCGGCAATTCATCTGGTTTCCTCTTACCGTAATTTAAAAAAAGTGATACGGGTGGATTGGCAACAAAAGTGTCAGTCTAGCAAAGGGTGGGATGATATTTATCACTTGGTAATTTTACCGACCTATAAGGAGGAACTGGATGTCATTAGGCCCACCTTTGAAGCTTTAATAAAAGCTAATTATCCGCTAGAGAAGATGATTGTGGTTTTCGCCGGTGAGGAAAGAGATCAGGCAAGGGCGGAAAAAAATGCAGCGGCAATTCGTGGCCTGTATGGTGACAAATTCAAAACTTTTTTGAGTACCTTGCATCCGTCTAATATTCCGGGAGAAATTGCGGGCAAGGGATCAAACGAAACTTGGGCAGCGCGGGAAGCCAAAAAAGTGATCGACGAGCAAAAAATACCATACGAAAAAGTGATTGTCTCGGTGCTAGACGTTGACACTTGTATCCATCCCGAATACTTCGGAGCTTTAACATATAAATTTCTTACTACCGAGAATCCACACCAAGCTAGTTATCAACCAGTGCCGATGTTCTTTAATAATATTTGGGATTCACCCGCTCTGATGCGGGTAGTAGCCATGCACACCACTTTTTGGATGATGATGGAACAGAGTAAGCCGGATAAGTTGGTAACCTTCTCTAGCCACAGCATGAGTTTTAAAACACTAGTTGATATCGGCTTTTGGGATGTGGATGTGGTGTCTGAAGACGCCCATGTTTTTTGGCAGTGTTTAATCCATTATAATGGCGAATACAGAGTAGAGCCCTTGTTAATCCCGGTTTACATGGATACAGTGTTAGCCGATACTTACAGAGAAAGCGTCATTAATCAGTACAAACAGCAACGACGTTGGTCCTGGGGGATTGAAGATATCCCTTATATTTTTACTAATTTTATCGGCAATACCAAAATCAACTGGCGGAAAAAAATCAAGTTTGGTTTTTGGTCGCTGGAAGGTTTTCATTCCTGGGCGACCAATGCTATTATCATATTCTCTTTAGGCTGGTTACCGTTAATTGTGGGCGGAGATGATTTTACCCAAACAGTTTTAGCCCAAAGCCTACCCTACATTACTCAAGTTTTGATGACTTTAGCGATGATTGGTATGTTTATTTCCGCTACTATTAATATGTTAATTATTCCCGAAAGGCCAAAGCACAAGAAGAAAAGCATGATTATTAGCATGCTCTTGCAATGGCTGTTACTTCCTATCGCTGCTATTTTACTTGGGTCGGTACCAGCCCTAGAATCGCAAACTAGACTGATGATAGGAAAATATATGGGATTTTGGGTGACAGAGAAAAAACGTAAAATTTGATGCTGACTAATGTTGTTCAATTTGTTACCCTTTTTTTTCTCGCTGGTTCTCTGTCGGCGTTGTTGACTTTGTTAACGAAAAAGTTAGCTTTGCGTTGGGGGATTGTTGATCAGCCAGAGGGCCAACGGAAGATACATCGGAAGCCGATTCCACTACTAGGTGGAGTAGCTGTTTTTTTGGCTTTCACACTAGTGTTGCTTTTCTTTTTACTTTGGGACGATTCTTATTTTACTGGCTACATGTTGCCAAAACATATCGCCGGTATAATTTTGGGAGGACTGATTTTAATGGTTGGTGGTGTTCTTGATGATAAATATAACTTATCGCCCGGCAAGCTGATTATTTGGCCAGTATTAGCTTCTTTAGTTATTATCACTGCTGGTATTGGCATTGATTTTATTTCCAATCCCTTTGGTAGTGCTTTCCGACTTGATCTTATCAATATTGAAGTTCTTAATTGGCAGGGAGTGCCCTATTATTTTACTCCTCTAGCCGATATTTTTACTCTGTTGTGGTTATTAGGAATGGTGTACACCACCAAATTGCTTGATGGACTTGATGGATTAGTGTCTGGTGTCACTGTAATCGGAGCGGTGGTTCTATTTTTTCTCAGTCTCACTCCACAGGTGATGCAACCAGAAACTGCTTTGTTATGTATCGTCTTGGCCGGGGCTGCTCTAGGATTTCTCTTGCTAAATTTTCATCCCGCTCGAATATTTCTCGGGGAAGCAGGTAGTACGTGGGTTGGGTTTATGTTAGGAGTGTTAGCTATCATTAGCGGTGGGAAGATTGCTACAGCTTTGCTAATCATGGGCATCCCTATCTTAGATGTGGGTTGGGTAATTGCCCGCCGCCTGTGGTTTAGGCAGTCACCTTTTAAATCAGCTGATCGCAAACACTTACATTTTCGTTTGCTAGATTTGGGGTTTACTCAACGAGGTGCCGTTGTATTTTTCTATATTGTCAGTGCAATATTCGGTTCGGTAGCTTTGTTGGTTGAAGGTAAATACAAGTCTCTCGTGTTAGCCTTGTTGTTTATTTTTATGTTCGTCTTGGGAATGATTTTAGTTTTGAAGGCGAAACGGATTTGTTTGCCGGACAGGCAGGTTGGAGGTAAGAGTGCAACCTTGACCAAAAAGTAAAAGTCAGCTACGATTTTTTATACTCCGGGGGCAATAGGTTTTATAATGGGGAGTAGCCAAGCGGTAAGGCAATGGACTCTGGCTCCATGATCGGGGGTTCGAATCCCTCCTCCCCAGTAGACGATTTTAAGGCTTATTTAAGCCTTTTTTTGATGGAAGAGCGTGGATGGTAGAACTTTCTATATAAAAGACCTTTACTAATTAGACATTTTATTTATACTGAAAAGATTTAAAAATTGTTATAACGTTCTTTGTTGTAGCCTATGTCAAGAGGGTTAGTAGGGGTAATCATTACAAGTTGGAACAAGCTAAAGGGACTTTTTAAGATATTCTAAGGGAGAACTGAACATTTTAGGTGAGGAAAATCTGAGGCAGAATTCACTCACATATTCTGGTAGGTATTGTGGAGTAACATGATGATACATTCTGCGAATAAAAGTACGTAAATTACCAAACATTCCTTCAATTTCTGAGGTTAATCCAAATTCCCATTTGGAATGAATATCTCTCTTGTGCTTGACTGGCCACCACTGATCAATACTACGATATATACCAGCTCCATCTGTATGTAATTTAGTATTAGGTTGAACATATTGAAAAAGGAAATTTGCTGCTTCAGTTTTGTTTACGGAATTCCCGGTTATGATCTGATGAGCTAGTTTTCTACTACCTTGTTGTTTAGCCATAATCAGAGATAGACTTCTGAAGTAGGCTTCATCCATTTGAGCTGTCCCTTCTAGAATCTCCTCAAATTGAGGCAAATGTAGCCTGAACTGTCTGAACCAATGCCTAGCAGTCTTCTCGCTGACATGGCATAGTTTAATAGTTTGTAACACTGGAACCTTCTGTGTCCAACACCAGAGTAAAGCCCAGAAGGTACGCAGGGATAATTTCATGTCCTTCAGCCAAGTACCTGATAGTAGGGTGAATGGTCTTCTACACTTACGACACCTGTATCTACTCTCACAACGATACACTTGCCTAGAATTACAGTGAGGACAAAACATATTTTGACCAAAGATAATCTTTCTTAATTGTTTCTTGATTTTAGTTTCCGAGGGAACCTGATTGATAAATGCAATCATAGAACAAGAGTTAATTAATATATTTCATTCTATCCTACTCTTGTTCCAACAGGGTTAGTATACCCTTTATAGTACTATTGACATTTGTGTTATATTATGTTAGCATAGGGAAGATAGATAATAAATAACTATAAAAATATGACTGAGGGATCACCTGAAGGAGTGCCGAGCGAAGAATTAGCAGGAGCCGACAGAGAGGCTCGGTTGGAAATCATGGAACCGAAATTGTCTCCCGGAAGAGAGCGTCTTCGGGGTGGGTTGTTCGGTAAAAAAGAGATCATACTCGCAGCGACTCTGTTGAGTTTGGCTGGTAATGCTAGCGCGGAGACTGGAAGACATTTAGATAGTTATGTGGATAGACCTATTCCTGCTAGCTTTTTTAAGCCAGGAGTTGATCTAGAATCTTTAGACAGTGATGAAATAGTGACTTCTTACCAACTAGAAGATTTACTAAAAGAGCGCTTGAAAATTAAACAACAGGGTGATACAGCCCCCAAAGTTGGTCAAGGTGAAATTAAAGGAAGTATCCTGGAAATGAACGGGCGTAAAATAATCGACACCCTTAAAGTAGCGATTGAGTCCGGCGATGATAAAAATTTACAACTACCAGATTCTTTACAGGGATTTTACAAACGAGCTCTGAAGGAAGTAGAGGACAGAAGAAACATGGAGACAGCCGGTAGGGCTCTAAAGGGATCACCTGCTCCTTTAGAACGTCCTGGTGGTAAAAAACGTCGCCAGGGTCCTTCCCATCGAGCACCGCGCCAAGGAAATGCAGGGTCTGAAATCGATTATTTATTTGCTGATAAAAAACCTAAGCCACCAAGAACTGTCGGAAAACCTGTGCCGCAAAGAGCTGATCAAGAAGAGCCAGAAAAAGTAGCCAGTAGATAGCATTCCATAAACTAACTAATGAACACCTAAATAAAAAAATAAATGCTTACTCAAACAAAACAACTTTTGCAAAGCACGGGGTTACTCGATAAATTATCTGCTAGCGAATTATTGACGGAAAAACTGGGAGAAAAACTAGAGAAATATATCATTACCGCTCTCGCAAATAGCATTCCAGATGATAAAGCCGCCGAGTTAGAAGAAAAAATTAACGACGACGACCCCAAGCTAGCAGAATACCTCAAGAGTAATGTGCCAGATTACGAATCAATATTACAAACAGCCGTTGATAATTTCGTCGCTGACGCTGAGAAAACACTGTAAGCATACTAATAAAAAACTACCCTTGTTTTATGTGGGGTAGTTTTTTTATTAGCACAAATTATATTTTTCTTCTTAAGACTGAGTATTTTGGGGCCAGGTTCCTAGGGTTGACAATTATTTTCTGCCCCGCTCCTCCGTGTGCTTCCGTTAGCTCTTCTCCCGATTCAGTATCCTGAAATTTATCCAGCTTTTGCGTAAAATTATCTCCCCCTGGCACTACGAATTCTATTTTATCACCTTGATGAATTTCATTGTGAACTTTAATGTTCGCTGTCTCTTTTTTCCGATCATATTCTATTACCTCGCCCACAAATTGCCAATCAGCAATATTATGCGAATTAGCCAGATTATGCTCGCATTTTTCTTCACCAAACAAAAATCCTGGGATATAGCCTCGATTAGTGATTTTATCTAATTCTTGACGTAACTCTTTAACCGGCCTATCACCATCAATAGCCTGCCGATAAGCTTTGACAATATTGGCTACATAGTAAATACTTTTCGTCCGTCCTTCGATCTTTACACTGCAAACACCAGCCTGGCGCAGCTCATCAATATGTTCTATCAAGCATATATCCTTAGAATTCATGATGTAAGTACCATGTTGATCCTCTTCTATCGGCATATACTCGCCTGGATGCTTTTCTTCCGTTAGATGATACTTCCAACGGCAAGGCTGCGAACAATCACCCAGGTTAGCACTGCGACCGGTTAGCCATTTACTCAAGATACACCGCCCCGAATAAGCCATGCACATCGCCCCGTGAACAAAATATTCTAATTCTAATTTCGGAACCTTTTGATGGATTTCTTTGACATCTTCTAGAATCACCTCCCGCGCTAAGATAATCCGCTTAATCCCTTGCTCATGCCAGAATTTAGCCGCCCGCCAGTTAGTGCAATTGGCCTGAGTAGAAAGATGGCGCGGGATTTCCGGCAACTTTTCTTTAACAAAAGATATAATGCCCGGATCAGACATGATCAGCGCATCGGGCTTGAGCTCAGCGATCAAATCAACATATTTCGGCAACTCTTTTAGATGACGACTGTGGGGATAGATATTAAAGGTTAAATAAGCTCGGCGACCCTGTTGATGCACATAGGCCATCGCCTCCTTGACTTTCCCTTTATCAAAAGGATTAAGCCGTGACCGTAGCGAAAAAGCCGGCAAACCAAAATAAACAGCGTCCGCCCCAAAGGCTAACGCTGTTTTAAGTTTGCGTAAATCCCCCGCTGGGGCTAGTAGCTCTAGTTTTGACATAGGCGCAACTACAAAATCGGCAAATATCTTTTCTTCTCGTAATCAGAAACTTGGATACGATATTCATCCCATTCCTGATGTTTATTTTCAAGCAATTTAGTATGTAGGCCTTCTCCTAATAAATCTTGCAAAAATTTACTCTCTTCTGCTTCCTGGACAGCTTCAATTAAATTATCTGGTAAAACGCCAATCTTTCTTCCATCCAGCTCCTCTTTACTTAGATGATAGATATCATCCTCGGCTGGTTTGTCTAAGACTAGTTTTTCTTTAATGCCCTGTAAGCCTGCTCCTAACATTGACGCAAAGGCTAAATAGGGATTACAGGCTGGATCAGGAGCACGATATTCTACCCTAGTCGCTTTAGCCTTACCCGGCCTGGTAGCTGGTATTCTAACCAAAGCGGAACGATTAGCTCGTCCCCAAGCAATATAGGTTGGAGCTTCATAGCCCGGGACTAATCTTTTATAGGAATTAACCCATTGGTTAGTGGTTAAAGTAATTTCTCGACTATATTTTAATAATCCGGCTGTGTAAAATTTGGCGATAGCTGACAAACCATATTCATCTTGTTTATCATAAAATATATTTTTCGCGCCTTTAAACAGCGATTGATGCACATGCATACCGCTACCGTTGATGCCAGTGATTGGCTTGGGCATAAAGGTGGCGTGAAAACCAGCTTGTTGGGCGACAGCCTTGACTATAAAACGGTAAGTCATCACCTGATCAGCCATCTTGAGAGCTTCGGCATACTTGAGGCCAATCTCGTGTGAGGAAGGGGCTACTTCGTGATGGGTACATTCACACTTAATCCCAATACTTTCTAAAGTAGATAATGTCTTTTCCCGCAGTACTGTTCCTTCATCAATGCCCAACATATCAAAATATTTACCTCTATCGATCAAATCGTGCTGATCCTCATTTTCTTTAAGGTAAAAATATTCTAATTCAGGACCACAATACATTTTATAGCCCGGCCGAGATAATTTTTGGAGAGTCCTTTTTAAAACTCCCCGGGGACAATTAGTAAAAGAAGTATTGTTAGGTTTATAAACATCGCAAATTAGTCGACCAATTTTATAATCACCTATTTCGAAGGGTAATACTAAGAAGGTATCTAAATCGGGCTGGAGTAATAAATCTGATTCCTCAATCCGAGCAAAACCTTCAATCGATGACCCATCAAAAAACTTGCCATTCTCTATCACATCATCAATCTCTTTGATTGATACCGAGACTGATTTGAGCATCCCCAGAACATCGGTAAACCAAAGACTAACAGAGTTGACGTTATGAGTCTTACACAGTTTTTTTATCTCTACTTTGGTCATATGGTATAAATTTACATTACAAAAAGCGGTTCCTGATATTTCACAGAATTTAAATCTACTCTATTTTCGCTTTCTTTCTCTTTCTGATTACTGCTCTAATGATCAACACTATTATCAGAGCCACAATCACTACCGGTCCGACAAACAAGATAATCCAGACCGAGGCATCAACTAACCCCTGCAAAGCTTTTACCCAATATTGAAAAGCTACTTTGGCATTTTCCCAGGGCTTCCATTCCTTAGTGGGTATACTAACCTTAGTTTCCTCGCTCAAATAGATAGTAATGGTAGAAAAATCTGTTTGATTTTCCAAATATTTGATCCTGCCTTCTACCTGTTCGATATTTCCTCGTACCCGGGCTAATTTGTCTGCTACCTTCAGGGTGTCTTCAACCGTAGTCGCCTGCTCCATTATCTTGATGTACTGCTCCTCTTCAGCACGATAATTTTTCAGCTGAGCTTGCAAATCCACATATTCGGCCGTGACATCCTGACCCGACACACTTTCACTTTCTACGCTTTTGACTAGTTTTTTGATATCTTTGACTGTCTTTTCAAAATCCTTGGCGGGGACTTTTACGACGACGGTAGCCGACTGTGAATCATCAGAGGCAGTATAGACATTAGAGCTCTGTACAAAACCACCCTCGTCGTCTATCACGTCAGTAATTTTAGTAACCGCTTCCCCCGCATTTTCTACTGTTACGGAAAGGTTGCCAGTTTTAATTACTTTCTTTTCAGAAATATCGCTAGCAGCGGAATAAACTTCGTCAACGCTCGTGTCTAAAGATGCAGAATTACTGGTAGTTAAGGCGGATGGCTCAGCCGCAGATTTAGACAAAGTTTTTTCCTCGCTTAGGGCTGACTCAGTATCACTGGCACCACTCAAGCTATACCCCGACGATGAACCTTTAGTTAGGCCGTAATCAGAAGAGGATAAATAATCATCAACTGCATAATTTTTATTTACCAAATACCCGATACCCACTACAACTGTAATTCCCAAAACCAATACAACTAACACCGCCCCCAGTAAAATCCAAAGCCAAGTATATTTTCTTTTAGCCATGTTCGTTTTATTAATATATGAATAACAAAAACTAACTTACTGGCTTAAATTCTAAAACCTTCTCCCCATCATACATCACATCGAGATCACCGACGTCTTTCTTGGCTTCAAATACTATATTACCAACTATACTTTGTCCGATGGAGAGGTACTGCCAGGCAGCGATCGGCTGTTCAACTGAATCTCCTTCTAGATAGGCCTCATAGTATTGATTGGCGTTGCCATCACGGAGAAAAAAGTTAGAGGTGAACACAGAGATCTCCTGCTGCAGTTCGTTTTTAAGAGTAACATTAACTACAATATATTCATAGTCGGCCATCGGAGTGTTGTCCCCTATTTTATCCTGTCGCTGGGAAGAATTAACTGTGATAGTCACCTCGCCGTCAGACAATTCCTCTCCTACTTGGCCTGATTTTTGTGCCGATTTAGCTGAATCATCAGCAGCATTTTTGGCTATTTTATCTAATTCTTCTGTACTAGGGAAATTGGTTAAATTTTTCTCCAACTCTGCAAACGAGATTCCCTCCAGCTTCTCTTCGGCTCTCTTTTGTACTTGTTGATAAATATAGTAACCCAAAACAGCACTAATCAACGCCGCCACTAAACAACCGAGAGTGATGCTGCAAGCTATTTTGCCTCCCTTAGACTTACCTTTACTAGCTGGGGGTTGCTCGGTGGGAGTCTGAGGTGGTGGAGCAGGAGTGGATTTGATAGTAGTTTGTGCTTTAGCGGCAGACATATTTTTATTACTCTTAATTATTTAATTACTTACCGCACAAAGATAATAACCGACGCCATTGATCATCAACATATTTTTGCATCTCTGTTATAACCAGTTGATCCTTGTCTTTAAATAAGTGCTTAAACCGTCCCTGCAATTTAACAAATTCCGTGATCGGCTTGCGCTGTTTTAGCTGATAACTCAACTTATATTCTCCGTCCTCAACCTCGTAGAGTGGCCAGTAGTTTGTCTCAACTCCCAAGCGCGCGATAGTAATTCCCATATCCTCCGGAAATTTCCAGCCCAAAGTGCAAGGGGCTAAGATATTAATAAATGCTGGCCCATCGACCGCCACGGCTTTCTTTACTTTGGTCATAAAATCAGCGCGGTGGCTAACAGCGGCAGTAGCCACGTAGGGAATATTATGAGCGACCGCTATTTTAGTTAAATCTTTGCGTTGGCGTTGTTTGCCGCCAATCTTTTTTCCCGCTGGGGTGGTAGAAGTGGCGCTACCAAAGGGAGTAGCGGAAGAACGTTGATTGCCGGTATTGTGAACTACAACCCCATCAGCAATAAAGTTATGTTCGCCCTCTACTCTCAAATCCAATGTTGGTTCTCGACCAACTAGCTTTACAGATTTTACCTTTTCGACATTAAAATAGTCATTATCAACTAAGAAATTTTGATATTTATATTGGTTGGGATATTTCTCTAAATTCCACTTACGCTTTTTACTAAAGCAAATATAGCCATATTTAGCATCCTTAAGCAATCTGCGGTAAACCACCTTGGTGCCTTTCTTTTTAGTTTGCCAATGGATACCACCCACTCGATAATCAAAAGTTTGCAGTAATAAACGTAGAGTTTGCAATAGCCCTCCACTAGCAGAAACGTATCGCCAGCTATTACCATGCTTGTATCCATCAGATAACATCAGTCCTTCCAAAAAAGCTTCCTTTTCTTTTTGTGGCAAAGTAAAAATCCAGAACGGTACCCGCTTATTTTCTGCCCCCTGACCAAAACCGAGCGACTTAATAAATTTAGCCAGATTAACTGAATTAATATAAGCATATAGTTCATCAGTTTTTACCTTACTCTGAAAAATTTTACGATGTAAGGCAACTAAAGCTCGTCGGCCAGAAGTGTTAGCCGGCAACGCAAAACCAACTTCTCCCTTTTTTTCTCGCAGCCAACCATCACCAACATATAATCCCAGATATTTCATCAAGTCCGGACTGGAATTTTTCGGTAATATAATTTTATTTAGATGAGACACTTTGTAATCTCCGACCTTTGTTTTCTTAAAATGAAAATCAAAAGATTTACCCTCGTCTATTTTTTTCGATACCACCACTTCGTCCCCTGGTTTGATTTTACCAAGCACTTTCCAAATAAATTTATTTTTTCCTCCCCGACCTCCCCGCTGTAATACTAAAAAGGGATGATTGGTAGTAGCCTTAATGTCGTGATGAAAGGTTTTAAGATTATATACTTGTTTTATACCATTATCAAAAACGCCAGTGCATTTCTTTAAAACTAGCTTGTAGTCTTTCTGATCAAAAGTGCATACTTTTTCTCCTTTTTTTACCTCAGTAATTTTCTTCAATCCGGCTGCAGTCATTACCAGAGAATCCGTAGACAAGCAATTCATATAAGCTTCGTTGTCGTAGCAAATATAGACAAAATCATGACGTCGCTCAAATGCTCCCGAGAGAGCTTGCAGACCAATATCATAGGAGCCGCCATCACCGGCGAGAGCAATAATAGCTGGTTTTTTTATATCCTTACCGCCATTTATCTCTTTAAGTTTGCCACTTTTGGCCAACGCCTTGTAGGCTGACTCTATCCCGGAGGCGGTGGCCGCAACATTAGCAAACACGCTGTGTATATAAGGCACATTCCAACAGGTATAAGGTGAAATAGTCGAGGTAACCTCAGTACACCCCGTAGCATTAGCAATTACAACTGGGATCCCCTCTTCCTTCATCGCCGAAATAGTATAGCGAATTGGCTGCGGCACCGCTGTGCAACCCCGACAACTTCGGTGACCGGAAGCAAATTCTTGGCAATTGTCTATCATGAATTATTATTTTAATTATTATTAACCTCTTTCTGCCACGTCTGGGCAATTTCATTAGCAAATTTATTGACTTGCGTTTGGCTTTGTCCTTCCACTAATACTCGTGCTTTCATCTCTGTTCCGGAATACCTTATCAACACTCGACCCTGATCAGCTAGTTCCTCCTTGGCTTGCTCAACAGCCTGTTGGGTCATACTCAACTCAGACAGATCTTTCTTCTCGGCGACTGGCACACTAAGCAAAACTTGAGAGTACTCTTTTAAAACACTCGCCAGCTCGGAAAGTGACTGATTTCTTTCTTTGAGTAGCGATGCGATTTGTAAGGCGGCAATAATACCATCACCCGTCGTAGTTAGCTGACCAAAAATAATATGACCAGAACGTTCTCCTCCTAAAATATACCCGTTTTTGCGCATCTCTTCAATAACATATCGGTCACCGTTTAATACCCGTACTACCTTAACTCCCCGTGACTCCAGTAATTTGTCTAGGCCCAAATTGCTGTACTCAGTTACGACGACGGTTTTGCCAATCAGCTCATCTTTCTCCAACAAATCAAGGCTACTCAGGGCCAAAATATGATCACCGTTCAATTCTTTGCCCTTCTCGTCACAAATAATCACCCGATCAGCGTCACCATCAAAAGCAATGCCGATATCGCAGTTTTTTTCTTTTGTTGAGGCTTGTAGGCCAGCCAAAAACTGGCTGCCACAATTATCGTTAATATTTTTACCGTTAGGCTGATTGTTTATTATCTCAACTTCCGCTCCTAATTCCCGGAAAATCTGCGGAGCCAATTTATATGCCGCGCCATTGGCACAGTCGAGGGCTATTTTCATCCCCTTGAGAGACAATTCGCCAACAGACTCTTTGGCAAATTCTATATATTCATTACTATTTTGAGCACCATCCGCGATAATTTTACTAGTGAAAGTATAATCATCTGCTAAAATCGATTTCTCTAGTTCTTTTTCTACCTCATCCGGTAACTTATAGCCGTCAGCCGCAAATATTTTTAGACCATTATCATAATAAGGATTATGGGAAGCAGAAATCACTATACCAGCTGCAGCTGATCGCACTTTGGTAATATAGGCTACGGTCGGGGTTGGTACTACGCCTAAGCGAATAACTTTCCCGCCCCGAGAAGTGACGCCTTCAATCAAAGCACTCTCTAACTCAGAACCACTCTCTCTAGTATCACGTCCAATCACGATTTGGGGAGATTTATTCTCGCCACCAAAGTAATCCACCACTGCCCGACCTAACTTGGCTGCTGTGGCCGGTGTGACTGGTTCCTCGCCATATTTTCCGCGGATACCGTCGGTGCCGAATAGCTTGTGTGGCATAATTTATGTTTATCAACCAGTCTTATTTGCAGTCATTCTGATACATCCTGAAGGAGCGTTAGATTTCCCCGGCGAGGAAATCTAACTTTGGGAGAGGTTTCGCTCTTCCCGATCAGAATCGGGAAACCATGCCCGCTCAACCTCTCAAAATCCTTCAAAATATATCAGAATGACTGCAGACTACTCTATCAAAAACTCTTCTAACCTCTCATCCGTAAACGACTTGATGACCAAATCAGCCGGCTCAATATCACCCGTTAACCAGCGACCATCCTTGACAGCTACCACCGTTGCCCCGCTACGGCTGCCAGCCAACACGCCATAGCTAGAATCTTCAAATATCAATGTCGTATTTGGACTTACCTGCATCTCCTCCATCGCCCGAATGAAGACAGCTGGATCAGGCTTGGGTGGTATCTGCATAGTGCGAGTTGATAAAGTCAAGGAGAAATATTTTTTTAGGCTAAATCTATCTATCACCATATCTACCCAATTCTGTGGCGAAGCTGAGGCTAAAGATAATTGGACTGAGTTGTTTTTTAATTTATCTAATAATTCGGTGACTCCCGGGATCAAATCGCAATATTCTAGATAAACCTGCTTGGCTTCTTCATTTAATTCAGCCGCCAACTTATCCGCTGAAATATTTATGTCATGCTCCTCTTTAAGAAGCTTGGCAATACTACTAATCCCCAAGCCCACTATCTGCTCACGAAATTCCTGATTAGTGTCCACTCCCAAACGCTGCCAGATCTTTAATTCAAATTTTTGCCAATAATATTCACTATCAACCAAAACCCCGTCCATATCAAAGATGGCTGCTTTGTATTTCATATTTATTCAACCGTTACGCTCTTGGCTAAATTACGCGGTCGGTCAACGTCCCGCCCCAGTAGAACTGCCATATGATAAGCAAAGATTTGCAGTGGGATAGTATTAAGCAGGGGCTCTAGCAACTCCATGGTTTCGGGAATATAGATAACGTCATCAGCCAGATCGGCTATTTTTTCATCGCCTTCATTGGCCAGGATAACAATTTTGCTCTGACGCGCCTTTACCTCCTCGATATTACTGATCATTTTCTCGTACAGCTGATTCTGGGTGGCAATCGCAAAAACGGGAAAGTCTTCGGAGAGCAGTGCATTGACGCCATGCTTCATCTCGCCTGCCGGATAAGCTTCGCTGTGGATATATGAAATCTCTTTAAGCTTATGTGATCCCTCCAAAGCTACGGGAAAGTTAACTCCTCGTCCCAAATACAAGAAAGCTTCATATTTACTATATTTCTTAGCTAGTTTTTTAATTTCGTTACTTTGCTCAAGAATCGATTCTATCTTGGTCGGGATTTCCAAGAGCGCTTTGATTAATTTTTTCCCTGTTCCGAGCGATACCCCTCGTAGTCGGCCAAATTGCAAAGCATAAAGAAACATAATGGCCGTCATATTGGTATACGCCTTAGTCGAAGCAACTGCTAGTTCCGGGCCAGCGTGGATATAGGTACCACCATCCGTTTCCCGGGCAATGGTCGAACCAATCGAATTGATAATCCCTCGTACCTGGGCGCCTCGTCGCTTGGCTTCACGCAAAGCTGCCAGGGTGTCCAAAGTCTCCCCCGATTGCGAGACAGCAAAAACTAGTGTGTGCTTATCCACTACCGGATCACGATAACGAAACTCACTGGAAACATCTACCTCCGTCGAGATCCCAGCCAACCGCTCAAAAGCATATTTTCCAATCATGGCCGCGTAGGAAGCTGTTCCACAGGCGATAAAGACCACCCGATTAATCTTGCGCATTTCCTCCTCAGTCATATTGAGACCGCCAAGATGAGCCGTGCCTTCCTCCTCGTCGTAGCGACCGCGAATGGCATCTTGCAAAACATGCGATTGCTCGGAGATCTCTTTAAACATGAAATGCTGGTAGCCTTGCTTTTGCGCCTTAGCTTCATCCCAGTCGATTGTCTCCACTTCTTTTTTAACAGCTCTGTGCTGCTCTAGGTTATATGTCTTTACTCCCTCACTAGTAATCTCCGCTAGCTCACCATCATCGAGAAAAACCATTTCTTTAGTGTGCGGTAGTAAAGGTGTCGGATCACTGGCCACAAAATATTCATCCCGACCCAGGCCAATTACAATCGGACTACCCAGGCGGGCAATAATAATCTTGTCTGGCTCGTCACTTGACATCACGGCGATACCATAAGTACCACGTACTTCAGCCAGCGCTTGCTCGACCGCTGCGCGCAGGTCATCTTGGTAATAACTTTCAATCAAATGTGCCATTACTTCCGAATCAGTGTCGGAAAGAAATTTATGCTTCGCGCTCAATTTTTCTTTAAGCTCTTGGTAATTTTCGATAATGCCATTATGAACAAGAGTGATTTTGTCGCCACAAGAAGTATGCGGATGGGCGTTAACCTCCGTCACCCCGCCATGGGTAGCCCAACGAGTGTGGGCAATGCCAATAGTACCAGCTAGATTTTTGCCTTTAGCCTTCTCCGTTAACTTATCTATTCGACCGACAGACTTTACCCGACAGATCTTGCCTTTGTTAGCTATTGCCACTCCCGCACTGTCATAACCGCGGTATTCCAAGCGTCGTAGCCCTTGCAGGAGGATAGGCAGCGCTTCTTTTTTTCCGACATAACCTATTATTCCACACATATCGTTTGTTATATAATAGGTCTATTTTAGCTGATTGTAAGAGGGTGTCAATTGGGATATTTGTCGATAAAATTCCGTAGCAGAATTCCGCTTATAAAAAAATCCCCAAACGTCGAAACGCTGGGGACTGTGAAAGATCATCGCTTGTAAATATAAACCTGGCCAGATCTCATTCCCGGACCTCTCTCGAGCCAACCTGGAGAATAAACCCAATAAACATGGGAAGATCCGTCCTTGCCAATTGTCGTAATAACGCTATAATCCTCCCCTTCCTTGCCTGATAATGAGCCATCAAGCGCTGGCCACCAGAGTAGCTCCGCCTGCCCTGAAGACTGTGCCCAAGCCCAGGCAAACTCCCTCAGACAATCGTGCCAGACCTCCCCACCTTCCCTCTGTTTAACAAACAGGGGGTCAGTGCTGTATCTCTTTCTAAGGGCGACGCCAAAGGGGCTAAGAAACCTCTCACTTACCCCCTTAAGGTATCGAGGTAAAATGATCTGTCTAGTCTGTTCTAAATCTGCCAATCCTTTCAAAAAGCCTCTTAGCTCCCGAATAGTTCGGGTCATATTAATGTTGCCTCCTGGCGAGCTCATCGACGGAAGACGACCCAGACCAGCATGCAGCTCTGTCAGGCCTTCATCAATCTTCAGCTCCGGCGGATCGAAGCTGAAGAACTGATTCGAGTGAATCTGAAATCGGCTCCCACGGTGAGTGAGGGTTAACGACAATCGGCAGCCTGTCGGCCACTGAGTCGTTGCCAGCGGATCCTGGCTGACCAGCTCGAACTTGCCAGCGCTGAGCTTGACCGTCAGGTCTGTGCCAGCTGCAGACACCTCCCTTGCCTCCTGCCCATCCCAGTCAGCCAGATCAGAAAACAACACACATCGATCAGGTGGGTAGAGCAGAGCCAGGTCGACAAACTTCACCTGGCAGCCGTCAGGAGCCTCACTGGGAACCATATCGGCCCACCACCGGAACAGGCTGGTGGTCGAACTGGTCTTGGCATGAGACTGTTCGGGAGAAAATCCGGGGGGGATGACAGGCGTGAGGGGAAACGGTGGATATTTCTCGGTGAAATTCTTACCACCCGCCTTGACCCCAACCTCGAGAACAATTTTGGAAACGTCCTGCCAACTACGGTCTCCTCCGCCTTCGAGCAAGATGTCAATCGTTTTCTCACATCCAGCTCCCAAGCCGAAAGCATCCACTTTTTGACAAAGCGTCAGATAGATGTTTCCTCCCGCTGATCTAACCCAAAGCTTTTCGACTCTCACTGGCTCAAGGCCAGTGTTGGTTAGTTTTATTGACAGCTTACCATCAATGCCTAGCCGACTATCTGACAACTCAACCTTGAGAAAGCCCGCCGAGGCCTGGATAGTGGGCTGAGGACCGGGGGCTGGCGGTTGAGAGGTGGCAGGAGCAGAGGTTGCCGGCATCGCTCCAGGTATTTCGGCTGAAACTGAGGGCATAACCTCCTCTTTCTGGGATTTGTTACCTCTTCGATTGCGGCGAATAATCACCGCCACCAGGGCAGTAATCACTCCCAGCAGATAGCCAACGATCAGACTGATGGTTGAAAAAAAGACCACGGAAGTTGTGATTTCAAGTTTCACGATAGATTTCCTTTTGCAGCATTTTAGCCACAAGTTTGAAAAGTTGCGTTCAAAAATTACCTTGCCTAATTAACTATTTTAAACGGCTAATTAGGCAAAATAATTTAATTTTTCTCAATAAATAGGGCTTTTATCACTAGTCTAAAAGCTAGTCAAGTTACCTAATATTAGAACAATTGTCAATAGAATTGTCAAATTTGTACAACAATAAAAATCCCCTTAACTACAACTAGAATAAGGGCTCTCGCAAGCCTATTTGTTAACCACCACCATCGCCCGCCTTCCCTCCCCCATCAAGGCTGGCTTGGCATTCGCCCCGGCGACAAAATCGTGGATAGAGTTATAAAAATTGTCATAAGTGAAAGTAAAGCCCGCTCCTTTGCGTGTGCCTGGATCATTGGTAATAATTGTGCTCTCAGTATAGCCAATTGCCGTCAGCATATGGTAAACCGGTCCCGGAGCAGTGTAGTTAGGATTATTAAGCGTGCGGCCGGCAGCGGGTATAATTACTGGATTGTCAGCTGTCACTTCTCTTTTTATATCTTCGATCGTAATATCGTAGGCCACTTCGACATCTTCGTAGCCTAAATATTCCCGCGCCATTTCCGCTACCTCGGCGGCCACTAGATCTTTGTGGGTTCCGTAATATTTATCCTGCCAATTAAGCATTGCTTGAATTTCTTGCTTGACCTGCGCTGGCGGGACTGTCTTATCGCCCTGAATATAGTGGTGAGCGACGAGCAGCGCTGCTTCCTCGCAAGCATTCTGCCACGGCTCCGACCAATCGTGGAAAGGAGCTTGAGGGATGAAAGCGGCGGTGAGTTGATGACTGGCGGGAATTGGTTCGGGTTCGGACTGCTTTTCTACTTTTTCCTGTTCCGTGTTACTTGTCTCCTCGTTCGTTCCCTCTAGTTGGTCACTATCTTTTGTCCCTTCACTTTCAACCTCTAGGCTAACTGAGTGTGTATCCTCCGTCTCATTTTTTTCCAAATCAACCGATTCCTCCGGCGATAAATGGCGCGGATAAAAATAAATGGCGGCGGCGATGATTGCGGCAGCAGCTGCCAATAGCAATATTTTGGTGAGGTTTTTCATGGCTTTAAAATACCACTTTGCGGAGAGCTTAAACAGGTTTTTATTTCCTGTTGTGATCTATTCGTGGTAGATTAAGGAAAGTACTTTGGATCAACAAAAAATGTGAGGAGGTCACAATGGGTAACATAACATCCGAGCTGATTGCTGGAGGTATTGTTTTCTCAGAACTTATTCTGATGTTGGGGATAACGCTGATGCTTATGCTGATAAACCGGAAGAGGGAAATCCCAACCTGGGTGCGCGCCGTGATTCTGGTTTCATTCACCGAAATTACGGCTGGAGTACTTTGGGTCACTTGGTACTTTCTGGGAAAAGATCACAGAGTGACCGAGATGGCTCTCCATCTGACTATCGCTCTACCAATAGGGGCGTTTGTCATTTGGTTTTTCGGCATCTACCGGACTGGGCACGAACAGACGCAAGAAGGAGATTGAGATGATTTACTTTCTACTGGCACTGGAAATCTGCCTGCCCTTGGGGGTTGCTCTAGCCATCTGGCGTAGAAATCAACACAGGCGGATTCGTGTTACAACGCGAGGATTGATCTGGGCAGCCGTAAATGGCGTTATGTTTGGCTTCATTCCTCTCATGCACTGCATCAGCTCTGATCAACAAGCTATCGAATATGCTCTGTTCATTGCTATTGGGTCATTAATAATAACCCTTTTCCTGTGGGTAAAAGGTGCACCAGAAGACCCAGCTTCTGGGGACAACTCCTCCCCACCCTAACCGCTCATATCAACCACTTGCCCCCAAGATATGCGCGGCTTTTTTATTTATGAGGAACCTTTTATCTGTTATCTTTGATAGACAGCCTATTAAATAGTTTTTATCCTCCATGACCCCCGACCTAAAATACTGGAACGCCGTCAATATGCTACCCGAAATAGGCCCAGTACGTTTTAAAAAACTTTATGATTATTTTGAAACGATGGAGCAAGCCTGGCGAGCTAGTAAGTCTGAATTACGCCAAGCTGGTCTGGAAAACAAAGTAGCCACGGCCTTACAAGCCAAACATCACGAAATATCGCCCGAGCAAGAGATGGAAAAGCTAGCACGGGAAAATATCGAAATCATTACTATCCGGGACAAAAAATATCCCCCGCTCCTGGCCAAAATTCACAACCTACCTGCTCTCCTTTATTTTAAGGGTAAAATACCGATCGGTGACCTGACCATCGCCGTCGTTGGCACCCGCAAGTTCACCTCCTACGGCGAGCAAGTCACGCCTGACATTGTCTCGCCTCTAGCCTCACGCGGCATCACCATCGTCTCCGGCCTGGCGCTGGGCATCGACACGCTTGCCCATCGTGCCACCCTCGACGTGGGTGGTCAAACCATCGCCGTTCTCGCCGGTGGCCTTGACAAGAAAAACATCTATCCTTATGCTAACCGCCAATTGGCTGAAGAGATCAGTGAGTGCGGTGCCCTAGTCTCAGAATTCCCGCTCGGCACTCGCACCTATCCCGGTAATTTTGTTCAACGCAACCGGATCATCTCTGGACTCAGCCACGGCACGCTAGTAGTAGAGGCGCCTGCCAAATCCGGCGCGCTAATTACTGCCCAGTATGCCTTGGAGCAAAATCGTGAAGTATTCGCTGTCCCCGGCAACGTCAATCAGAACAATTCGGCTGGCCCTAACAATCTAATCAAGCTAGGAGCCAAGTCCGTCAGCACCGCCACCGATATCTTGGAAGAATTCGACATCATGCTAGACAATCCAGGCAACTCCAACGCCTCCGACTGCCTGAACACAAATATTGTTCCCTCCACGTCCGAAGAAGCTAAACTACTAAATCACCTATCTAGAAATCCTATCCACATTGACAAACTGACAGAGCTAAGTAAGCTTGACGCATCGACTGTCTCCTCTACTCTAACATTGATGGAAATACAGGGGAAGGTGCGAAATTTGGGGGGAATGAGATACATAGTAAATTATCAATGACTAAATTCCAAATCACAAGCACCCCGCCCGCCTCGCTACACGAAGCGTTGCGGGCAGGCAAATTCCAATTAGCAAATTGTTTGTAATTTGTATATTGTCATTTGTTTGGTATTTGAAATTTGTTTATTGGAATTTAACTCTATATCATGAGTAAATTAGTAATCGTTGAATCCCCCACTAAGGCTAAGACAATTTCTCGTTTTCTCGGCAAAGAATATGTCGTTGACTCTTCTTATGGTCATATCCGCGACCTGCCGAAAAAAGACATCGGTGTAGACGTCGATAATGACTTCAAACCTACATACGAAGTACCAGAAAAAGCTAAAAAACAAATTACCAAGCTCAAAAAAGCGGCGGCCAAGGCGGATGAAGTGATACTGGCCAGTGATGAAGACCGCGAGGGAGAAGCGATTGCTTGGCATTTGACCAAAGCTCTAAAATTAGACCCAAAAAAAACCAAGCGCATTGTTTTCCATGAAATTACCAAAAAAGCTATCGCCGAAGCGCTAAAAAGCCCCCGCACTATTAATCAAGATTTAGTTGACGCCCAACAAGCTCGTCGCGTGCTTGATCGTTTAGTAGGTTATAAGCTTAGTCCCTTGCTTTGGAACAAAGTCCGGATGGGCTTATCAGCCGGTCGCGTACAATCAGTGACGGTGCGCCTGATTGTTGAGCGCGAGCGCGAAATAGAGAAATTCAAACCGCAAGAATATTGGTCAATCGAGGCATTACTTAGCCAAAAGGATAAAAGCGAAGAATTTATTGCCAAGCTAGCTAAGAAAGACGGCAAAGTCGTCCCCAAGCTTGGCATCAAGAGTAAAAAAGAATCTGACCAGATATTAGCTGATCTTAAAGACGCTAAATACAAGATAGTCGACGTCCGTAAGAAAGAGCGCCAGAAATCCCCCGCTCCTCCTTTTATCACTAGTACTCTGCAGCAGGAGGCGGCCAGGAAACTCGGCTTTTCCGCCAAGCAAACAATGATGTTTGCCCAGCGACTTTATGAAGGTGCTAATATTGATGGTGAATCAACTGGTCTGATTAGTTATATGCGTACTGATTCGTTTAATTTGTCTAAGGATGCGCTCCAGGAAGCCCGTGAGACAATCATCAAAGAATATGGCGCTAAGTATGCCCTAGATACTCCACGTTACTACAAGAAGAAATCTAAAGGCGCTCAAGAGGCTCACGAAGCTATTCGTCCAACTTCGCCCGCTCGCACCCCTGAAAGCGTCAAGAAATACCTAGAACCTCGTGAATTCAAGCTCTATCGCCTAATCTGGCAAAGGATGATCGCCTGTCAGATGACGGAAGCAATTATGGATTCAACTGCTGTCGATATCGAAGCAGATAAATATATATTCCGGGCTAACGGCTCGGTTATCAAATTCGACGGCTTTATTAAAGTATATATTGAAAGTCGTGATGACAACAAGAAGCCTATTCAAGAGAACATCCTGCCCGACTTATCTGTTGATGAGATCCTCAAGCTGATCAAGCTTGATCCCCAGCAGCATTCAACTGAACCACCAGCGCGCTATTCTGACGCCAGTCTTATCAAAGCGCTAGAAGAGCGTGGCATTGGCCGACCATCTACTTACGCCCCGACTCTCTCCACCATCACTACTCGTGGCTACGTGGAAAAAATCGAACGCAACTATCATCCCCAGGATATTGGTGTGCTGGTCAATGATCTGCTAGTAGAGCATTTCTCTAATATTGTCGATTATGAGTTTACCGCTAAAATGGAAGAGGACTTAGATGCCATCGCCGATGACAGTAAAGAATGGGTGCCGGTGATTGCCCAGTTTTATAAACCTTTTGCTCAGAATATAAAAATTAAAAACAAACAATTGGACAAAAAAGAAATAACCGAAAAAAAGACGGATAAAAAATGTCCGGAATGCAAAAAACCAATGGTAATCAAATTTGGTCGCTTTGGGCAATTTTATGCTTGCTCTGGCTATCCCGATTGTAAAAAAACTGAGCCCTTGGAAGAAGAACAGAAAGAAATGAAAAAGCTAGAAGAAGAAAGTAAAGAAAAATGTGAAAAGTGTGGCGCCAAAATGCTCGTCAAGCGCGGCCGCTTTGGCCCTTTCTTGGCCTGCTCCAAATATCCGGATTGTAAATCGACTAAGGCAATTATGAAAGGAACAGGTGTAAAATGTCCTAAGTGCGAAAAAGGCGAAATTGTCGAAAAGAAATCGAAAAAAGGGCGATTATTTTTTGCCTGCGATCAATATCCTGATTGTAAAAACGCCATGTGGTCCAAACCAACCGGCGATAAGTGTAAGAAGTGTGGTAACTTGATAGTGTTCGCCGCTAAGGGTGCAACAAAATGCAGTGACAAGGATTGTGAGGGATAGGGTTGGGCGGTAGGTTGTAGGAAGTAGTTTTTAATTCTAAAGCTGGGCTGAGAGCCCGGTTTTTAATTATATCTTCTCCATAATCTCTACATTTCTGACTCCCAAAATAAAGTACGG
>JAHJQX010000009.1 GCA_018818965.1 Patescibacteria group bacterium | reverse complement strand
GGTCGGGCTTTGGTAGGAATAGAAATTCCTAACCAGGCAGTAGCTATTGTCCGGCTACGGGAGGCGATGGAAAGTGAAGAATTTGTCCAACGATCTTCCAATCTGAGTATATTGCTTGGTCGCAATGTAGCTGGTACTCCGGTAGTAGCCGACCTTACTAAAATGCCCCATTTGTTGGTAGCAGGCGCAACCGGCAGTGGCAAATCTGTTTGTCTTAATACCATGTTACTTACTTTGCTCTGGCAGAATTCACCGGAGGATTTACGCTTAATTATGGTCGACCCCAAGAAGGTGGAAATGACCTGTTACAATAGTATGCCCCATTTATTGACACCAGTGATTACGGATGTTGATAAAACAGTTAATGCTTTGCGTTGGGCGGTATCAGAGATGGAGAGAAGGTTTGAACTTTTCTCGGAAGCGGGCAAGCGGGACATTGCTGCTTACAATAAATCGGCCAAGGAAGATAAAATACCTTACATCATTGTGGTAATCGATGAGTTAGCTGACTTAATGGCAGTAGCGGCCAATGAGGTCGAGGGTTGTATCGTCCGTTTGGCTCAAATGGCGCGGGCAGTGGGAATTCACTTAGTCTTAGCTACGCAGCGACCGTCGGTAAATATTATTACTGGTTTAATCAAAGCAAATATTACCTCGCGCATTGCGTTTGCGGTGGCTTCTCAGATTGATTCTCGTACTATTATTGATACCGCGGGAGCGGAGAAGCTACTGGGCAATGGTGATATGTTGTATATCACCTCCGATTTAGGTAAACCGCGTCGTATTCAGGGTATATTTGTGTCGGATAAGGAAATAAGGCAAGTCACTGATCATATTAAAAAGCAGGACGAGCCTGAATATCACGATGAGGTTACCAAAAAACAAACCGCCAGTTCTATCCCTGGAGTGGTAAGTGCTGACGATACTGACGATGAGCTTTTTGGCGAAGCACAAGCGGTTGTAACCCAGGCCGGGAAAGCCTCGGCTTCTCTGTTGCAACGTCGCCTTCGTATTGGTTACGCTCGCGCCGCCCGCCTTTTGGATGTTTTGGAAGACAAAGGCATAATAGGGCCAGCTGATGGAGCCAAACCGCGAGGAATACTGATAGATGAGGGGGCAAGTAGGGTAGACACGAGAGATGATGGGTTTGATGTGCAAGAGGAGGATAGGGAAGAGGAGTAGTAAATAAATTATTTATGTCAGAAGACTTTGTAGTAAAAAAAGTAACGGGGGGAGAGGGTGCGAGTGAAGTGCTTGCTAAGACCCGCCAAGAAAAACGACTTTCTTTGGAGGATGTTGCTCGTGATTTGAAAATTCAACGTAAATATTTGCGGGACATTGAAGCAGCTCATTACGGTGAGTTGCCAGCGGAAGTACATGCCGTTGGTTTTATTAGAAGCTATGCTCGTTATTTAAATTTAAACGAAGGGCAAATTGTTGATCTTTATAAAAAAGAACTCAATATATTAAGGAACTTATCTGGCCAGAAAGGTGAATCGAAACCTGCTAAAACCTATAGCAACGCAACAGTTATCATAACGCCTCGCTTTATCAAAATTGGCGCTGTTATAATAGTCATCCTAGGGTTATTGGGCTATCTCTGGTACCAGATCAGTGGACTTTCGGTGGCTCCCAAGTTAGTAATTAAGCAACCAGCACAAGATATTACCGTTACTGATAGCCAGATTGAGGTTGTGGGTGAAACTAAGCCGGGAGCTAACATCACTATCAATGAGCAGTCAGTCTATGTTGATTCTGAGGGTGTATTCCGAGAGACTGTTAGCTTGCAAGAAGGATTGAATGCAGTAAAGATCGTGGCTACCAATAAGCTGGATAGGAAAAGTGTAGTAGAGCGAAAAGTTATTATGGAGAAAAATAAATAATTTATTATATTAATAATTTAAGGAGGGCAAAAAATTATGACCAAGAAAACAAAGGTAGAAAATAAGCCAAAAACAGCCCCAAAAACAAACGGCAAAACAAAAGCAGTGCAGAGTGCAGTCGAGCAGATCAAAGAGCGATTTGGCGAAGGAGCGATCATGAAATTGGGCGAGGTGCAGACGATGGACGTTGAAACAATACCAACTGGCTCAGTATCGTTAGATATTGCTTTAGGAGTAGGCGGTATTCCCCGGGGGCGAGTGGTTGAGATCTATGGGCCGGAGAGTTCTGGCAAGACTACTTTGGCTCAACATATTGTGGCTAGCGTACAAAAGAGAGGGGGAGTGGCGGCTTTTGTTGATGCCGAACACGCGCTTGATCCCGACTATGCGAAGAAGATTGGCGTTGATGTTAAAGAGCTACTTATTTCCCAACCGGAAACAGGCGAACAGGCGCTAGAAATAGTCGAAACCCTAGTTCGTTCCAGTGGGATCGATGTGGTGGTAATAGATTCAGTAGCGGCTTTAACCCCTCGAGCAGAGATCGAAGGCGATATGGGCGATAGTCATATGGGATTGCAAGCAAGATTGATGTCTCAAGCTTTGCGGAAATTGACTGGCGTTATTAGTAAATCAAATACAACGGTCGTATTCCTTAATCAGATTAGAATGAAAATTGGGGTGATGTTTGGCAATCCCGAGGAGACCACGGGCGGCAAGGCTTTGAAGTTTTATTCTTCAGTGCGTATCGATTTGCGCCGGGCGGCTCAGATTAAGATGGGAGACAAGGTAATCGGTAATCGGGTTAAAATAAAAGTAGTTAAGAATAAAGTAGCTCCCCCTTTCCAGACTACCGAATTCGATATCATGTATAATGAAGGAATTTCGCGGGTAGGCGATCTGCTTGATACGGGGGTGTTGTACAGGGTAGTCGGTAAAAGTGGGGCTTGGTATACTCTCGATGGTGAGCAGTTGGGACAGGGGAGAGAAGCAAGTAAACAGCATTTGCGCGATAATCCTAAAAAAGCTGATGAGATTGAAAAGAAGATTTGGGCGGCGGTGATGGAAGAAAGAAAAGCGGGGTAAAATAATTTTTAGTCTGATACTAAAACAACCAAATCAGCTGTGGATTTGGTTGTTTTAATTCATTTTGGCTGCAGATTTTATCTAGTCTGCCATTGATTTTCTGTACCCCACGCTAAATCCAGTAGCCCATAAATCATTAGCATTGGGTCCCCCAGCTACATCATTGGCGTCAACTGCGGCGCAGCCAATTTCGTAAGCGAAGTTATCGTTGTCGACTGTTGCGTTTGATATCGAATCTGTCGACACTCTTTCGGTAGCATTATTGATGCCAGTAGAATAAATCGTTGCAATCACATCAACTCCTCCGCTAGCACCATCGGCGTATCTTCTAGTTAAGATACATTTTAAGTTTAAACTTACCCCACTTGCTTCACCCAACATACCGGTAAAGGAAAAAATTTCTGATCCGTGGGGAAGATTAACATTCCAATATGCGATCATTATCCCACTACCGTCAGATAGACAATTTAAAAGATTACTAACACCTATACCGCTACAAGCTGATCCAGCTACCGAAGTGTACAATTCTTGGGTTGTACTCCAATTTATCTCTCCCACCGTCAAATTAGCGTCAGTTGCGATATCACTCCCTGTTATCCCCCCATCTTGTATCTTCGCACTAGAAACAGCCTCATCCGCTAGCTTGCCAGTACCAACTGCTCCATCAGCAATATTAACACTAGCGACAGTGTATTCTCCTTGTAAGCTATCAGTGTCTATGGCAGGGGCTATTACTGTACCAGCATTGACTGTGTTAGCGCCAACAGTCCCCGAAGCATTAAGATCAGCTGTAGTAACTGATCCTGAGGCAATAAGGTATTTAGTATAGGTATTGAGCCATTGGTAGCCAGCAGAGCCATTATCATTGGTAACATCCATCTTAGGGCGCATACTATCAGCTATTACTAGTGATTGACCATCAGCAGTGTTGCCTTTGCTTGTTCCACCCCAGATCTCGCCTAGAAATGAAGTATCATCATTTACCTTAACTGGCATACCGTCACCAGCCCCTGATGTTCCT
>JAHJQX010000008.1 GCA_018818965.1 Patescibacteria group bacterium | reverse complement strand
GGGGGGCAGGTTAACGTTTTTGCTGATCCAGTATTTTCCAATGGCAGTGATATGGTTCATGGTGATGGAGTTTTGCTGTACCCTGGGACTGATCTCAAATTTGCTGCTGAGAGTCGTGGTTTTATGGGACCTTTACCAAGCATTCGTTTAAAAAACTGGCGGCGGGGTATCCAAGATGCTGCTTATCTATCACTACTACCATCAAGTCAGCAAGCTCAGCACGATGCGACTCTTAATGCGCTAGTACCTACGGTCTTGGATCAAAAAGACTACGACCAGGCAGTATCTTGGCCCGATAGCGGCGAGAGTTGGCTAGAAGAAAGGCGTAAATTATCAGTCTTACTTCCCAGCAATGATAGTAGTGATAGTGAGGATGAGGATGAAGATGAAGATGAAGAAGACAGTGATAGCAGTGATGGCAGCAGTGAAACGGTAAATGAGTATTTATCAGTTATAACCGGAGCTGGTCCGGGTGGCGGTCCTCACATCCGGGCGTTTAGTTTGGAGGGAGAAGCTCGTACAAATCCTAATAAGCTTTTTCCTTATTCAGAAGCTTTTCATGGTGGTGTTAACGTCGCTACTGGCGATATTGATGGTGATGGCGAAGATGAGATTATTACTGCCCCCAAAGCTGGCGGCGGTCCTCAGGTAAGGATCTTTGAAGGCGATGGTACGCCGCGGGGTATCGAAATTTGGCCTTTTCATGCTAATTCTAGGACTGGAATTAATATTGCTACTGGTGATGTTGATGGCGATGGCAAAGATGAGATTGCTCTGTCCCAAGAACAGAACGGTCACGCCTGGGTTAAGGTTTATCGATATAATAATGAAAAAACAGTCCTCGGTGAATGGAATGCCTTTGGTAGTGCTGAATGTGGAGCTTCGGTAGCGATGGGAGATATTGATCAGGATGGTCAGGTAGAAGTAATCGTTGGGGCTGGACCGGGCGGCGGACCTCATATTCGCGTCTACGAAGCCGATGGCACTCGCAAGCCAATCCAGTTTTTTGCTTTTCATCCTAACTACCGAGGGGGAATCGATGTCGCGGCCGGTGATGTAGATAATGATGGTAAGGACGACATCGGTGTCTGCCAGGAGCAAGGGCAAGCTTGGTGTAAAGTGTATCGCTACAACGATGCCCAAACTCTCTATGGCGAGTGGAAGGCCTACGGAGACTTTACTGTCGGAGCTCATTTGGATATGGCTGATGTTGATGGTGATGGCTTGGCGGAAGTTATTACTGGTGCTGGTTATTCTGGTGGCCCCCAAGTAAGAGCTTTCGAATTCAATGGTACGGCTTTCTCCCGTATTAATTTCTTTGCCTACGATAGCAAATTTCGCGGAGGAGTGGATTTAGCAGTCGGGTATTTTTAGTAGAATGGTGTAAATTGGTCAGAGGTGACACCTACCAAATAGAATTGACAAATACAATAAAATACGTTAGAATAGGTGAGTATAATTTAGTATACAAGAATGACTAAATTTATCGGTAAAGTTTTATTTCTCTTTGTCCTCCTGCTTTTTCTGGTAGCAGCCAGCGGCTTTTGGGTTAAGAAAAACATGGAAAATATTACCCTGGCTAGCTTAATTAATGTAATGTGGGGGAAAGAGAAAATTGAGCTCACTACGGATGAAAAAGAGACTGCCAAAGACAAAGCTAGGCAGGCTAAAGACAGGATATATCAGGAAGCCACCGAGCATAATCCAGAGGGTGATGTTCTACCCGATGAAATTGATGATAAGATCAAAGAAGAGTTGAAGGAAGAAGCTAACAAGAGGATTAATTAAATATGGAAATTGCTATTACCAACCCTCGTTTTAACGAGTCATATATAATGCGCCGCTGTAGTTATAAACCCTGGCGTGACCCCCGTAATGGTGACAGCAGCTTTATTAGACGCTTGGGTCGTAGTTATTATCCCCGGTTTCACGTAAAAACCAGACGTGATGCCAACAATGTTCTCATATTTGATCTCCATCTTGATGCCCGGCGACCGATGCACCGTCAGGGTGTACGGAGCTATGAGGATGAGGAAAGTCAGGTGGTGCAAGCGGAAGCAGCTCGTATCCAGAGTTTACTTGCCAGATAGACCATACTTGCTTATACTAGATCATAAATTTCTTAGCAAAAGCATGAAAGTAGCCTTGGTTCACGACTTCTTAAATCAGGTCGGAGGAGCGGAAAAAGTACTCCAGGTTTTCCATGAGCTTTTTCCTAAAGCTCCGGTTTTTACGATTACATACGATCGTAGTGAAACTGGTGATACTTTTGATGATATGGATGTGCGCACCTCTTTTATTCAAAACTTGCCCGGTGGCCCGCGACGTTACAAGTGGTATTTAGGTTGGATGCCAGCTGCTATCGAGCAATTTGATTTATCATCCTATGATGTGGTTTTGTCTGATTGTTCTGCTTATTCCAAAGGGGTAGTGACTAAACCAGAGACATTACATATTTGCTATTGTCATTCGCCAACGCGCTATTTATGGAGTGATACTCACTCTTACACTGAGGAGTTGAAGCAGCCTAGTATTATTAAAAAGGGGCTGCCAATTATATTAAATCGTATTCGTCTTTGGGATCGTCAAGCGGCCGAACGGGTTGATAATTTTATTACCAATTCAGAAAATGTCGCTGATAGAATTAAAAAATATTATTATCGCGATAGTGATGTTATTTATCCTCCAGTTGAGGTCAGCAGCTTTAATCAACCAGTTAAGCCAGAAGATTATTATCTAATAGTTAGTCGTTTGCGGCCTTACAAAAGAGTTGATTTAGCGATTGAGGCTTTTAACGCTCTCGAATTTCCTCTAAAAGTAGTTGGTACGGGTGAGGAATCCAAGAAGTTAAAGAAATTAGCCAACGACAACATTGAGTTTTTAGGGCCAGTCAGTGATGAAGAGAAAAATAAATTGCTAGCTTCCTGTAAAGGTTTTATTCATCCGCAGGAAGAAGATTTTGGTATTGCGGCGGTAGAGGCGATGGCCGCTGGTCGTCCCGTGATTGCTTATAAAAAAGGTGGAGCTTTGGAAACAGTTGTGGAAGGGGTAACCGGCGAGTTTTTTGAGGATCAAACTCCCTGGAGTTTGGTTGATACGGTGCGTGAATTTAAAGCTGATAAATATGATCCAGTGGCTATTCAGAAACGAGTCGCTGATTTCGATACCTCTATTTTTAAGAAAAAAATAAAAAATTATGTTGAGGAAGCTTACCAGGAGCACCAGCAGAAACTAGGGAGTAAGTTGTAGGTGGTAGGCAAGTAGAACTATTATTAAACTTCATCAATAGTTCCTACTCCCCACTACTTACTACCTAATTTAATAACAATGTCTCCACGCAATTACTTAAAAATTATTAAAAGCAGCCGGATTTTGATATTTGTTTGTGCTATTTTATGTGGGCTGTTGGCGTTAATATTTTCGGCCGTCAAACCAGTGTCCTACGAGACTTCGATCGCTTTTTCTATTCAGAAGATAAATCGTCAGGACACAGCCGAATTCCAGTATGATAATTATTATGCCATCCAGGCTAGCGAGTTGCTAGGAAATACCATTGTCGGTTGGTTAGAATCGCCAGAGGTAATGCGAGAGGTCTGTCAGGAAGCTAGTTTGACAGCGGTGGCTAGTGATTTTAACTCTTTGGCGCGGGGGATGAAAGCTAAGCAAATCTCAGCTCATCTGGTGCGGGTGAAATATAGCCAACCTAGTTACGAGCAAGCTAATCAGGTAGCCTCGGGTATTACCACGGTGATAAAAAAGAAAGCGGAAGCAGTTGAGCTGAACGCGGCGGGTCAGAGTTCGTTTGTTGTCATTCCCTCCGATCCGGTTATTGTCGAGAAAAAATATGGACCGGCTACTCTAGCATTGGCTGGAATAGTTTGTGGCTTGTTGGTAGGAGTAGGAATTGCTTTCGGACGAGAATATCTCAAGAAATAGTTCAGGTCTCACTCGCTTTAAATTATTGTTATGATTATTGGTGTTGATATTCGTCCGCTTAGCGGTGGTCGTCACAGTGGAGTGGAGGAGTATACTCTTAATTTGCTGCGACATCTATTTGCGCTCGATCAAAAAAATAAATATAAACTATTTTACAATTCTTTCGGTCAGCCCGATGAAGTTCTAGAATTATTCCGCTCTTATCATAACGTGGAAATTTGTCAGTTTCGCTACCCTAATAAATTTTTCAACTTTTCCTGTAAATTTCTCAGTTGGCCACGGATCGATCAGTTGGTTAAGCCAGTTGATCTTTTTTTTATGCCCAATATGTTGTTTTCTGCTTTTTCGGCAGAATGTCGACAAGTAGTAACTTTTCACGATCTATCTTATTTATTTTTCCCGCAGTTTTATTCTACCAAGAGGCGGTGGTGGCACCGGGCGGTTGATCCCCGACATTTAGCCGAGCGGGCTGAGAAAATTATTGCCGTTTCTAATTCTACTAAGATCGACTTAATTGATTACTTTGGGGTCGCTGATGATAAGGTCACGGTTGTCCACTCGGGAGTGGATTTAACTACCACCTCAGAAGATCTGACGGCGGTTAAACGCCGGTACAATTTACCGGCTGAGTTTATTTTGCACTTGGGAGTAATTGAACCGCGCAAAAATGTTATTGGCCTAGTAGCCGCTTTTGAGAAAATCAAAGCGAGGACAAATATTCCTCATAAACTAGTTTTAGCCGGTTCTCCCGGGTGGCTCTACCGGAAAATCTATGCTAGGGTAAAAAAATCACCCGTTGCTAACGATATTATGCTGCTGGGTTTTATTGATCATCGGCATAAGTCAGCCTTATATAAATTAGCGGACTTGTTTGTTTTTCCTAGCTTCTACGAAGGATTTGGCTTTCCCACCTTAGAGGCAATGAAATATGAAACCCCAGTAGTAACTTCCCCTATTTCTTCCCTGCCCGAAATATGTGGAACGGCTGCTCTGTATGCTGATCCCTATGATGTCAATGAATTGGCGGAAGTTATCCAGCAAGGGTTACAAGACAAAACCTTACGAAAGAAATTAGTAACTGAAGGCTTAAAGCAAGTGGAAAAGTTTAATTGGGAGAAAAGTGCTCGGGAGACGCTGGCAGTCTTTGAAAGTTTGGCCTAAAAATATGCGCATCGGCATTGATGCTCGTTTCTGCGGCCCTATTGGTAAGGGGCTTGGGCGTTACACGCAAAAATTAGTAGCTCACTTAGAAAAGATTGATCGACAGAATCAATACTATGTTTTTTTACGGCGAGAAAATTGGAATATATATCAACCCACCCATAATAATTTCCAGAAAGTGTTGGCTGACTTTCAGTGGTATTCTTGGCAAGAACAGCTGAAAATGCCGGCGGTACTCCAGCAGCAAAATCTAGACCTGGTTCATTTTCCTCATTTTAATGTTCCTTTACTCTATCGAGGCAAATTTGTAACTACCATCCACGACCTGATTCTAATTCAATTTCCTACTAAACGGGCTACCACTCTCGGACCACTTTTGTATAAAATAAAATACTTTGGTTATAAGCGGGTAATCAGTCACGCCGTCCGTAAATCGCAAAGCGTGATTACTGTTTCCAAGTATACCAAAAAGCAATTGGCCGAGTTTTTTAAGATCAAGACCGACAAAATCCATGTTACTTACGAAGCTTCGAGTGGAGTAGAGAGTGGCCAGCTGCAAATACCAGAGAGTGATTTTCTCAAAGATTACGGCATCACTAAACCTTTTTTACTTTACGTAGGCAATGCTTATCCGCATAAAAATTTAGAAGGCCTGTTGCGAGCGTTTCGAAAATTCGCTCAGCGTAACAATCAGCATCAATTAGTTCTAGTAGGTAAGAGTGATTATTTTTATAACCGTCTTAAGCAAGAAGCTGATACTTTAGGTCTCACAAAAAATAACAAAGTAATATTTTTTGGTTTTGCTTCGGAAAAACAATTAGCTGACTTGTATCGTTTGGCCAAAGCCTATATTTTTCCTTCATTTATGGAAGGATTTGGCTTGCCTCCGCTAGAAGCGATGAGTTATGGTCTGCCGGTCGTAGCTGCTAACACTTCGTGCTTACCAGAAATTTTAGCTAAGGCAGCTATCTATTTTAATCCTCATAGTACTAGGGAAATGGCGGCGGCTATCGACAAGATTTTATCCGATCGGGCTTTAAGGGAAGATCTTAGAGAAAAAGGATACTGGCAGGTAAAAAGATACAGTTGGGAAAAGTGTGCCCGGGATACTCTAGCAGTCTATCAACGTTCAGTCTAAGGTCAATTTTTTGCTATTTTTGGTTAATCCTTGCTATAATAAAGTAGCAATTTTTGTTTATGTCGGAACACAACCACAACCAAATTATAGATCTGCGTCGGTGCCGACCAGGAATGACAGCGGAGAAGCCCCAGAGAAGGGAGACCAATGGTTTTCCAGCAGTAGTTAATCTACGGGCAGTTAAGACAGCCAAGAGTCAGGTTGAAACACCAGATCCAACTCGATCTCAAGCAGTGCCGACAAGTTCTTCCAGTCAATCTCCTGCCCCGGAGAATAGTTTTGTGCACGCTAAATCAGCCCGCACTCAGCCTGAACCGACTATCCCGCAGCCCTCCCAATCTATCCCTACCGAAGTAAAGGGAATTAACTTTATTAGCCAAGCAGCTTCGCCCCAGAGTAAACCCCCGGAACTTTCTCCTCAGCCTAATATTAGATCTTGGCGACAGAGCGTAATTATTAAGGGTGGTCAGCTGGCTAAATTTTTTAATCTAAGTTCTAGTTTGGTTTGGCGCAAGTCTTTAGCCTTATTTATTCTAGCTTGTGTTTTTTCTGTTACTACGATTAGAGCATTTGCTTTTTTCCAAGGCGATGTTCTTGATAAAAAGGATAAAATATTGGCCGACGCCAATGTTGCCTACCAATATATGGGCTCAGGGGGCAAATCAGTTATTGACAAAGATTATGATCTTGCCTCCTATAAATTCAGTGTCGCTTCTCAGCGCTTTGTCTCTGCTCAGGATGAGTTAAATATTCTGGGCAGTAGAACAGCGGAAATCTTGTCTGTTTTTCCCGGTGGGGACCAGGTTTCTGCGGCTGATAATCTGTTAACTGCCGGCAGTGAAATTGCTTTGGCTTCGCAGGATATGACCAAGGCGCTAGCTCCTTTTGCTGAAACGCCGAGCTTAACGGAATCGTTAACGACCGAGGGAAATAACGACACCGCTGATAAAATATCTTTCACTAATGCGTTGCTCATGGCCAATAGTAATCTGTCTAAAGCTTTAACTAGGGTAGAAAAGGCCGAGAATAATCTCAACGCTGTTTCTTTGTCAGCTTTGCCGACGGACATTACCGAACAGGTCAAAGAAGTTCGCGCCATGGTGCCCAAAATTAATCAGGCTCTCCGACAGTGGCTGTCGTATTCGGAAGTAATGTTGGAAATTTTGGGCCATGATAATCCCCGCAAATATTTATTTATATTCCAAAATAACCGCGAGCTAAGAGCTACTGGCGGTTTTATTGGTACCTATGGTTTGTTTGATATCAACGAGGGCAAGGTCGAAAATATCAAAATTGAAGGTCCTTATAACATTGATGGACAATTGCTAGAAAAAATAACAGCTCCAGAGGCATTACGCTTGATTGCTCCCCGCTTTTTTATGCGGGACGCTAATTGGTTTGCCGATTATCCAACTTCTGCCCAAAAAGTTTCTGCTCTCTATGAAAAATCAGGTGGAGCAACGGTAGACGGAGTGATCGCCATTAACTCTGATTTAGCTCGTGATTTACTGGAACTGACTGGCCCGATTGAAATGCCCGAATATGAAACAACGGTTGGGGCTGATAATTTTTACCAAACGATACAGCATGAAGTTGAAATTGATTATGACAAAGAAGAGAATCGCCCCAAAAAAATTCTCGCCGATCTATTTCCTAAACTGATTACTAATTTTTCCAAACTGGATCGAGAGAAATGGCCCCAAGTTTTATCCATGTTCTTCAAAGCTATGGAAAATAAAGACGTTATGTTGTACTTCACTGACGAAGAGCTGGAAAAATTAGTCCTAGATTTCGGTTGGGGTGGGCAACTTAGTCAGACGGATCAGGATTATCTTAATGTTATCACTACTAATATTGGAGGGGGAAAGACCGATCAAGTTATTAGTCAGGATACTAAACTACACATTGATATCAAGGATGACGGTTCGGTGGTTAATACACTAGAAATCAAACGGTCACACCACGGGCAGGCAAGTGATTTTTGGGAAGGAGTGAAAAATGTATCTTATCTGCGGGTGTATGTACCATTAGGTAGTCAATTACTGGCCGCTGAAGGCTATGACGATTGGTTCTTTGGCGCTTTACTTGATCCAGTTGAGGGCTCCAATCTCGATCCTACTTTATCCGCCATTGAAAAAAGTCAGGAAATCCACGAATTATCCGGAACCAGAATCAATAAAGAAAGTGACAAAACAGTTTTTGGCAACTGGTTGGGTATTGAACCGGGCGAGGAAAAGACTGTTAAGCTAAAATATAAATTGCCATTTAAGGTGAAGATAGATAAAGATGATGTTATTACTAGCTATAGTTTGGTTTTACAACAGCAACCAGGTAGTGAACAGCGTCAGTTCAGTAGTCAAATAGATTATCCGGAGAAGTGGCAGCCGATTTGGCAACACGTAATTGCCGGGGAGATAACTGATGATTTACAGTATCAAACCACCCTGGATAAAGATAAAGTGATCGGGCTGATTTTTTCCCGTAAAGAGGACTAAGCCAGTATGATCAAACTCAACCTCAAACAATCAATCTTTTCCGGAGCTTTAATTATCGGCTGCGCTTCTTTAATTAGCCGAATTTTAGGTTTGGTGCGGGATCGTTTATTTGCTCATCAGTTTGGGGCTAGCCAGACTCTGGACGCTTACTACGCCGCTTTTCGTATCCCGGATTTAATTTTTAATTTGTTGGTACTAGGAGCATTATCTTCCGCCTTTGTACCAGTTTTCATTTATTATCTCAATAAGAACAAAAGTGATGCTTGGCGGATTGTCAATTCCATTTTGAATTTAACTTCGCTGGCCTTAGTGTTTGTTTGTGTTTTACTATTTATTTTTATCCCCCGTCTGATCTTTTTGGTTGCACCTGGTTTTTCCGCTGAGTTGAATGATTTAACGCTACAGCTAACGCGGGTCATGCTAATTTCCCCGATATTTTTTGGAATTAGTAATGTTTTTTCGGGAGTGCTCAACTCTTTCAAACGATTCTTGGCTTACGCCTTTGCCCCTGTTTTTTACAACATTGGTATTATTCTGGGAGCAGTTTTTTTGGTGCCGGATCACGGTGTTTATGGTTTAGCTGGTGGAGTGGTGTTGGGTTCTTTTCTCCATCTGTTAATTCAACTCCCCGCTTTTTTGCGTACTGGATTTAAGTATCGGCCGATCATTAACTTAAGCCATCCTGGAGTACGTAAAATCGGTCGCCTAATGTTACCCCGGACAATGGGATTAGCGATGACCCAAGTTAACTTATGGGTAGTGACGGTAATTGCCTCTTTGGAAAGCGCTGGCAGTATTTCAATCTTTAATTTTGCTAATAATTTACAAAGTTTACCAGTTGGCGTTTTTGGCGTAGCTTTATCTATATCCTGTTTTCCTTATCTGGCGGAAGCTTTTTCTCAAAATGACAAAGTAAAATTCCGCGATCATTTTTCCGACACTTTTAATAAAATATTGTTTTTTGTTATTCCGGCTTCGATGTTAATTCTAGTAGAGAGAGCCCAAGTTGTTCGGTTAGTTTTGGGAACAGGTAAATTTGATTGGCAGGATACTTATTTGACAGCCCAGTCTCTCGGATTTTTTGCAATTGGAATATTTGCCCAGGCTTTAATTCCACTAGTGGCTCGGGCTTTCTACGCTGTCCATGATACCAAGACGCCAGTTATTATTAGTATTGCCAGTGTGTTAATAAATATCGGTGCTAGTTTGATTTTAGTACGGTCTTTGGGAGTAATGGGGTTAGCTCTGTCATTTTCAATTGCCGCCTTTTTCAATATTTTACTGTTGTTAGTTATGCTGCGCTGGAAAATCGGCAATCTCAACGATCGCGCAATTGTTTTTAGTAGTTTTAAAATAGTACTGTTGTCAGTAGTAATGGCGGGGGTATCTTATCTGATACTGCAAGTAATGTCCTATCAAGTTGATATGCGGACTGGTTGGGGCATTTTTGCCCAAGCCGGAGTAGCTGCTTTGGTTGGCGTTATAGTGTATATCGGTTTAGCGCAATTGTTTAGACTGAAGGAGATAGAGGGGATTAAGAAAGTATTAGGAATGCGGCGCTAGAATTAATAAAAAAACAGATTAAATAAATAACTTATTTT
>JAHJQX010000007.1 GCA_018818965.1 Patescibacteria group bacterium | reverse complement strand
CGGGTGGCTTTATGCGGTCGGCAAAATAGTCCTAGTCCCTTTGAAATTGCGGGAGTATTGGGAAAAGAAGAGGACTGGCCAGAATCGAAACAGCCATCAATAAGCTTGACAGCTAGCTTTGACATTTATATAATAGTGTGATATACTGCTAGTGTGATGAAACTAAACATTCAAAAAACAAAAAGTGGATATAGTTTGGCGTTTGTTTTAATACTGGGCGCTTTTTTAGTGTTTTGCCCATTTTATAGTGGTCCTGTGGTTTTGGCTGAGGATGATGTTGAGGATCTCAATCAAGATGTCAGCGAACGTCAAAAGGAGATCAACGAGCTAGAGAAACAAGTATCTACTATTGAGGATGAGATTGCCAAGAAACAACAAGAAGAAAAAAGCCTAAATAATCAGATTTCTGTTTTAGATGGTGAAATTAAGAAGACCGAAACTAAGATCCAGGAAACAGAGTTAAAGATTGATACCACTAAGAAAGAAATTACTGTCAAAGAAGGAGAGATCAAGCAAAAAGAGGCCGAAATCAATAAGCAAAAGGAAGTCCTGGCCGAATTTATTCGTATCATGTATCAACAGGATCAGAAATCAACTGCCGAAATGATGTTTTCCAACGGCTCGTTCTCTGACTATTTGAATGAGATGCAAAATACAGAGACGTTGGAGAATAAAGGACAAGAAATATTAGAGGCAGTGAAACAATTAAAACAAGATCTAGCCTGGCAAAAGCAGGTGCTGGAAGCTAAGCGAGATTCTTTGCAGGGACTGTCTGATAAATTGGATATCAGCAAGAGCAATCTTGATGAGGAGAAAGAGAACAAACAGCAGATATTAGGTGAGACCCAAGCGCAGGAAGATAAGTATCAAGCTTTACTGGAAAAGGCGCGTAAAGAACAGGAAAGTATTAATGTTGAGATTAGGGACTTAGAGCGAGAGATTAGAAAGCAGCTAGCTAATAGACACGAGGAATCTGATAATCAATGGGATCAGATAAAAGGAGACGGGACGTTATCCTGGCCGGTCAACCCTTATAAGGGTATCTCAGCGTACTTTATGGATCCCAGTTACTATTCCTATTTTGGTGTGAATCATTACGCCATTGATATTCCGACATCTCAGGGAACGCCAATGTACGCTCCAGCTGATGGCTACGTGGTGCGTTACCGGGATGCTGGCTATGGTTATAGCTATATTATGCTGATGCATGCCAATGACCTCTCGACGGTCTATGGACATACCAGTGCTAGTTTTGTTTCGGCTGGGCAATACGTAACTAAGGGACAAGTAATTGGATTGTCTGGGGGTACTCCTGGCACCAAGGGAGCAGGACTCATGACTACCGGGCCGCATCTTCATTTAGAGGTGCGTGTAAATGGTGTGCCAGTTGATCCACTGCGATATTTGCCGGGGTTATAAAATAATTAAAAATAAATGGGATTTTTTAGTAATCTATTTGGCGGGATGGGCGGCGGATCAAATTATTGGAACGATTTTTTTGGTCTGGAAGAAGGAGAAAGTGTTACCAAGGGCAGCGCTGGTTTTTTTGATCCTGACGTGTCAGGCGGAGAAACTATAGCCGCTGGCATAGCCGGACTTTTAACTGGCGGGCAGATGACAGTTGGCGGTAAGTCAGTCGTATTTGCTCTAACTGACAAAGGACGATTTTATGCCAAGCCGCAAGGTGGCAAAGAAGATCCGATTGTTCTAGGGCCAGGTAACAAACCACAAGTTGAAGAAACTGATCGCGATGGTGGACGGATTGGCACTGAGAAAAGCAAGAGTGTGAAATTTACTACCACTGATGGCGAGGTATTTCGAATATTTATGCCGCTGTCAGCTATACCAGATGTCGTTAGTTGGTCGAAAAGCTAAATTATTATAGTATTTTCATAAGACAGAGTTCGTTTATACCCTGTCTTTTTTGTTGGAATAATATATTACACAATATTGTGCTTACTATGTCAAATTTTGAGTAGGGCGGGGAAGAGGGAAATTTATTTACCTAATTGTAATTATTATACCTAAGCAAACTGCCTTATAGAAAGGGGGAACATAGTTACAAAAATAATTTTGTGTCATTAGTAGGTAGGTAAGAAATAAAAAAATTCGATTAAAAGTTTGGCTTATCAGTTCTAGATATAACCCTATAGGACGCATAACATACATTGTGCGACGTGGATGTAATTCCTCCTGGTTGGTATAAGTTGCCCTACTCTCTGCTTAATACCTCAATATAATTGTACCAAAGAGCCTGATCACACTTATGACATTTGATCTTCAACATACATTGTCCCCTCCCGGTAAGTTTATTTCGTAATAAATAATAGCAATGCTTGGTAATTGGTGTTGCTATATCTCTTGATTGAATTAGACTTATTAAAAGATGGTTTTGTTGAAGTGAACCTTGCCAAGGAGGAATATAACATGATTGCTGATGTTCCACTCCAGGGCATGTATGACATATTCGTAATCCGAGATCCAAGCGATCAGGCCGAGAAGCTAATCTTCGTTTGGAGATTTGGAGCCATTGTCTTCTTCGACCAGGACAGCTTCCGGTCATACCTGCTGGAGAACGTAGAATTGCTTAAGGCAGAGATATCCGGCTGGGAAGAGATCAAGGGAAGTGTTGATATTTTCCTAGCTACTACCGACTTACCGGAAAGTGGCGACCGGATAGCTGTTATTCATCCAGATTACCCGACAATTCTGGCTTTCCTGGCCTTAGGGGAAAAGATGGACGAAGCAATCGCGGAGGAAGAAGATGAGGGAGAAGACTGTCCAGAAGAGCTACCCGCGGCAGAAGTACTAAATTAAAGGAGCACAGTAATGCCCTTCCATGATTTTCTGCGCGAACTACGCGAGCCCTACACTCCCCGTCTCTCCGGCTGCCCGCTTGATCCAAATTTGCTTCTGTCGGTCATTGCCAAAACCAAGGGTGGCCAGCTGATAGGCATTATGACCTATCTACTGCTAGCAGTTGTCTCTGCAATCTGGCATGCTTGGTAGCAGGCAGATAATAGGTGCACCTCGAGCGTCCTTCCAAAGGATGCTTTTTTATTGCACCAAAACCACCCCGATGTTCTTCGAGGTGGTAGTTTATTTTAGCAAAAGAGATTAATTAATAACCTATCGCCACAGGTATAATACTTCTGAGCGATTAGAGTAGGCCTCTTTCTTCAATTCCCTTACTACATCATTTTTTGCCAGCGCTCCGAGACCGCTAAAGAGTTGACCGAAAGTAAAAGGTTGTTCGTATTGGGCAACAGAATATTCGGTCAACTCGGCTAATTCTGCTGTTTTTGTCAAAACATCTTGAAAATAGCCAGTGCTATCTATTAAATTGACCTCTTTGGCCTGCTGAGCAGTAAAAATGCGCCCGTCAGATATCGTAGCCACATTTTCTTCAGTCACCGGACGGTTTTCCTTCACAATTCCCAGGAAACGCCCTTGTGTTTCATCCACAATCCCTTGGACGATTTCCTTTTCCTCTTCTGTTTGCTCGCGGGTTGAAGAAAGCAGGTCTTTGCTGGCGCCGGATTTGTAAACTACGCTTTTAAGACCCAGTTTTTCAAATAGACCTTCATAATTCAATGTAGAGATTATAACACCAATAGAACCGGTTAGAGCGGTTGGGTTGGCCATTATGGTATCAGATGGAGCGGCCAGGTAATAAGCACCGGAAGCACCGATGTCTTTGATGTAAGTGGTAACTATCAGACCAGATTCCTGTGCTTTAACAACCTTGTTATGTAAATAGTCGCTGGCCGTCACACTTCCTCCTGGACTATTGATATTAAGGACTACGGCTTGAACGTCGGGGTCCTCAGTCGCCTGATCAAGTTGCTCACCAATCGACTCTACTGTTGGGGTCATAGGGTTGAAAAGGCTGGTGGTTCCCTCATCGAAAAACAAAGCTCCATTGACATCAATCACGACAATTTTATTAGGATTGCTGCAGCTTCCCTGAAGACACTTCTCGCTATAGGCCGAGGTATAGCTGCTGGTCTGACCATAATCCTCGCCCAATAGCACAATACCGAGGGCAACATTGGCGATTAGGCTACAAACTAAAAGAAAAACTCCCAGACAACCAAATATCCAGGCGAAATAATTTTTTTTCTTTTTTGCTTCGACGGGAGTAGTCATTTTTATAAATTATTTATTTTTTTTGTTTGTAATCTTTGATCGCCTTTTGTAGAGCTTCAGCTGCTAGGTTAGAACAATGCATTTTGATTTGAGGCAAGCCATCAAGCTCATCGGCGATAACTTGATTGGTAATTTTAGCTGCTTCTTTGAGAGTTTTTCCTTGGGCGATGTCAGTTATCATTGACGAGGTGGCAATAGCCGCCGCACAGCCCATTGTCTCGAACTTTATCTCGCTAATTTTATCATCTTTTACTTTAATATAAAGCTTCATTAGGTCGCCGCAAGCAAGATTACCAACTTCTCCTACTCCATCGGGATCGTCGATTGAGCCCATATTATGTGGATCACGGAAATGGTCGATTACTTTTTGGGAATATGTATTTGTCATAATGGTTTAATTAATCTACAGAGTGTCTATGTGTTGCTTTTTCTGCAGTGAGGGGTGTTTAAGGAGACCCCCGATCTCATCGGGGGGCGACGAGTTCCCGCAAAAAGAAAAAGTTAACACAAGACACTCCAGAAACGTTAATAATTTACTTTAATGGTGACATTTTTCTTAATTTCTCTACAATCAGCGGTAAAACTTCAAGAACTTTCTTAATATTGTCTTCGGTAGTATCTTTGCCTAAGGTGAACCTAATACTACCATGCGCTTGTTCTTTGGCAACACCGATGGCTAACAGGACATGAGAGGGTTCCAGCGTGCCGCTGGTGCAAGCGGAGCCGGTAGAGACAGCTATTCCTTCAAAGTCCAAATGTAGCATAATACTCTCCCCTTCTATCCTGTCGAATCTAAGGTTGGCGTTATTGGGCAATCGGTGCTTATTCGAGCCGTTTAAGTGAGAATCAGGGATGTTTTTTAGGATGTTGTTAATTAACAGATCGCGTAGTTTTTGCTGCTGACTGTTTTGAGCGTGATTTTTACCGGCTAACTCAATCGCTTTACCTAGTCCGACTATACCCGGCACATTTAGTGTTCCTGCTCGTTTATTATATTCCTGGTGACCACCGTGCTGAATTTTCTCAATCAGTGTCCCCTCTTTCACAAATAGAACTCCTACCCCCTTTGGTCCGTAGAATTTATGTCCGGAAAGTGATAGAAGATCAACTCCCAGCTTCTTGACATCGCAGTCCAAATATTGTATAGCTTGGACGGCGTCGGTGTGGAAAATAAGCTGATTTTTACGTTCTTGGTTAGTTTTTTTAACGATTTCCCCTATTTCGGTAATGGGCTGGATCGTCCCAATCTCATTATTGGCATACATTATACTTATAAGGATGGTATTTTCTTTGATTGCCTCTTGAACACTTTTAGTGTTCACTACACCCTCTTTATCCACTGGCAAGTAAGTTACTTCCACTCCCTTTTTCTCCAAGTGCTGACAAGTATCGAGAATACAGGGATGTTCGATAGTTGAGGTAATAATGTGCGGCTTGTCTATTTTGCTAGCCTCGGATACTCCTTTAAGAACAAAATTATTACTCTCGGTCGCTCCAGAGGTAAAAATGACTTCACTTGTCTTACAGCCGAGAAAGTTAGCTACTTGCTCGCGGGCTTCATCGACAGCAATGATCGCCTTTTGGCCAACCGTGTGGATTGAGGCTGGATTACCATAATGCTCAGTAAAATATGGCTCCATAGCCGAAAAGACCTCCGGATCAACTGGCGTGGTCGCGGCGTGGTCGAGGTAGATTGTGGGAGTGTTTTTGCGGGACATACTTATTTAAGGTATTTTTTGGATTTTACCCAGTGTTTTTTCCATTCAGAGTCCAAATCGGTATCGTATCTATTAGCCAACATAAGGATTAATACAGTGATATCCATTAATTGGTGATCGCTGATGTTTTTATCATCTTTACCCTTTTTTAAGGTGTTAATTTCTTCTTGCAGCATTTCTAGAAGCTCGGGGACTTTAGTTTTGTCAAAATCGGCTTTCTTTTCAAAATTATTAACGTATTTTTTGTATTCGTTGAATCTCATACTATCTTATCAACTTCTTAACCCTAGTGGCTTTTTCAACGAAATCGAAGTATTTTTCCGGCAAATCTTTATCTCCAGTCTTGAATTCATTGATTTCCTTACCCAACGAAATCTGTTGGTCGGATTTGTATTTCCTAATTTCAAATATAACACCTAACACCTTAGCAAATTCAGCCTTCGTTTCTTCATCCTTCATCTCCCACTCCCCTTTTGCCTCTGGCCAAGCGGAAATATGGATGCTATTGGCGCCCTCAATGTCCTTAAAATAGGCCTGATAGAGCTCTTCGGTGATAAAGGGCATAATGGGTGCATAGAGCTTTAAAATGGCTGATATGCACGTATAAAGTGTCTGTTGGGCAGCTATATAGGACTCAGAACCAACTTCCTCCTTATTATACAACCGGTATTTAATTAATTCCAAGTAATTATCTGTAAATGTCTGCCAGAAGAAGGCATCAGTGCTGTTGCGCGCTTTAGAATACTCGTAATTATCAAAATCATCAGTAACGTCTTGGATGGTATTATAAAGCTCATCTAGCACCCACTGATCGGCTGGTTCAAGCTCTACTTTTTTCTCCAAATCAAGATTGGCAAAGTGCGATAAGCAAAACTTAGTCGCATTCCAGAGTTTATTAACTGTCTTCTTGCCTTTCTTAATCTCGTCCTCGCTGTAGCGCATGTTAGCGCCTAGTGAGGCTCCCGTGGCCCAGTAGCGAATGGCATCAGCGCCGTATTGTTCAATGATTTTATTGGCGTCAACGTAATTACCGAGACTCTTAGAAATCTTGCGACCTTTATCGTCAAGGCCGTGACCAGAAATCATGGCGTCAGAAAATGGTAGCTGACTCTCTGGGGAATATTTTTCTTTGAATGGCAAACTTTTGTGATGATAATATGCCTTAGTAACTGTATAGAAAAGCCAAGTACGGATAATTTCAAAAGCTTGGGGGCGCAAGGTGGCCGGATAAAGTTTCTGCTGCATCGCTTCATCCTCAACTAACTTAGCGCCGATCAAAGGCGTCAGCGAAGAGGTCATCCAGGTGTCCATGACGTTGCTCTCGGGGACGATGTTCTCGCTTTTACACTTAGGGCAGGTGCTAACAGGCGGTTTGTCAACAGATGGATCGACCGGCAGGTCTTTCTCCTCTGGCAATATAACTTCAGCGCAGTCCTGACAATGCCAGACGGGAAAAGGGACGCCGTAGTAGCGATCACGGGAAATACACCAGTCCCACTTGAGAGCTTCTACCCAGTTAACGTAGCGACTTTTCATATGCTCGGGATGCCATTTGAGCTCTTCGCCGCGTTTTAAGAGTGCTTCTTTAGCATCGAGAACTTTAATAAACCACTGCTTGGTGATAATAAACTCAGCTGGGGTATCACAGCGCTCGTGGACGTTCATGACGTGCTCAGTGTCTGCCTGCTTTTCTAGCAGACCTTCTTTTTTGAGGTCAGCTAATATTTGTTCACGCGCCTTGGTTAGATACAGCTCCTGGTATGACCCGGCCAGCTCAGTGAGTAGACCCTTAGTATCAACGATCTTGCGAGTTTCTAGCTTGTACTCTTTCCATTTACGGACGTCTTCGGCGTCACCCCAAGTACAGACCATCATCAGTCCGGTACCAAATTCTGGGTCAACAAGCGGATCCGCCATAATCGGCACTTCGTAGTCAAAGAGAGGAACTTTCGCCTTCTTGCCTACTAGATCTCTGTAGCGTTTATCCTCCGGATTAACAAAGAGAGCGACACAAGCCGGAATTAACTCTGGTCGCGTGGTGGCAATTTGAAGCTTCTTTCCATCTGGCGAGGAAAAGTTAACATAATTAAGCTTACCCTTTTCCTCTTTATCTTCGAGATCCGCTTGAGCCAGAGCTGTTTGGCACTTGGGACACCAGAAGGTTGGCTCTTCCTTGTAGAGCATCTTACCCTGTTTATAGAGGTCAATGAATGACCACTGTGAGATCTGCTGGCAATGTTCATTGATAGTGCTATAGGTCTTGCTCCAGTCCACTGAGATGCCCAGCGCTGTCCACAGATCTTTGTAATTTTGCGCGCCCTTCTTAGTTTCTTCGAGACATATTTTGACAAATTCCGGGCGGGTCACCTTAGACTTATCAATTTTGTATTTTTTTTCAACGAAGCGTTCAGTGGGTAGGCCATTGTCGTCAAAGCCCATCGGATAATAAACATTGTAGCCCCGCATTCGCTTGTAACGTACGACAAACTCAGCTTGCGAGTAACTCATAATGTGACCCATGTGGAGGTGATCAGCCGAAACATAAGGCGGTGGTGTATCGACGGAATAAATTGGTTTGTCAGACTTCTCATCAAACTTAAAAGTCCCTTCTTTCGCCCAGAAGTTTTGCCAGTACTTTTCTCGTTCACCGATATTATATTTTTTTGGTAGTTCAGGCATTTAGCTTTTTTGAATATTCCCTGAGCGAATAATTTGATCGACTTAGGGAATATTTTTATAATCCTTGGCAATTTTTGGCTGGTTCGTAACCTTCAGCCTTCGCTTCCTCCGCGGAGTCGAACCAGACCTTATTCTCTTCTTTTATTCTGTTGGCGCCGGAGCAGCTGATTAGATAGTACTTAGAGCCATTTTTACTGGCGACATAGTCTCCTTGCTCGATTTTCCCTTCGTCCTCGTCGTCTTCTTCAATGTCAGCAGTCGTTTTTTCATTGACCGGACATTTTGGACACTGACACGCTTGTTCCACCGACTCCTCGATTATCACCGGCTCTGATTTTTCTAGCACTGACAGCCGCCCAGCGCCGAAGATGGCGGCTGCGATTAGTATCCCTCCAACAGATAACACAAACTTATCCTGGTGCGCAGACCAGAAGTCTTTAAATTTACTCATTGCCCCCTCCTTATAGGGCTGTTGTCAAATACCATTCCGACTGCAAGTTCCCTATTTTGGTCAAATCTTCTAAAAATCTTTTCAGCTTAGCTTAAGCTAAACCTCAAAGATTATTTAAAATATTTGCCTCAAAATATGAAAATTTCGTTACGAAAGCGTATTTAACAACAGCCCCTTATTTATTAACAATGATCGTACGGATACTTTATCATTTCTCTTGACACTTTTCAAGCGCTCGTTTAATCTATATTCATGGTTTACTTGCCATTAGGCAGGCTTAAGATATTAAAATGGCTCATCGGAAAGCGGGTGGCTCTACCGCCCTCGGACGTGATTCAAAATCAAAGAGACTTGGCGTTAAATTATATGCTGGACAGCCGGTAAAGCCTGGTGGTATTATTGTGCGTCAGCGAGGCACTAAATATCATCCGGGTTTGAATGTGCAACGTGGTAACGATGACACCCTGTTTGCGGTTCAAAATGGCGTCGTGCAGTTTAAGAAGAAAAAAATAAGAGCCTTTGATGGTAATTTAGTTCAGCGCTGCTTTGTCAATGTGGTGGGAGCCGAGAAGTAAATTTAGTCGATAATTTATCATAAAAATGACTCTAGTGAAAGAGTTGTTTTTTTATCCCCAAAATATACGCAGATTTAGTCGTTGATACTAAAAAAATATTATGTTAATTTAGTAGTGCTTTATAAATAACAAAGGAGGGAAATTAAAATGGATCAAGAAATGAGACAAGAATTTGCCAAAGTGAATAAAAATTTTGAAAAATTGGCTACCATGATAAAAAAGAGTTTCGATGATGTTGACAAACGTTTTGAGAAAACTGCTGCCAAGGAGGATCTGAAAGGTGTAGAAAAAACAATGGCGACCAAGAAGGATTTAGAAAAATTTGCCACCAAGAGTGAATTGAGAGAAGAATTAAAGAGATTTGCAACTAAAAAAGACCTAAAGAAACATGAATTAGGCAAGAAAGATTTTATCGAGGATAAATTGGCTGATCTCAAGGGAGATTTAGTAGTGTTGATGACCAAAGAAGATAATAAAATACGACAGCTAATCGCAACATCTTAATAAGTTAGGTTATTAAAAAACAGCTCTGTCTAGGGCTGTTTTTTGTTGGTGGAGCTGATTAATTCCTAGTGGTCGCGAATGTTATCACGAGGAGATGTGATACATCCGCGTTCACTAGAAATCAAGTTTTGGAGGGCGATTTTTCTAAATCGCGATCTAATATTGATCACGATTTCTTCACAACATACGAGTGTCTACTCACATGCTCTGAAAAGCTAGGAGTATGTATTAGTATTTAAGCAATAAAGCTAAATCATACTACTCCCGCCCATGACTGGTGTCACGGACTTCTCCAATAGCTTGGAGCATTAAATGTGCAAAGGTGCACGTTCGCCCAGTAGTAGATCTGGACTGCCCGCGTTACTTGTAGGTCCGGCGGGATTCGGATGGCTGGTGGGGTCTAGAGCAGCGATAGCAACCCGCAGGTTACAAGCGCTGACAAAATTGCTGGGATCCCCAGCACGATCGCGAAAAATAGGAATGGTCTTCTCACGCCAAACATTTCTTTCTCCCGAAGCCCACCTGCGCGAACTTCATTCGTGTCTGCGATCAGCCGCTTGTCTGTACCCACCGCATGCGAGTCCAGATTAAGGCCTCTATTGATAATGATTTCTCCCGATCGCTGTCCTTGATGTTCTATTGGCGCTGCTCAAGCACAACAATAGGAAGAAATCTTCTGGGGATAGTCCAGTCCAACCTTCTTTTTACTTAGGGCTAATTATATAATGTTCCGTCTGTATTTATTCACACCAACAGATTATGGCAAGAGATGACGCATGTAGTAATTATGTGCGCTCTACTCGCCATAATCTGTGAGTATGAAGAGTGATTAGATGTCAGATAGCAGATTTGAAGGGACAATGATCCTGTGTCGCAGGCAACAACTACTGCTACCAACGAACTCCTAGTTGTTTTGTTTGTTTTGAACCTCTCTCTATTAACTAACATATTATACCATATATAATATATATGTCAAGGGTATTTTAGTATATTCTCCCGGTAGTTTCAGCGAAATTGGCACTTCTGGGCTTGAGAAAAGGTAAATAAAGTATATAAAATAACCTAGAATCAATAAAAAATACAACAAAAAAGGCTAATTTATTGCAAAAAGCCTTTTCATAATTCAGATACAAGTGGTCGAATTTAGCTACTTCCCCTTTGCCGCCTTAATAAATTCCTTAAACAACGGATGAGGATCTAGTGGCCGCGATTGGAACTCGGGATGAAACTGGGTGCCAACAAAGAAAGGATGATTAGATAGTTCAATAATTTCTACTAAATCCCATTTCTGGTATGTACCACCAATTTGTAAGCCAGCTTTGGTTAGCTGATCACGGTACTCATTATTAAATTCATAGCGATGACGATGACGCTCACTAATTTTATCAGTGCCATACGCTTTTTGGGCGATACTCCCCTTTTTCAAAACGCAGGGATAAGCTCCTAAGCGGTTAGTACCGCCATAATTTTTTTCTTTTATGAGCTTTTCTTGCTCGGGCAGTAGGTTAATAACAGGGTGGGGTGTTTGGGGATTAATTTCGACTGAGTTGGCTTCCTTGAGGCCACAAACATTACGGGCGAATTCGATCACCGCCATTTGCAGGCCGTAACACAAACCAAGATAGGGAATTTTATTTTCTCGGACATATTTTACCGCCAGGATTTTTCCTTCGGTTCCTCTTTTGCCATACCCACCGGGAATAATTATGCCACTATATTGATCTAGTTCTTTTAGTTTTTTAGCATCTTTTTCGTAGGCCTCCGAACTTATCCATTGCACCACTGGCTTTACTTGATGGTGCCAGCAGGCGTGTTTGATTGCTTCAATAACCGAGATGTATGAATCTTCTAAAGTAAACTCACCAGTAGCAAAGTATTTTCCCACAATGCCGATTTTTACCTCTTTCTTAACTGATTTAATAGTTTTGGTCAATTTTCGCCATTCCTGGAGATAATTATTTTTGGCGCTTCCTTTTTTGCGTTGGGGTAGGCCAAATTGCTTTAGTATCTTTCCCCCAAAATTTTGTTCAGCGAGCACGATTGGTACTTCGTAGGCCGATCCCACATCATGGTTAGATATAACATGATCTTTAGGGACACTACAAAATTGCGAAATCTTTTCTTTACGTTTGTCGTCAAGTGGATATTCCGCTCGACCAACCACGAAATGAGGTTTGATGCCAGCCGCATTGAGAGTGCGCACCGAATACTGGACTGGCTTGGTTTTCATTTCTCCGATTGTCTTGGGAGTGGGTAGATAGGAGACGTGGATATGAACCACATCTTCGGGGGTTCTAGCTTCCATCATGCGAGCTGCTTCTAAGAATAATACCCCCTGGTATTCGCCAACTGTACCGCCAAATTCACTGATAACAAAATCAATCTTGGGGTCTTTGCCGGCGGTTTTGAGACGGCGAATAATTTCTTCCGGCACATGCGGGACAACCTCAACATCCTCTCCTTCGTATTCGAAATTACGCTCGCGTTTAATCACTGTTTGGTAAATTTGACCAGTGGTGATAAAGTTCTCGGCGTGTTGGTCATGGTTAAGGAATCTTTCGTAATTGCCAATATCTTGATCAGTCTCCACGCCATCCTCGGTGACGAAAACTTCACCATGCTCGGTAGGACGGATAGTACCGGCATCGATATTGACGTACATTTCACATTTGACATTGGCCACCTTGTAGCCCTTGTCTTTAAGTAGGAGACCGATTGAGGCGGAGGTAATACCTTTACCCAACCCAGAAATAACTCCACCGGTAATGAAGATATACTTGGTCATATATTTGAACTTAGAAATTAGACTATTCTGCTATCACCTTCACGATCACCTCTGCTTCTACTTCGTCGACAAATCTAACCTTTACTTTGTACTCACCTATTTTCTTGATTGGCTCTGACAAAGTAATCAGTTTTTTATCAATCTCAGTTTTGGTTTTGGCTTTAATCGCTTGGGCGATGTTGGCGTTAGTGATAGAACCAAAAAGCTTATCGTCAGCACCGACCTTAGCCTTGATTTCTATGCTTTGACCGGCGATTTTATCAGCCACCTCAGCTAACTTTTCTTTTTCTTTGCTTTCGGCAAGCTCTCTTGCTTGGCGCACTTTTTCTGTTCTTTTAATAACAGCCGCCGAAGCCATTTCTACCAAACCGCGGGGGATTAGATAATTACGGGCGTAACCGTCCGCTACTTCTTTGATGTCTCCCCTTTTGCCTAACTTTTCGATGTCTTTTTTGAGCGCTACTTTCATGGGTGATCTTAATGTTTAATTATAAAACTGGAAAACTTTTTACCAGCTGGATACCAATTAACTTCTACGTTATCTACTTTAGCACACTCCGGCCCTTCTTGACACCACTTGATTAGTTCCTGTAATTTATTTTCTTCGCCGGCAGCTTCTATGGTAACTGTACTGTTAGCTTCATTCTTGACCCAGCCAGCCAGGTTTAGCTCTCTGGCTTTGTCTTGGGCGCTGACACGAAAAAATACCCCTTGCACTCTACCGCTTATCTTGAGAGTTACCTTTTTCTGCATAATTTTTCTTATACTGCTGGGCTAATTTAGAAAAAACGGCCAGCGAACCACCAATAATAGTTAAGTCGTCCAATTGTCCTAGCACTGGCAAGTAGTCATTAATAAGATCCAGCGGGAATATTAAATAGATAACAGAAAAAACGGGGATAATTTTATATACCCAGGGAACTTTTTTGTCAAAAAATAAGCTAACACTTATTTTAAGTTTACGCCACCAAGATTCAACTTTTTTCTGGGAAAATTCCATTATTGAGTGATAACCTCCAAGGCCTTATCTAGTTGTGGGTCTAGATCATTGTCATAATCATCATCGGATAGCTCAACTTCGATGTCCGGGCTTAAACCTTCACCGTTAATATTTTTTCCCGAAGGAGTTAACCATTTGGCTATACTAACGCGCAAGGAAGAACCATCGTTGTAATTTTCAAGCTCTTGAACCGAACCCTTACCGTATGATTTCTGGCCGATTAGTTTGGATTGCCGGTGATCGCGTAAAACGCCCGCTACGATCTCGGAAGCACTGGCCGAGCCTTCATCAATTAATACTACAACTGGAAGGTTAACCAAGCGTGATCCATTTTTTGCTTTATATTTATTCTCCTCACCATCGGAAAAAGATTCAATGGTAATCACTTGTCCGCTGGCTACAAATTCACTGCTAACATCGATGGCAGTTTCGAGATAACCGCCGGAATTGCCACGTAGATCTAGAATTACCCCATCGACTTCATAAGCCATAATATCAGTAATAGTTTTTTTGAATTCAGTCGTGGTGTCTTCGCCAAAATATGTTAACTCGATATAGGCGATCGATTTTTGGTTATATTTTCTTAAGTCCCAGGTCACGCTCTGAACTTCAATTTTATCGCGGGTGATTACGATATCCTTGGCCTCTTCCCAACTATCGCGAATTATATTTAAAGTAACTTGCGATCCTTCCTCGCCGCGTATTTTGGCTGCCGCTTCGATTAAGTTCATGTCAGTAGTATTTTCACCGTCAATCATTAGAATGGTATCGCGGGCTTTAACCCCTGCCTGCTCTGCTGGCGATGATGGTAGCGGAGAAATTATGGTTAGTTTATCTTTTTTAATTCCGATCTCGGCACCGATACCTTCGAAAATACCGGCGATCTCCTTCTGGAATTCCTGGCTAGTTTCCGGATCCATATAGACTGTGTAAGGGTCATCAAGGGCAGCCACCATGCCGGTGATAGCTCCGCGCAGCATCTTCTGGTAATCTAAATCATCAACGTACTTTTTTTCAATCGTTTCCCAAACGTTCCAAAAAAGATCAAAGTCAACTCGCTCAGTTTTGTTAGTGTCCTTGTTGACCAGTTCAGTATTTTGTCGCTGAAGATTATTCTGGACGTATTGACTGCGGCCAAGATAAAGACCAGCCATAAAGCTGACCAACAGCAAAACAATCACTAAATAAGTGGTGAAGACCTTTTTGTTTTTTAAACTTAGTCTCACTTCATTCATGGGCTAAAATTGAAGAATTTTAATTGGTGTTGATGGTGAAAGTCCGATCGACTAGTAAATCAGAATTTATTTCTACTTTATTGCCATCAATCTTGCTTTCTCCTTCACCAGTTACGCTATGGGGCTGAACATCATCAGGAAAGTCCACCGTGACTCTTAAGTCAGGTTTGATCGTGCCACCTTGCTTCTGAACCAGTAGGTTGTAACTTTTATTTGCTAGGTAACTGGCTGTATCTTCTGGCAGCTCGTATTCAAAAGTTACTGTTTCTTTAGCGCCCGGCTCGACGACGAAGAAAGTGCCAAAAGCGGTTTTATCCAAGTCCTGAGTTACTTCGTAGTTGCTATCTAGATTAGGATAATATTGCCTGTCAGTGGCGCTGCCGGTCACTCGGGTGATGTTACTGCCGGCTGGCGTGTAAACGCGTGTCCAAGTTCGATAGCGGGTATACTTCCAGCTAATACCGGGAGCCGTATTATGATATTGAAGATCTAGTTTAACTTTTGGCTTAGCACCAGTTAGATCAACGTGGTAGTCCCAACTTCTCTCCATGTAGAAATCGGTTTTACGGCTGGCTAGATTAGCATCAACTGCCATAAAATAGTCACTGTCAGCGGTAACATCCTGGACTCGTCCGGCCCACTGTCGATCACGCAAGAATTTCTCCACCTCGTCATCATCGAAATACAAGTAAAGGTGTTTTTCATTAATCGATTTTTCTATAATTTGGAATAGATCATCCCAATTTTCTCGGGGTAAAGAGAATAATCTATCAGTAATAATGTTGGCTAATTCACCGATAATATCTTTACGGTATTCTTGGGGCAAACCGATATCAACAAATCTTTGTTCAACGTGATACTGGATTAAATCAGTTACATTATCAGTGGTAAATGTTTGAGGATGATCATCAATCTTGATCGGCCCGGTTAATTCCATCAGGTATTCAATAAAGGTGGGAGTGATGGCGATTACACCACCAAATTCTTCCTGACCACCTTCTTCATGGTAAAACCATTCAGCCTTCTCGGCGTTGGTAGGAAAGTCAGGCGACCAGTTAGAATCGCGGAAGTACCAACTGGAAATACCCGGGCTTAATAAAGTGGGCACTTGCCACGGTCCGTCAACCTGAATATCTGATTGCTTATCAAGATTATAAGAATCGTCCGTCTCCATCTTTACTAACTCACCATCCTTCATCCTGATAACGCCGTAGCTGCCGATGAAGCCTCCACCAGGACGCAACTCACCATTATTCTGAAAGAGGAATAAATAATCTTCTTCTTGGGGGTAGCCAGCTAGGCCAGGTAAATATTTAGAAGCGATCAGAGCTCCCTCTAAAGAGACTTTTAATAAGGGGATATTGTTTTTAATGACTGCAGATGCTTCTTCTAACTGGTTAACCAAATATTTTTCTGGAATTTTATCCACTTCGATTTCGGCCAGAGTTAAATTAGATAAGGCAGACTGAAGAGCGGGGGTCGAGCGGTATAAGTTTTGCAGCATGGCTCTTTTCTCTTCCGTAGTGATATCACCAACATTAGCATCATCACCTTTGATCGGTTCGGCGATTTCAACAATCGTGTCAGCCACTGAGACTAGGGACTTAGTCAATAATTCTCCGGTAATTGCCATTTGTTTGGCAGCTTTATACTGACGACCAGCGTAAGGTATAACTCGAAGCCAGCCTAGTTTATTTAAATTATCTTCAGCTGTGGTAAAGTTTTTTTCCGCTTCTTGTAAAGACAGTGAGGCCGCAGAAAAATTCTGGGTTGCCAGGTATGTTTGAGCCGCTTCAATATTCTTTTTTCCAGCCAGGGCGGAGTAGTATGCGCCAATCGCTGGTTTAATGCTCAGAGTACCAGCTGCCACCGCGATGATTAATAAAATTGAGATGACCAGAAAGGTAATTTTGGTCTTTTTAAATTTTCGCTGCTTAGCTGATCCGGATTTAATGTTAGGGCGAGGTGGTTGTTTGACAGTATAATTGGTTACTTTGGGCATGGTTTTTGACAGTAATTTACTTAATGATAGGTGTTCTTTTCTTTTTGTCTTCTTGCAAATATTTTAAGAAATATTTAATGGCGCTTTTGATATGAATACGGGTTTGCCGGTTAAAAATAGACAAGAATAAATTAGATTCGGAGGCAGAAGCACGGGCGTAATAGTGGACTACTTCTACTTTAGGGTAGTATAAGACTTTCCAACCCTTATGCCAGAAGCGTCGGCACCAATCGACGTCTTCCATATACATGAAAAACCTTTCATCCATCAGGCCAACTTGATCAATGGCTTGACGACGAACCATCATGCAAGAACCCAAGATCCAGGCCACTTCTCTACTCTCTTTATGATCCCAGCCGGCCATCAGAAAGTCATTAATCAATTCTTTTTGTCGAGTAAATTTACCAAAAGGAGTACGACGATAAAGAGCTACTCGGGGAGAAGTGAACCATTTAAAACAAGAATATTGAATCGAACCATTGGGATTAATTAATTTGGGACCAAGGACAGCAATACTTTCTTTCTTGTCCAGGTAAGCCATCATCTTATCTAAGGATTCGCCCAAGACAGTGATGTCGGGGTTGAGGAGGAGGATATATTTACTGTCTGATTTACGAATAGCTTGGTTAACAGCCTTAGGAAAACCAAGATTTTTCTCATTAGCGATCAAAACTACTTCTGAGAAATCATCCTCGATCATCTCTACTGTTTCGTCCTCCGAGTTGTTATCGACGACAATAATATCGTGATCACACTTTGGAGGATTTTTTTGAATTGATTTAATACACTGCCGTAACAGGCTGGGTGTCTTGTAATTGATAATGATAACGGATAGGTCTTTAGCCATGGTGTTTAAAATTAAAACCACCTTCGCACCACTGAAGGTTTAATTTTACTCCCCCTTAAAATATCATGCCTCTGCTGGAGAGTCAACGGTAGCAATTTAATAAAATCTTTTAAACCGCGAAGAGTTCTTCTCTCAAATAATAACAAATAGAACATCTTTTTTATCTCGTACCAGATGATGGGTAGTGAATAGATAACAAAATTAACCAAAAATTCATTTTTTAAATTAACCAGAAAATGATTACGATAAGAAAGATAATTAATCTGGTCAGCTTTTTGTCGTCTCCGCTGGACTACTTCTTCTTGCCGGTCATGTTCAGTGCTACCAGTTTCCCAGCGATCGTGCCAAGCAATGGCCGTGGGGATTAACCAGCACTGCCAACCAGCGTGCCGCAATCGCCAGGAAATGTCGATGTCTTCTTTGTAAGACTGAAAGTTTTCGTCAAAATATTGCGCGCCATTTTTTATATTTTCCAAAGCGGTCCGGCGAAAAACTGGAGCTGCTCCCGATACGCCAAAAACCTCTACTGTTAGGTGGTGTTTTTCTCCCGCTCCTTCCCCTCCTAATTCGACGTACTGGTGATTAGGTAAAATTTTTGTCCCCAACGAATCAATCTTGTCAGTTTTTTCAAGTTGGTTCTCCAGCCGGCATTTGAGAATTTTACCCTGAGCTGCTCCGATTTTATTGTTTTGGCTTAAAGCACAGACGATGTTTTTTAGATAATCTTTAGCCAGAATTACGTCAGGATTTAGGCATAAGACATACTGGCCAGTGGCTTGAGCAATGCCAACATTATGACCACCGCTGTAGCCTAAGTTCTTGGCGTTACGAATCAACCTAATATCGCTATCAGGAAAGTTTTTCTTGATTTCGGTGGCTGGGTTTTGGTGAGAAGCATTATCAACTAAAATAATTTCCACCGACTGGTGTGATTGCTGCAGCACGCTTTGCAAACAGCCAGCCAGATATTTTTGACTGTTGTAGCTAACGATAGAAACAGAGACTTTAGGAATTTTTAACTTCATTTGATTGCGGGCTAGAAATGACTGAAATAACTGTCATTGTCAATAAGAGAAAACCGATGCCCAGAGGGTGGTTAAGATAAGGAGTGGTGATGTTAGTAATGACAATACCAAATAAAGCTGCCAGCAAGCCGACGATGATAGTTTTATCAGCGGCCGCGATTTCTTTGCTATAGCCACTACGAAATACTTTTAAAATTAGCAAAAGATAAATTAGCAATCCCACCAGCCCAATTTCGATGGTAGTATCAAGGTAGGACCACTCGAAGGCAAATACTCGCAAAGTGCCATATTTTTCTAGTACCACGCTTTCGTATTCAACGGTAGTGCCAAATCCCGAACCGATTAAGGGATGCGCGCTAATTTTGGTAAACACTGGCTGCAGTAAGTTAAAACGATTAACGCTAGATCTTTCTTCGGCAGGATGAACGATGCTGGTTACCCGTTGTTCCACTAGGTCGTAGACTGCCGGCAGCAAAGTACCAGTTATGATAATAATAACTGAGGCTATTCCGATAGCGTATAAGATAATCTGAGCTGATTTTTTCCGGGGCAGACTAAATAGTAGATAGATAAAAACAGCTAGCAGTCCTAACCATAGACTACGGGAGAAGCCAATAACCACAGCTGCTAGATTAAGAGCCGTGAATAGCAAAAGGATGAATTTTTCTCGCCGAGCTATCTTTTCTCTTAAAAGAAAAGTGAGCGCTAGTGCTAACCCAATTAAACAGTAAAGTTGACTGGGAGTGAAAAAACGAAAGAAGGGGCCGGCCAAATATGATATTTCACCCACACTAGTATCCGTCACCCAACGATAAATAGGTGGTTTTTGGTTAGTGAAATTTCGTTTAAGTTCTAATTCTGATAATTCCGTTTTGGCCGTGATCGAATGGGATATTTTGGTTCCCGCTTCTTCCTCCTCCTCAATTGTCTGTTCGGTAGAAATGGACTCAGCCATATCGGGGCGGGACTCTTGGTGGAGAATAGTAAATTCGCCGATACAATAGAAAGTGAAGATACTAATAGCTATACTCCCCGCTACTACGACCTGAAGGGCTTTCAGTAAAGTCGTTCTACTTTTAATAGCAGCAAACATAACTACTATCAGTGCCAGATAAAAATAGCCGTTCAGATCAAAAAATATATTTTTGACTGAGTTGCCATTAATGAGAGCAGTAATTACTCCCAGCAAAAGGATTATGGTAAAGACTAAGTAAAGACGCAGATACCGAGAACCAAAAAAATTAAATTTACTTTTATTTTTAGACAAGAACCAGATCAACATTACTACACAAAAAAGAGCGATACGCAGGGAAAGCACAAAGCCGCCCAGATTAAGAGAAAATAAATATCCCTTAACGCCGATGATAAGTTCAGCAATCAGAATATAGACTCCGTATTCTAGTTTTTTCCGAGTAAGGTAAAATGTTATTAAGAGAGCGGCGAAGAAAAAGATATAGTTCAAGAAAGGTAATATATATCCCAGGAAAGAAAACAGGTATACTGCCAGACAACTACCGGCCAGGAGGATAATTTTTTTCGGATTGAAGAGTTGGGACCAGGTAAAGGCAGTCATTTGTTTATAAATACTTCTTTTTTTTAGACGGTTTTATTGAATGTAATGCTTGAGCAATAATTGCTAACAGCATACTAGTTGGGTAAAGATTCAGCAATACCAGGTAGGAGATTAACGGTTCATGTTGGCGGAAATATCTAAGAACGCTTTTATTGAACCAGGCTTGCTTTTTGGGACTTAGGACTTGATTAAAACTTGCTCCCTTCTCGTGGCATACTTCTGCTTGGGGCAGAAAGTAGGTGCTCCAGCCAGCCTTGGCTGCCCGGCGACAAAAGTCTACTTCCTCAAACCAGATAAAATATTTTTTGTCGAGGAGCCCAATTTTAGTAAAAACTTCTTGGCGTACCATAAAACAAGCTCCCATCACTTGGTCAACTTTTTTAGTAGTGTCGTGTGGCCAGTCAAGCAAATAGTAGTTTCGGATAGACTTGAGATTGGGGAAAATATTATGGAGCTTGAGTAAAATAATTACTTGCGAGAACAATGAGGGGAATTGGCGACAGGAAGGCTGGAGGGTGCCATCAGGATTTAGAAGCTTGCAACCCAATATTCCCACCTTATTATTTTCTTCCATAAACCTCACCATCTTTACTAAAGCTTGTTCAGTAATTTTAGTATCGGAGTTGAGGAGCAAAATATATTTACCTTTAGCTTGACGAATAGCTTGGTTGTTAGCCTTGGCGAAACCTAAGTTAGTCTGGTTGCGGATTAATTTGACACTGGGATAGTTTTTCTCCACCATGACCGCACTATTATCATGAGAGGCATTATCAACCACGAAAACTTCAAAATTAATCCCCTTGGTGCGGGTATAGATATAACGTAAACACCATTTGAGATGGGTGCGAGTGTTCCAGTTAACTATTATGATTGAAAGAATTGGCTTGGTCATAATTTATGTTTGTTTCTGATGATCTCCTCTGCTTTTTTATATTTCTCCAGCGATTTTATTTTGATGCCAAATTTATTCCAAGGGATCTTGTAAACAACAGACGGTAGCCAAGAGCTAATCCCCTCTTTTTTAGGTTGGACTTTAAAAAGGAATTCCGGGATCCAGGTGCCGGTGTGACCGGCGGCTAACAGTGTAAGCCAGAGATCCCAATCTTGGAGCTTATTAATTTTTTCGTCGAAACTGGGGAAGTGTTCACGGCGGATGAGTGAGCAGGTGTGAATGTAGGGCAACTGGCGTAGTTTGGTTGCACTAAAAGGCCACAGCGGAAATTTTTTCCAGCCAAAATAAAAAGAGCTATAAGCGTAGGATTTGTCAGGGTTATTCTTGAGAGCGGTAACCATTTTCGCTAGTAAATCCGGTTTCGTAATAATATCATCGTCACAAAACAGTAAATATTGACCAGCGGCGTTTTGTATTCCCCGGTTGCGAGCGATATTAGCATTACCACTGTTTTTTTGCTTGATTAGCTTTATTTTAGGTTGGTAAGACTGCAGAATACTACCGGTGTTGTCAGTGGAACCATCGTCAATCACGATCACTTCAAAGCTAGAAAAAGTTTGAGCAAAAATAGAATCGAGGCATTGCTTGATTGTTTTTTCGCCCTGATAAGTGGGGACAATGATACTAATTAGTGGTTCTGTCATACTACTCATTAAACTTTTTGAATATGGCTAGCGAATTGGCTACGGCATCGTCCATATCGTAATATTTAAATTCTCCTAAACGTCCGACGAAGGTAATATTAGACAACTTTTTGGCTTCCGCTTGGTACTTGCGCAAAATTTTGCTGTTATCATTGTTCAGAATTGGCCAACCCGTTATACCTTTGTCACCCGGATATTCAAAACCAATTGCGGTTGTTTTATTATTGGTAGACGGCAAGAATTTTTTAAATTCGGTAATCCGGGTATAGTCGTAATCATTGGGATAGTTGACAGTGGCTACCGGTTGATAAGAATTTTGTTTGACAGTCTTAAGTGCAAATTTAAAACAGCGGTATTTGAGTCGGCCTAGCTGGTATTTGAAAAATTCATCGATCGAACCAGTATAAAATGTTTGGTCAAATGTTTGGCGATCGGGAAGTTTATGATAGCTAGTATTAAGACGGACAGTAATATTTTCCGACTGAAGCATTTTTTCTAACATTGAAGTGTAACCTTTGCTAGGAATGCCTTGGTGTTTGTCTTGAAAATAGCGATTGTCACGGGAAATTAGAATAGGCACCCGACCAGTAACCTCTGGATCAATATCTTCCGGTTCCAGCCCCCACTGCTTTCTTGTGTAGTTGAGAAATATTTTCTGGTAGACAAAATCCGCGATCAACTGCAAGTCTTTATTTTTGGTTTGGCGTAACTCTAAAATTGGCACCTTTTCGCCGGGGGAAAATTCTGCTAATAATATTTTCTCTAGTTGCTGTGCCTGCTCAGCCGGAAAAGCTTGATGTAGAGTATTAAGATTGAAAGGAATTGGCACTAGCTGGTGGTCGATTGATCCCAAGACGCAGTGCTCGTAATGATGCCAATCGGTAAATCCCGATAGATAATCCCAAACTTCCTGGTTATCAGTATGGAAAATGTGCGGACCGTATTTATGGACAATGATTCCATTTTTATCTTGGTAATCATAGCAATTACCGCCAATCTCTCCCCTCTTTTCCAGCACCGTGATTTTATGGCCGGCTTGGGCAAAGCGCTCAGCTAAAGCAATTCCAGTGATACCAGCCCCAACAATTAGAATTTTTTGTTTAGGCATAAAATTAGAAAAATTATACCCATATTGTAGCAAAGATTAGGGATTGGGATAGGGAATCTGTTCTCTTTTTGGGCTTGCCTTGCTACAATTCTATTAATTAGATGAATACCAAGTTATCTATGTTTAACCAAATAAAGCGCCTTTTTAAACACTCTTTTATTTATTTAATTGGTTCGGCTCTGCAGAGCTTGATCGGCTTTGTTTTGATCCCGGTTTACACCCGTTATCTCTCCCCCGCCGAGTATGGCCAACTAGAAATTTTAAATACCATTTTGCTGATTCTCAATATTGTACTTTCGCTTGGATTTGCTTCAGCGTTACTTAAAGTGCATGAGCGGGATTGTCAGGAGAAGGAAGAGCGTCGGCGGTTAATTGGCACGATGTATATTTTTGTTCTCCCGATTGCTTCAGCTGTTACTTTACTATTAGCCCTGGGCGCAAAATTTTTCACGGGATTTGTTTTAGAAGATGCCAGCTCAGTTAGTTGGCTTTATTTGATCCTAGCGACCAATCTAGTCGTCATTTTCCTCAATTTGTCATTTTCTGTTTTGCGTTCTAAGGAGAGATCAAAAACATTCACTCTACTTTCGCTGGTTAAATTCACTTTTATCCTGGCGCTCAATACTTTTTTTGTCATCAAACTCCAGCTAGGAGTAATGGGTATTTTATTAGGCAATTTGATCGCCCAAACAATCCTAGCCGTCATTTTCCTGCCCACCATCTTACGGTCACTTAAGTTCACTTTTTCGAGAAAGTATCTCCGTAAGCTATCAATCTTTGGCTTGGCTGTTATTCCTGCATCGCTCGCGATGTGGGTGATGGATTTATCCGATCGTTATTTTCTCAAGTACTTCACCGATTTTACCGAGGTCGGTCTTTATTCCTTGGGGTATAAAGTTGGTTTCTTGGTCTATATTTTGCTGGTCTACCCTTTTCAACTGGCTTGGCCGAAAGTATCGTTTGCGGTAGCTTCACGCCAGGATTGCAAAGAGATATATGCCAAAACACTCACCTATTTTGCTTTGCTGGGGTCCTTGGCTGCTTTAGGACTATCTCTATTCGGTGCCCAGATTATCAAACTATTCGCTGACCCAGAATTTCACACCGCCTACCAGATCATCCCGTTGGTGGCCTTTTCCTATGTTTTATATGGGCTCCATTTTGCCTTGGTGCCGGGTCTCCACCTTAAAGAGAAATCCAAATATTACCCGCTGATGATTGGGATCCCGGCTGGCCTCAACCTACTTTTAAATTACTTCTTAGTGCCGCTCTACGGTATGCAAGGGGCAGCTGTTACTACCTTGATTTGCTTTATTCTAGTGGTTGTTCTAACATATTTAATAACGCAACAGTTTTATCGAGTGCGTTATGAATGGGGTCGTTTAGCTAAATTGATGATGCTAGTATTAGTAGTTTTGGCCTTGAAATATTACTTAAATACTAGTAGTCTAGCTTGGTTAGACTGGCTAGGCAATGTTTTGCTTTTACTAGTTTTTGTCCTGGGAATCTGGGCTATAAGATTCTTTACCCCAGAGGAGAGAAATAAAATTAGATCAATTATACGGCGATGAAATTAATCGTTACCATCCCGGCTTACAACGAGGAAAAAACAATTGCGGCGGTAATTAAAGAGATACCGCGACAGCTTACTGGCATCGATGCGGTACAGGTTTTGGTAATCGATGACGGCTCTCGTGATCAGACAGTAGCGGTAGCCAAAGGGGCAGGCGCCGATTTTGTTATTAGTAATAATGAAAATAAAGGGCTGGCCTATACTTTTCGCCGTGCTTTGGAAGAGGCCTTAGCGCGTGAAGCCGACGTCATTGTTAACACCGACGCTGATAATCACTACGACCAATCTCGCCTCGCAGAGTTAATCAAACCCATTCTGGACAAACAAGCTGATATTGTAATTGGTTCGCGCGAGGTTAAGAAGTTAGCAGCCATGCCGGCTTCTAATAAATATGGCAATTTATTTGGCAGTTGGCTGGTATGTAAACTAGCTAATCTGCCCAGGGTGGATGTGTCTTCCGGCTTTCGGGCTTACAGCCGTGAGGCAGCTCTCAAGCTGAATGTCTTTTCCCTTTATACTTATACGCACGAGACGTTAATTCAAGCCCGCGAACGTCAGCTAAAAATTATCGAAGTACCAATAAAGGCTCGACCAGTGCGGCGACCCTCCCGCTTGATTAGAAACATCCCTTTTCATGTTACCCGCTCAGTTTCAGTTATCTTGCGGGTGTTGACCTTATACAACTTCTTGCGCATGCTATTGGTATCTGGCTTAGTTTTGTTTGTAGTTGGCCTAATTCCTCTTATTAGATTTTTTTACTTTTTTGTAGTTGGCCAGAGTGAAGGCCATATTCAATCCTTGGTGGTGGGCACGATGATTGTGCTAATCGGTTTTATCACGGTAGTAATGGCTCTGCTGGTTTCAGCTATCGACTGGAATCGGAAGCTAATAGAAGACACTCTTTATCGTTTGAAAAAAATAGAGAAACAATAGTCTAATGAAGGTTTTGTTCATCACACGTAAGTATCCCCCGCAAATTGGCGGGATGGAAAAGTACAGCTATGAGCTCATTAGGCATTTTCCGACTGAAAAGGAAGTTATTGCGCTGAGGAAATCACAGCTGCATTTGATCTGGTTTTTACCTTACGCTTTGGTAATGGGTCTTTTCCTGGCGCGGCAAGTGGATCTAGTGCATTTGGGCGATGGTTTATTAGCCCCACTGGGGTGGATAATTAAAAAAATATCAGGCAAGCCGGCGGTGGTAACCGTCCATGGCCTCGATGTTATTTATGATAAATGGCTTTATCAGTCAGTTTGTGCTAGTGCTCTAAAAAATCTAGATAAAGTAATAGCTGTTAGCGAGTCCACTAAACAAGAATGTCTGCAGCGAGGAGTGTCAGCTGATAAATGCGTAGTTGTTCCTAACGGGGTAGTTGTCAAGGAAACAGATGCCAGTTACAGTCGCAGCGACTTAACCAAATTATTGGGGGCGAATATTGGTAATAAAAAAGTTTTGCTGACAGTCGGTCGGTTGGTGCCGCGGAAGGGGGTGGTTTGGTTTATTGAGAATGTATTGTCGCAGTTGGAAAATGTAGTTTATGTGGTGGTTGGTCGGGGGTCAGAGGAGAAAAAAATACGGCGGATAGTTGAGAACAAAAAGTTAGAAGATAAAGTGTTTTTATTGACAGGAATAGTGGACGATCAGCTAGAAATTTTATATCACACGGCGGATTTATTTATCATGCCCAATGTAAAAGTGAAAGGAGACAGAGAAGGGTTTGGCTTGGTGGCGTTGGAAGCAGCGGCGCGTGGTTTGGTGGTAGTGGCGGCAGCGTTGGAGGGCATCCAGGAAGCGATAGCCAATAATCAGAATGGAATCTTAATAGAAGCGGAAAATGGGGAGGAGTTTGCCGAGACCAGCCAGAATTTGTTGGCCGATGATCGACGTCGCCAGGAACTTAGTCGCCGGGCTAGAGAATATACCCTAACTAATTTCAGTTGGGATAAAATAGCCGAACGTTATTTTGATGAAATTAGCAAGTTAGTAGGGATAAAAAGTAAAAAATAGGATGGATGTAAATTCCAAATCACAAATCGCAAACTCCAAACAAATAACAATATACAAATTAGAAAAGTTTTTTAATTATAAATTGGAATTTGGTACTTGTAATTTGTAATTTCTATGTCCCTCGAACCACTATTCCAACGTATAGCCATAACTTTTGTTTTGTTTTTTAACCTAGTTTTAGGGCTAGCTATTTTTGGCTATTGGCGTCGTGGTTTGATAATAGCCCTGCTGTCACTGTTTTTTATGGTGGTAATTTTTTATTTGCTTAGTAAGTTTGTTATTAGACAAGAAAAGCTAACAATTTCTCGTTGGGCGGCGGCAATTTTGGTCGTAATTACTTTGGTGGCTATTGGTGCTGGTTTATTTCACCACGACCTACCGCCCGGACGAGATGACATGGGCTATTTGGCCGCCGCCATTAAGTTAACCGAAAGTGGTAGTTTGTCTTTTACCGATCCAATCACTCACCCCTATCACCCTTTCCGCCAGCTTGATGTTAATACTTT
>JAHJQX010000006.1 GCA_018818965.1 Patescibacteria group bacterium | reverse complement strand
CGCCTCGGCCGCCTCCCTGAAACCTTTCCAAACAGCATTGCGTCCACCATAGCTGAGAATCCGTATTTTTTGGTCGTCTTTTTTAATCGGATGCGGACAAAACACTTCAAGATTAATAGCATTATTGACCATCGCTACCTGGCCACCAAATTCTGATTCCAACTTAGCTTGCAACCAACTGGAATTGGCTATCTTCTGAAGCGGCAATAAATATGACTCTTGAGCAATCACTTTTTCCATATCAGGAAACATCCGTTCATTAACAAATAGCTGCTCAAAATGCTGCATGAAGTAAAATTTTCGACCCTGGCCACTTAAATAGACTGGTAGGGCAGTCTCGTAGCTGGTGGCAATATTAATATCACAATCGGGAATATAGCCGGCAATCCGCAAACTTTCCACCGCGTGATTATAATAAACAAATTTCTTCTTATCTAAATTACGATACTGAGCCACGTAAGCAGCAATATTATTGGCCAAACGCACTTTGGGTGGCAAAAGGCCTGGCCTGATAATTTTAGCCTGTAAATCATACCACTGAGGCCGTCCCTGGAGTTCGGTCGGTACCACAGTCACTTCGTGCCCACGCTTTGCCAAACCATTTAAATACTCAAATATACAAAGGAGGCCACCGGTAAATTTATCTTTGTGAATGGGGGGAACAACGTAGTTAATCTTCATCGCTTTAAATTATTTTTTAAGTTTATTCCTGCCCAGCATTTCTGATAGCAATTTAAAATCGTCAATCGAAAAACCTTTGATGGTAAACATGACAGCTAAATAGAATAATAGACCAACTATCAGCAAGACAAAAAGATTTTGACTAATAACTGTCGAGAACAGATATAACACAGCAGACATTAATATCGTCGCCAGCAGCGGCTTTAAAATGTACTTAGCTATCTTGATCTTAGCTATCTGACTCGCTTTGAGATACATAAAAATTAAAACGAATATCTCAGTGAACAAAGTAGCCGTAGCTGCTCCATATAAACTGAAAGAGGGGATTAAGACGAAATTTAAAATGATATTCAGTAAAGCCCCGAGGCCTACCCCCACTAAATAAATCCGTTGCCGATTGCAAGCTTGCAAGGGAGTACCAAAAGAAGCACTGACATATATTACGCCCGCTGTGCAAATAAGGATTTGAAAAGCTAAAATGCTCGGTAAATACTCGTCTGTATAAAGCAGTCTGATGATCAGGGGCGATAAAAAAACACCGCCGGCTGCCAAAGGAAAGGCAATGAAAGTTAAGAGGCGGGTATAATTTTGCCAGAAATTATACAAACGTTTGGCTGATTCTTTAAAAAGGCGAGAAATAATTGGGAAGGCTGAATTACTAATCACTGATCCCAATACTAGTATAAATAATATCGGCTTATAGGCGGCATTATACCAACCAACTTCTTGGTCTTGACCCATTACGCCTAGCATCACCGAATCCATTGAATAGTAAATTGACATAAAGATCAAACTAAGGGCGAAGGGCCAAGCTTCCTTCAACATCCCCCGCCAAAATATCAGGTCAAACTGCAGACTAAAATGACTAAAGCACCGCCAGGTAAGTAATAATGCCAAAGTTACCGCCACTGTGCCAGCAATGCAATAAGCCAAGCCAAAATAAACAATTGTGTAACCCTGGCTGATAAAATAAAAAACCGCCACCCCTAGAACAATAATATGGGTAATCCTAGTCAGAGCTTCATATTGCATCCGCTCGTGTGATCTGAATACCGCTTGCAAAAACATTAGGCCGGTATGAAACAATTCCCACAAACCTAACAGATATATTAATAAGATTGTTTCATCGTCCTTGCGCAAAAATTGGGCGATTAACACAATCAATAGCAGCGTAGCCAGCCCCAGAAAAATCCTAACAGTAATGATATTATCTAGATATTTCTTAGTTTCGTTTCGGTTACGGGCAATTTCCCTAGTAGCTAACTGGCTTAACCCAAAATCAGCTAATACGGCAAACAAAGCAACAAAACTCAAAGCGAAAGTTAACTTACCATAGCCAGCTACACCTAAATACCGGGCTAACCAAATAGTAAGAAAAAACATTAGCAAGCCATTAATAACCTCGCCGATAACAAGCCACAGACTATTTTTAGCCATACTTTTCGCCGGAGCTTCAGTCATCTACTTTGCTTGTTTATAAAATTTACGTTGGTAGAAAATAATTCCTAGACCCAACGCCATTAAGCCCAATATCACAAAAAAACTACTCCCCAGGTTAATTTTCACTCCCACTTTGTTTAGGAAAAACAGCGCCAGCGGTCCGAGTGCGATTGATAAGGCAAACGATATTAAAATTCTTTCCACTGCATCTAACGGCTTATCCTTTACTTTTTTATCTTCTGGTTTTTTATTTTTCCCGTCCCGACGCCGCGATATTCTCTTATCGAAAAACACGTAACTCCAAATAAATCCCGGCAAAAACAAAACGTAAAACGAGCTAAACACTACCCGAAAAGATTGTTGCCACGGATATTTGATCATTCCCAGCAGCGATACTAGTAATAATATTCCGAGAAGAATAATTATATTCCTAATAATTTTTGCCAGCGGTATTTTAGCTGTTTCCATGTAATTACTTTATTTGTTTTAAAACAGTTGTATATTTTGGTAATATTTTATCCCAAGTGTGGTTAGCAGTAATCAATTTTTGATTATTGGTGTTTATTTTATCTTGTAAACCTCCACGAGCTAACAATTTGTTCACCGCTGTTACGAGCGCCTTTGGGTCTTGCTCAGGAATAATATAGCCGTTAGCCCCATCCCTGATCAAACTACCACTACCAGCTTTAGTAGTTACCACTGGTAACCCACAAGCCATCGCCTCTATAATTGTCAGTGGCTGTTCCTCGTCTAGAGATGGCAAGACAAAAACTTTTGCTCCTTGATATAGCGCTGGCATCTGGTCATGGGGAGTATTTAGAATAAACTTAACACCTTTTTTCCGACCTTGTGCCATAACTTCTGGACTAGCTAATCTGGTAACAACAATAACCTGGGCTTTAATTTGCGGCGCTGCTTCTAGGAGAATATCGATGCCCTTATTGTTAGTACTTCTTCCTACAAACAGTACAATATCTGATTGTTTTTGACCAGTCGGTTGAAATTTTTCGGTGTCAACGGCATTTGGTATTACCGTTATTTTATTATCTGATAAAGCAAACCGCCTCACTAGATATTTTTTCATTGTCTCTCTGATTACTACGACCTTGGTTACCTCCTGTAGGCCTTTATTTTCCGCCAAATACAGCAACCACCGAGTGAGAGGATTGAATAACAATCGATATTCATTTTGCCGAGATAATTTTTCGCTCTTTTGCGTTCGAACCGCGTGGTAGATTAATAAGAACGGGGTATGCAACCGGCCAAAACTAAACCAACTGGCAGTTGAGCCGATAATAACGTCATATTTTTCATCTATCTTGGGCAAAAAACGACGTCCAATCCAAGGTAAAACAAATATGTCACGGAAAAATGGTGCTAGTCTTAAAAATAGAGGGACATTGGTTTTAATTCGCTTATACCCTGGCTGCGAACAATAGGCATAAAGGTCTACCAACCAGCCCTGGGCTCGCAGACGCTGAGCTAATTCGTGAATTGCTTCCTGTTCACCACCCTGTCGCTTAGTACCATAGAGTTCATTAATAACCGCTACTTTCATTCGTCGTAAGTGATTTGAGCAAAATTATACTGGTTTTTATCAATGACTTGATACAGATAATAAGTGTCCTTTAATTGAACTATTTCCCGCGGCGGCATGTTTGCTTGTCCTTCTCTAATCTTAGCTAATTCCAAACTTTCTTGGTTATGATCAACATAATAAACCAACCAACTATTGCGCTGTAAGCGAGAATAATTAAGCTGCCAGTCAGAAACGTATTCTAAATTAGAGTTATCAATCCCGGGAAAAGGCAAATCGCGCTGGGAAGAGATAACATAGACTTTCTCGTACTGCTTTACCAAGGCGGCAAAACTACTCTGATCAAACCCGTCTAGATTGGGCAAAACATCTACGCCAGATACATAGTGAAGAGCATAGCCCCACTGCTGCCACTGCCAGCCCGGTTCCAGTAGCACTAAATCGGTAGCCGTAAACTTATTAGCTATTTCTTGCAAACCATCTTGTATTCCCTGATTTTCCCTAAAAGTGATAATCGGCAAGGAAAGAGAAAGATTGACTACTAACAAAATCACGGCCGCTATCATTAACTGTGATCGACTTTTAAAGATTTTAGCCAATGTTACGACCGCCAATAATATTATGATTGGCACCAACACCGCCCAAAAGCGACGCATGAACCATGGGTGGTCAACGGCAATACTGGGACTGATTAAAAATACTAGCGTGGGGAAGAGAGCCAGCAAAGCAGGGTAAATCACTTTGGGGAAAAGCCCCCGATAAAAACCAAAATAAGCAATTAGAATATAGATAGGAAGGTAATAGAAGGTAAAACCTTCAAAAACATACTGCGCAACTAGCCGATCCCAGCTGACATACTCATTTTGACTAAGCCAATACAGCTTAGATATCTCCCAAATGGCAAAAACTGCCAGTAGCAATCCCCAGAATATTTTTCTGAGTTTATACCGGCGTCCTAATTCAATTATTTTCTGATGCTGACTGTACCAAAACCAACTAGCACCCGCCAATAATGCAACGGTGGCGGCTACTAAATAATAGCTCCAGATTGGGACAGTGGCCAAGACACCACTGGCATTATCCCAGATGTACTTGATATAATCAGAACCGTAACGATTACCATAAGACCAGAAAAGGAATAAATTTACTAATAATATCCCGCCAGCCGGAATGACTAGTTTTAGTCTCTTCGCTATCTGCCGGTGGTGAAAAACCAAGCTGCCAATAATCACCAAGCCAAACGAAATAAGATAGCCGATAGCTTCGCCCCGCACTAACACTGTTGGCGAAATTACGGCTAGACTCCAACTGAGGCGGACAACATTTTTTCTTTGCCAACCGGTTATAAATAAATGAACTGCGACAAAAACTAGCAGCATTAATAAATTCTCCGAAACTGTTCGCCGGGGAAACCAAACAAAAAGATAACAGGTGGCTAACAGTAACACCGTCGCTAAACCCGCGCGCGCGTTACTCAAAGACCGAGCAATAAAATAAAAAGTAGTTAGTGAGAGAAATAAAAGAAGTGCGTTGGCCCAAAAAACTAAGGACAAACCTCCTAGGGTATAAAAGATGGCTAGGTAAGTAGTATAGCCTGGCAAAAAACGGGAAGTAAAAGTATTAACATCAAGCT
>JAHJQX010000005.1 GCA_018818965.1 Patescibacteria group bacterium | reverse complement strand
TCATCACTGGTCCCAACTATGGTGGTGGCCCGCAAGTGAGAACCTTCAAACTAGATAGTACCCCCATCAACTCCTTCTTCGCCTATACCACCTCCTTCCGGGGAGGGACTTATGTGGCGGTGGGGGATTTTGAGTAAGACCCAAAAACTTACCAATAGCAGTAAGAGAATTTTATTATAATAGTAATGTAATTAATAAGTAAGCTAAGAATATTATGAAGAAGCTATTAATGTGGCCAGGCTTGGTTGTCTTCCTCGTACCGATAACAATAGGAGGATTTTTCTTATTTAAAACAGCAAATGGTGCTGGCTTACCTGACTTAACACCTCTTGATCTTACAACGAATATAATTGATGTGGATGTCGGTGATGAACTGGTAATTACAGCTAGAGTGGGGAATAAAGGGACAGCTACTGCTAACAACGTTGTAGTAAGAACTTCTATGGAAGATAATTATGGTCAAGGAGATGAACAAACAATTAGCAAACTTGAACCAGGGGAAGTAGAAACAGTGAACTTGAGATATAATATTACTGGTTGGCACATTAGTTTCGGTGGTGGTAATGGCTTTTTCGACGAAATCATTGTAGATCCTGATAATCTTATCACCGAATCAAATGAGTCTAACAACGAAACAACCAGTATGTATAGTATGATAAATACCTTCTCTAGCAGTAAAGAGGTAGAAAATAGCCAGGCCAAAACCTACTGTGCCTGCAACGACCCAGGATATTCAAAAGAATGTTCTGATTGTTCTTCTACTCAAAAGAATCTGTTTGAAAATCATAATGATCTCCAAACTACAGTGGTAAATGAGTTGGAAGATTACTTCCAATATTCTGCTCCGCAAGTACCTTTTGGGATAGGGAACCTTCCTGAACAATGCGAGAATGAAAATGGCTGTGCGCATCAAGGAGGAGTAGCTCAGACCTGGGGGGTATACTTTTGTTGGGGATTTGATGGCTTTGTAGAATATGGAGAACAAGAAACCGACAAAGCAGTTGACTTGAGAAGAGACATCCACGAAACTACTCATTTCTTTTTATTCAACATGTTAAAGGATATTCCTTCCTGGTTTCATGAAGCTGTTGCTATCCAAAATGCCGAAAGATTAGTTAATCATGCCCAAGACTGGCCGGATGGTGATCCTTATTTATTGGAGGGGCCTGGCGATAGTGAAGATGATGGTGTTAACATGAGTGACGGAACTCTTCTAAACGCGGGTTACTACCGTCGGATGAAAACTGGTGAAACTTCTTTGTCAGATACTGAACAAGCGGATGGGCACATTACCGGGACACTTTACATTATAGGTTTAAGAGAAGACTATAATTGTGAAAGAGATTGTGTTAGAGATATCGTCAGAGAACTTAAAGATTACCGAAATGCAGGCTGCGAAAATTTTGCTGATTATTGTACAAGTCTCGGAACTGCTGATATTAAACTAGCTGCAGACAAAGTAGTGGGAAGAGACACAACCATGTTATTTTCGGTGGTTGGGTTAGGAAATTATGGAAATTATGATATGATCGCTCCTCAATCACAGGCCAGTCCTGGAGGTGGGGACTACAATAACCGAGTACAAACAGTAGCTCTCACTGCCAGCGATGATTTTGACCCTAATCCAACAATTTATTATACGTTGGATGGTTCAACGCCGAATGTCAGTTCCTCTAAATATACAGAGTTAATAACCATATCTTCTGACACTACTCTTAAATTCTTTGCCCGGGATGCAGCTGGTAATTCCGAAGGGATTAATTCTGTTAATTATCAAGTTGGCCCCACTCTCGACCCCAAAATTCTCACCACCTCCGGCCCCGGCGAAGTCACCCGTCTGCAAGCCTATGATCGTCAAGGTAATGTCGTCGGTGACGAGATTGGTGATCTCTTCCCCTCTAGCTATACCGGTGGAGCCGGTATAGTTCCCATAGACCAAAGTAACAATGGGGTCAAAGACCAATTTCTCATCTTTGCTACTTCCAATGGTGGTCCCCAGGCCAGAGTAATGGGACTGCGCTCTGATGGCTCTACCGTTCTCAAAGGACAACAATTCGTCTTCCAAGCACCAGGCGATAGTACTACCACTAGCTCTATTCGTGATGGACTTTCCATGACCGTTGGCGACTTCGACAATGATGGCTTTGAAGATGATGCGGCTGCTTGTTTAACAGGAGATTACAATCCTCATATTAAAGTCTTCCAAGATGCTACGGGTGTAGATAATTGGACTCTTCTCAATGAATTTGATGCCCCCTTTGGCGCTGTGGGCTGTAATTTAGGTGTTTTCCAATACGATACTGACGCTCCGGAACTACTAGTTACCCCTAATCATGGTCCCGCTGATCCCAAGGTATATATCTACACAGTCGGTGGCACTCTCAAGAAAGAGTTCTCCGCCTACGATAGTCCTATTCAACAAGGATTAACTGCTTCCGGCATCGAAGATAGAATCTACACTACCCCCAACAATGGCACTTCCCATGTTAGAGCCTTTGACAGGAACGGAGACCCCAAGAACTTCTGGTGGGCTTATGATAATATGGCTGTTAGAGGAGACTTCAAGAATGTCCCGGGTGATATTGATTTAGACGGTAAAGATGAGATTCTCATTTCTCCCATTGGGGCTAATGGCCCCCATGTTTTAGCTTTTGAAGCCACGGGCAAATGGCGCACCTGGCCCAACTTCTTTGCCTTTGGTGATGAGACATTGAGAAATGGTGTGGGGATTGCGGTGGTAGAGAACTGGCACGGGGTGAATTAGATTCACCTAATAAATAGTGTCTAAATAATCTGTATTAAAAAACCAGCGCGATTGAGCTGGTTTTTTAATACAAAATTGTTATTTACCCCTCTTCACTCGAATCAACCCACCACAAGGCACTATTTCAATTCCTTTTTTCTCCAATTCATCCAAGAATAAATTCATTCCCAGTGAGTCGGAAGCAATGTGACCGGCCACCACAACGTTAATATTTTGTTTACTAGCATTTTTAGTACAATTCTCGTGGAGGTGCATGCCGACGATTGTACTAATGCCGTAAGTCGAAAATTCTTTGTAGATTTTTTCCGAGGGGCTAGTGCCGCCGGTCATATCAACAAAGTACTTACCAACCCGCCTCTTGGGATCGCCAGCAAAGATATTAGGTCCGGCGCCACGTTTTTTCGCCTCTTGATATTCGGGGATTTCTAGGAGGCAGTCGACTAGTTGGCTGATTGTTTTTGGTTTCTTTTTGGCAAGATATCCAGCGAGGAACTTCTGTACCACATTATCAGTAAAAGTGTGTGTGTTGATTAGGTTAATCTGCAGTAACTTGGCCATGTCGGTGATCTTGTAGTGATTAATCGGATGGACACCGCGACCTACTTCTTTCATTCGTTCCTCATTGACTTTCTCGGCAATGTGAACCGGCATGCCAATTCCCTCGTAAACGTCAGTCAACATATCCATCGTACTGTGCAAGTCAGCCAAGCTTTTACCGGAAGGATGATGAGCAATTACTAGATCAATTTTCTTTTTCCGTTCATTAAGTTGACTGGCTAAAATGATCTCTCCTTCAGCAATATCGATCCCCACCATTACTCGTTTAACTTGAGTCTTACCGTCGTCAACATGAATTGCGCTATCGTTATAGGGATTAGTGAGGGTGCTCTTGTCGAAATATTTCTTATCTTTCGGTTTGAGTTCAGAGTATTCTTTTTTTACTTGCACCAAGTATTCCTCGACATTCTTAACACCCCGGGGGTCAGCCTCGATTCCCATTTTCAAGCCCAGTTCGAATATTTGTCTTACTTTCATTATTATTTTTTTACTTGGGCGATAATTTTAGCGAAAGTCTTAGGGTTGGCAACAGCAATGTCAGAGAGAATTTTACGGTCGACTTCAATTTTAACCTTTTTCAGGCCAGCAATAAACTTACTGTATGATAAATCATGTTCGCGCACGGCTGCGTTAAGACGAATAATCCAGAGGCGACGAAAATCCCGCTTCTTGGCTTTACGATCCCGGTAAGAATATTGACCAGCTTTCAAAAAAGCTTCCTTGGCTTGTTTGTATTTTTTGCTACGTCCTAAAAGATATCCCTTGGTGCGTTTGATAGTTCTTTTCCGCCTTTTAGAAGCAGCGACACCACGTTTAATTCTGGGCATTGTCTTAAATAGTGAATTGATTTATAAATAGGGCAAAGCTCTCCGCACGCTTTTTTGATTGGTACTATTAATATTTTTATCTTTACGTTTAGCTCGAGTATCTTTACCACGATCGCGGGCATTAAAATGACCTTGCGTAGAAGCTCGCTGTTTAAGCTGTTTGTTCTTTTTTGAACCAGTGGCTCTTATCCTCTTAGCCGTTGCTTTATGAGTTTTGATCTTTGGCATAATATATAATTATTCTTGTTTCTCATCTTCTACTTTTGCTTCACTTTTATCCTCAGCGATTATCATCGCCAGTCCTAGTCGTTCTTTCTTTGGCTCCTGTTCGACGATTGATTTATATTCCATAATCTTTATAAATTCTTTAAGCTTTTCTTTAGCTAGATCACGGTGGGCATTTTCTCGACCCCGCATAATTAGTTCAACCCTTACCTTATTTCCTTCCTTAAAAAATTTATCAGCTTGTTTGGCTTTGAATTCTAGATCGTTTTTACTGATACGCAGTGAGATCCGCACTCCTTTAACCTCTACTTTTTTTTGTTTTTTCTTCTGTTTCTGTTCTTTCTTTTCCTTCTGGTACTTGAATTTACCGTGATCCATGATCTTACAAACTGGCGGTTTAGCGTTAGGGGATATCTCAACTAGATCCAATCCAGCTTCTTCAGCTTTGGCTAAAGCCTGATTGGTTGGTAAAACACCCAACTGCTCGCCATCTTCCCTGATCACTCTCACTTGCGGAACGCGGATCCATTGGTTAATCCGTGTGCGTTTGTTTTTCTTAAAATTGTGAATATTTTGCCGGTAGATTGGTTTGGTGTTATTTAGCTTACAAAAGCTAGTTTAGTGTAATTTGAGAGGCTGGTCAAGGGGGATTAGGGGGCAAAAGTGAATAATATTGGAAATAAAAAAAACCGCCTGGCGCGACGATTTTCTGTATTTTGGTGGAGATGGCGGGAATCGAACCCGCGTCTAGAAAGACAAACTAAAAATATCTACAAACTTAGCCTGTTTGGTTTCTTGGCTGTGCAAGTAGAAAACAAGCAAAAACTTACAACAGCTAAAGCTGGTTAAATTTCGCTAATTGGCCCCAGCGGTACCGATTAGCTAGCTTAGAAATATAATACCCAGATTCCCACCCCTAAGCGGGCGAGGCTGGATAGCGGTTGAATTTAGGCAACCGCGACAGGTGAAAGAGTCAGGCTACCGGCAAATGCCTTAGCTTGATCTTTGACCTTTGTCAATAAGTTTGCACTTATCGTTTGGGCGTATTTTATGAGTGACACCCACCTCAGTTTGCATTTTCAGTTTGTGAACGATCTATCGAAGCCTGGCATCCCCTTTATTCTTTAAGCGCTCTCTGCATCCGTCGCTTATCATCTCTCTTCTTAATATCCTCGCGCTTGTCAAATTTCTTCTTGCCCTTGCCTAGTCCTAAGCCTACCTTAATTTTAGACTTCTTAGTATAGAAAGAAAGGGGAAGTAAAGTCAAGCCCTGTTCTTTTTGCTTGCCGATCAGGCGTCGGATCTCTTTTTTTTGCAGTAGTAGCTTACGTGAGCGGGTGGGGTCGTAGTTGGGTTGCGGTCCAGCCGGCTTATAGGCGGAAATATGAGCATTAATAAGCCAGACCTCGGGACTATGTTCGGGGCCGGTGTTATTTATTGTCGCGTAGGCGCCTTTGAGGCTGACATTGCTTTGGCGGATAGATTTTACCTCGGCACCGGTTAACACAATACCTGCCTCGTAGGTTTCTAGTATTTCGTAGTCAAAGCGGGCGCGTTTGTTGTGGGCTAGTTTGGGCATAAAGGTATTGTAGCATTGGCAGCAACTAATTGTCTATAATCACGTCGGGCGTGATATGGTATGATTTTAATATTAGGTTAGATAAAAAAATGAAAAAAATAGCGGTAAACATATTGTTAGTTCTCTGTTTTGTCGTTCTAGCTACAATTTTCTCAGGGTCTGATGTCTCTGCCACTGCCACCACCGAGAGATTGTCTGGTCGGATTTTACTCCAAGTGGAGGAGCAGGGTGAGGCTTGGTACGTCAATCCCACCGACCAAAAGCGCTATTACTTGGGCAGACCGCAAGATGCTTGGGATATTATGCGGGCTCTCGGATTAGGTATTACTGATGCCAATTTAGCGCGGATTGCTACGTACAACAACAATAACTGGACAACGGATCGGAACATTCTTAGATATGTTGAGGGTCGGATTCTCATCCAGACGGAGCTCAATGGCGAAGCTTGGTATGTTTCACCCGTCAATGACAGCAGATATTATCTAGGGCGACCGGCTGATGCTTTCCAACTGATGAGAAATCTGGGACTAGGTATTAGCAATCAAGATTTGGTGCAAATACCGATTGGCACTATTGATACTGATACCGATACCAGCGATTTGATTAGCACCTCTGACTTAGTTTACCGGGGAGCTTTTCGTCTGCCAGTAGGCTCTGATGGAGAAGAGGGTCCCCGCACTTGGAGTTGGGGTGGCAGCGCCCTGACTCATTATTCAGCTGGCGATCCGAGTGGTCCGAGTGATGGCTATTTAGGTTCGCTTTATGGCACTGGTCATGAGCAAACCCAGTATGTTTCCGAAATTAGTATCCCGCGACCAATTATTTCGGCCGCTAAAAATCCCGGCGAGCTTAATACAGCCACTACTTTGCAGGAATTTCAGGATATCCGAACCGGCTTTATGGGTAGCGAGGTGGAGCTGGGTCGGGTGGGATTGGCCTACCTCTCGCAGCAGGGCAGTCAGGATGCCGCCAAGATTCACTTCGGTTGGGGACAGCATTTTCAAGAAGAGGCGGACACTACCCACGGCTGGTTTGATTTAAATTTGTCTAATCCACAACAGCGAGGTGGTTGGTACATCGATGATCAGTCACCGTATAGTACCAGTGATTATTTGTTCGCTATCCCGGGAGCGTGGGCCAGTGGCCATACTCCTGGCCAACTCTTGGCTACGGGCAGATACCGTGATGGTGGTTGGTCGGGGCAAGGGCCTTCTCTTTACGCCTATGGTCCCTGGAATGATGGCAATCCACCAGCTGACGGCACTCGGCTGGCAGCAACCACCTTATTAGAATATGACAGCTCTTACGATCGAGATGCTTTAGATGATGATACAGCACGCACACTTAACAACTATCATCATTCCGATGAATGGTCGGGGGCGGCTTGGTTGACTAAAGGCAGCAAATCGGCGGTGATCTTTATTGGCACCAAAGGGGGCGGGGATGAATATTGGTATGGTGATGCCGATGGTCCATGTATGGAGTGCGCTGGTGATCGGGGCTGGTGGAGCGCTAGTTTTACCGGACAAATACTATTTTATAACCCGGCTGATTTGGCGGCGGTAGCGGCTGGTAGCAAACAGCCCTACGAACCACAACCCTACGCTACTCTGAATATTGACCCATATCTATATCACGTCAGTGGCCGTCAGCAAAAATATCATATGGGAGCAGCTGCTTTTGACAGTGTTAATGAGGTTTTATATGTTGCCGAGTACTTGGGTGACGGGGAAGACAGTCGACCGCTAATGCACGTATTTGCGGTCAATTAGTTGTTTGGCCGAATTGTCTTGACAAGTATGACGGGTGTGTTATACTTTAGCGAAGTAAAGTGCTTTTAAACTGTGATTATGGCAAAATGGGATAACCAGAAAACTGAAGATTTGCTAGCTGTTATCTTGCAGCTTAAGAATAAAGCGGAAGCGAAGAAGTTTTTTCGCGATTTGTTAACCGAGGCAGAATTGCGGGAATTTGGCAACCGTTGGCGGGCAGTGCAGATGTTGGCGGCCAAGATTCCCTATACGGAAATTACCAAAGAAACAGGTTTGAGCTCTACTACGGTAGCGCGAATTTCGCGCTGGTTACAAAAAGGACAAGGAGGATATAAATTGATGCTTAAGCGAACAGCGAACAAAAAAGTTGTTCACCAACACCATTCTACTTCTTCCGGGAAGAGGGTGAGTTGATGGTGATTGAGAAACTATCAAAATAGCCTCCTCCTGGTTGGGAGGATTTTTATTAAGTCCTATATAAACAACATTATGAAAATCAACGGTCAAAAAAATGTTAAAATTGCCATTCAGCAAAAGGGACGATTGTCTGAGAAATGTATTGAGCTGTTAGAACAAGCTGGATTAGATTTTGATTCTTACAAGAGAAAACTATATGCCGGTTGCCGGAATTTCCCGCTTGATATTCTCTATATTAGAGATGATGATATTCCGGAATATGTCGCGGACGGCATTGTGGATCTTGGCATTGTTGGGGAGGATGTGATATTGGAGCAGCAAGTTAAAGTTAAAAAAATCGTGCCATTAAATTTTGGTTTTTGTGCGCTGAGTATCGCCTGTCCCAAAGGTTCAGCGATAAATAACCCGAAGGATTTGAATGGATTGAAGATTGCAACAACTTATCGCAATTGCCTAAAAAAATATCTTAAGAGAAATAACCTTAAAGCCGATATAATTGAATTATCGGGTTCAGTTGAGGTGGCTCCTTCTTTATCAGTAGCTGATTGCGTTTGTGATATTATTTCGACTGGCGAGACAATGAAGGAAAATAATTTGGCTCCAGTGGTAAAATTATTTGATTCGCAAGCGTTTTTGATTGCTGATCCAAAATCACTAGAAATAAAGTGGAAATCAGAAATAATCGAACGCTTTGCGATGAGGATAGAAAGTCTAGTGCAAGCGCGAAAGACAAAATATGTGATGTTAAATGCTCCCCGCCAGGCGGTCGATAAGATTATCGCCATGATTCCAGGAGTTGATAGCCCAACTATCGTTCCCTTGGCCAAAAGCGACATGGTAGCGGTACATTCTGTAGTAGAGGAAGAAATATTCTGGGAAGTAATCGAGAATTTAAAAAAAGCAGGGGCGACGGGAATCTTAGTTTCGCCAATTGAAAAAATGATTATTTAAAAATATGGCTATCAAACAGCAAAAAATTGCTCAACGGGTTAAAAATATCGAGGTGTCAGCTATCCGCCAGATGCCTATTTTAGCGCAGCAATACAACGATACTGTCTCGCTCGGACAGGGGATACCAGCAATACCTACGCCAGCCTATATTCGGGAGGGCGTGATTGAGTTGTTAAAATCTGATGATAATATCGGCAAATATTCGCTTCAGCCAGGGCTACCGGAGCTTAAGCAGGAAATAGCTAGGCGGGTTAGTCGGGATGCCGGTCGCCCGGTGGCTGCGGACGAGGAAATTATTGTGACCGTGGGGGCGATGGAAGGCTTGGCCGCTACTATCATGGCTTTGGTTGAAAAGGGCGATGAGGTGATAGTTTTTGATCCTAGTTACGCTTCTTATCAGGAACAAATCGCTCTGGCGGAAGGTCAGGTGGTGCCAGTGCCTTTGCGAGCAGATGATTGGTCGCTGGATGAGAAAGCGTTGCGATCAGCCGTGACAGCCAAGACAAAAGCAATCATTGTTTGTAGTCCGAGTAACCCGACGGGCACGGTGTTTTCGCGGGCTGAATTAGCGGTGATTGCTGAAGTGGCGGTACAAAATGATCTGATAGTAATTACCGACGAGACGTATTCTTTTCTGACTTACGATGAAGCCGAGTTTACTAGCTTACTAGTTTTTCCAGAGCTGAAAGATCGATTGGTAGTTTGTCGTAGTTTCTCCAAAGAATTTGCCATGACTGGCTGGCGAGTAGGCTATGTTTACGGTCCAGCCTATATTATCGAACAAGTTCTGAAAGTGCAGGATGCAGTGGTGATCTGTGCCCCGACAATTTCTCAACAGGCTGCTATAATTGCTCTGACTGGTAAACCACAGGTGAATGATGTTAAGATTAAAGAAGTTTTGACTGTTAGGCGCAATCTTATTTGTCAGCGTTTAGATCAGTTGCCGGATTTATTCTCTTATATTAAGCCGGCCGGCGCTTATTATATCCTAGCCCGCTACTTAAGAAAGATTGCTTGGGATTCAGATAAATTTGCCCGCACATTGTTAGCAGAAACTGGCGTGATAACTATTCCGGGAGGAGTCTTTGGTAGCCAAGGAGAAGGATGTATTCGAATGTCTTTTGGAGGGACAGAAGAAGATATTAACGAGGCCTTTGATCGGATAGAGCAATGGGATAAAAAAATATAGTAAATTACATCTATGATCAAAATTTATGATTGGAAAAAAGCGGAGTCAGCTGACAAAGAACGAATAATGAAACGTTCGCAGCTGGCAATGGACAAGGCTCGACAGGTAGCACGGGAATGGATTGCCCGAGTCGGAAAAGAAGGCGACCAAGCTCTAGTCGAATACATTAGAAAATTTGATGATCCTAAGTTTACCGTCCAGCAACTAAAAGTCACTGCCGCTGATATCAAAGAAGCCTACGAAATAGTTGATAAAAAAGTCGTTGCTATTATTAAAAAGCAGATCGAGATTTCCCGAGAATTTCACCAGCGTCAGGTGCCGGCCGAGTGGCAAGAGACGGCCGAAAATGTGCCAGGCGTGACCACTGGTTGGAAATACACGTCGATCGATAGCGTTGGTCTGACCGTGCCGGCGGGGCAAGTGCCGTTGCCAACCGTAATGCAGATTTTGACGGTGGCAGCCAAGGCAGCGCGCGTATCCCGGGTGGTGGCTTGTTTTCCACCGACTGGACCACACTACGAAATGCTGATCGCAGCCGATATTGCTGGTGTGGATGAGATTTACCGGGTGGGCGGAATAGCCGGTATTGCGGCGATGAGCTTGGGTACCGAGACAATTAAACCGGTACTAAAAATTGTTGGGCCGGGCAGTGTTTATACTCAAGCTGCTAAGGTGGAAGTCTCTCTACGAGGAACGGCGATTGATATGCTCTCTGGACCATCCGAAGCTCTAATAATTGCTGATAAGACTGCTCGAGCGCAGGATTGTGCAGCCGATATTTTGGCTCGCTGCGAACATGATCAAAATGCTTGCGGGGTGTTGGCTACTACCGAGAAAGAATTAGCCGAGCAGACTCTAGTGGAAATAAAAAAGCAACTACCTCAGCTGAGCAGAAAAGAAGTAGCCGTCGAAGCTCTGGATCGTTACAGCGCTATTTTGCTATTTGATTCGATGACTGAAATTATTGATTTTGCCAACGAATATAGCGCAGAACATTTAGAAATAATTACCAAAGACCCTTGGGCAGTAAACGAAAAAATCAGAAACGCCGGTTCGATTTTTCTCGGATCCTACGCGCCAGTAGCAGTGGGTGATTATGCTAGTGGTACCAATCATTGTTTACCGACGGGCGTGGCGCCCAAGACTGTTTCACCGATTGGAGTGGATACCTTCCTGAAAAAGTCCGAAGTACAGTATTTGACTAAGGAAGGACTAGAAAATCTCGAACCGATTATTTCGACAGTCAGCGATATTGAGACCTTGGATGCGCATAAGAAGTCGGTATTGATTAGATTAAAATAAAAAAATGCCAGAAAATATTATTGATCCAGAATTGTCTGGTGATCTGGCCAGAGAAGAGGAAGGAAGAAAGATCAAAGAAATAAATCTTCTTTTAGGTAATCCTAATTATAGTGAAACCCAACTAAACATTCATCAAGGTCGTGAGCGAGTATTTCCTACAGCCGGCGAATTAAAGGAAAGGCTGGGTAATTTGTGGTGGGTTAAAGTCATGAAAGACAGCACTGTTCAAGATAAATTGAGTAAACTTTTTGATGCCTCGTATGTTTCTTTATTCGTCAGTGAAGACGAAAAAAGTAATGTTCTGAAGATAGCGCGTGACTTGCGAGTATTGTATTTTGCCGCCGCCGATGCCAGAGGCAATGATCCCGACTCTACACAAACCAAAGTCAAGGAGGTGAAAGATAAGGGCTTGCCAGTTGATGACGAGGGACGACTGATATATGACTATAAAGCAATGCGCGATAAAAGTACTCCCGGATACGGATCTTTTCAATGGGGTATGGTTCCGGAGAAGACGGCAGCGCTTCTTGGGTTTACTAGCGAAGAATTGGATGGAAAGAGAGTATTGATTGCCGGGATGGGAACAGGTGATATCGCCAGATATTCTTTTTCTAATCTTGAAAATGTATTTGGGGTGGATTTATCATCTGAAATGATTGAATGGGTCAAAGAGCGGGGCTTACAAGGGACGGCGGGTAACATTAGCCAGCCTGATACTCTAGTTGGAAAGATTCCAGAAAAGTTTGCTAAGCCTGATATTGCTGTCGCTGATTATTTTTTGGATGTGACAGAGGCACCGGTTACCGCTTTGCGGGAGTTATCTAGGAATTTGCCGGAGGGAGGAAGGTTGATGATCACAATTTTGATCCCTATCCATCAACAAGGGGCTGACTCAAAGCTAGTGACGGAAGGCGAAGAAGAGATAGCATCTACTAAAGGGCAGAGCATTGGTAATACCGGTAATCCATGGAGTGATGTTTTAAAACTAAAGGAGGTGTGTGGGGATTTTGGTTTTGATTTAGAAAGATTTTCTGTTACCTCTTATGTTCAATTTGATTCAGGTAGACAAGCTGACCCAATGCCGGGAGAAATTCGTCCCTCAGGAATATTTGTTTTCAAGAAAAAATAATTTATTAGAAAAATGATAAACCTCGAATTTGGCGATGTCACCGATAAAAAGATCAAAACGCCTAATGATTTTGTCAGTCATATGGTTGAACACATTGCTTGGCGACTGGGATGCAAGATTGAATTGGAGTGGGATAATGAAGATTGGCGAGCTTTGGGTAGAGCTTTAGGTGAAAAGATAAAAGAGTTTGAACCCAAACAACAAGAGGCAGCTGCTATGGGCATGATTGATGATGGCAGTGCTGAGGTATCAGTGCAATTAGGTGAATCGAGCTTGGAAATTTCATCTGCTTCTGGAGTAGATAAAGATTGGTTTTTAAGCTCCCGCTGTGAGCAAGTTACTAGTGGTCAGCCACTAACTGATATACTCGAAGGACTTAGTGAGGGAGTGGAAGCAAAAATTGTCATCAATATTGGTAATTTAGAAGACCCGCATCACACCTGGGAAGGTATCTATCGTTCAGTTGGAATTGCCTTGAGTAAAATTTACACACCAAATGAGTTAGTAGATAAGACTCGGCAAAAAATAGCAACTAGTCGAGAAGTAGAAGAAAATTGTTCTGAAAGTGAGATAAGCATTTTGGCGCGTGGTGTCAATTACGCTGAGGTTCGACGGGGAACAGCTGAAACTGGTGTGACAGTTGGTGTTGATTTTACTGGCGAAAAGCCACAAACTTGTAGTATAGATGTAGCCGAATCTATCGAAAAACAAACGACTAATGTTCCTAAGTTGCTTGAAATGCTAGCTCAAGAAATGGGCGTGACAATGCAAGTGGATTTTAAGGCTAAAGCTCTTAGCTCTAGCCATGTTGTGTTAGAGGATATTGGCTTGGTAACTGGTCGAACTCTATTAGAAATACTGCAGAAACGCATGGCTGACTATGGCATGAACGGAGCTGGTAGCAATTGTCAGACGCCAGATGATCTAGGTGAAAAATCAGTCACAGCAGCTGTAAGTGTCGAAGGGCGAAAATTCTGGCGCTTTATCTCTGGCGATGGTGATTTTGCTAAGTTAAAAAAAGAATTCTTGGTTGGCCAGGATGTATTGGGAGCTTATTCCGAAGATCTCGACGACTTTATTGATGGTTTAGCTGGTGGACTAAGTGCTAGCTTAATGATCCATGTCAAAGATTACAGCGATCCTGAACAAGCCTGGATAGAGACTTTCCAAGCTTTGGGTGGAGCTTTGAAAGAGGCCTATATTGCTAACCCTTATCGCAAGGGAGTGCCAGCCGGAGTGAAAGCGACTTTAGCTTAAATTAGGACTTACGCGTTTGGCACATTTCTTCGTTGGAAGTTCCGGTGCTCATTCGACGTATGCCTAAGTACGTCTCATTTTGCTCCTCACTTCCGCCTCGAACTGTATCCAAACGTGTAAGTCCTATAAATAATTAACTTATTAGCATGAGCATAGAAAATGAACTAAAACAGCGTCTACTAACAGTTTTTCAGGCCATTCCCGCTGATAAAATTTTAGCGCTGGCTGTTGATGTGCAGCAGAAATTGCAGAATGATCAGAGCTTAGAGCAACAAGCCAAGGGCGATGACGAATGGGGCTGGGTGACTAAGGCGGACAAAGACATTCAAGCTTTGCTGGTTGAATATTTTGCTCAGTCAGACTTGGCCGGCACCTATATCGTAAAGGCGGAAGAAGAATTAGAGGGCGAGGATATTCCCGCCGATCCAAAATGGCAGCTGATAATTGACCCGCTTGATGGTACGAGCGCATATCGTAAAGGCAAAGAGACTTGGGGGGTGATGGTGGGAGCTTGTGATCGCGAAGGCAAGTTAATTATCTCCTGGAATATGGTTTCAACGGGCGAGGTGTATATGAGTGGGACTGAGCAAGGTGAGCGTCTTAGCTTCGCCGACAAAATTACTGCCGGCCAAGCGCCGGCCATCGACGTTTATGATTACAAAAGTGGTGCCGCGGAAAAATTTGGCGAACTATTTACCAAACAGACCGGTTACAAAACGAATCAGTACGAGCAGACATCATATCCGGCAGCTGTTTGGGCGGGTTGGCAGCTCTATCAGGGTAATCTTGATGGCCTGCTTTGGGTGCCGAGCGGTAAAGGTAAAAAGTGGTATCCAGATTATGATATGATATTTGTGGGAGCACTGCTGCAGCGGGGCTTACAAACTAGGTTGGGTAAGTTAGATGATAATATTGCTTTGGTGGTGGTGGCGCCCAGTCAGTCGGACGTGGAGGATTTAACCAAAGTTGGCTTAGCAATGATGACGGATGAGCAACGGAATATACTAGAAGTCATAGACAGCGATTTATCAACAACTTCAGCAATTAAGTAAACTTCATGATCGCCATCATTAAATATAGTGGAGGCAATGTTAGGTCAGTCTTGAATGCTATCGCCAGACTAGGTTTAAAGGGCAATGTCACCAGTGACGCGTCGGAAATTCTCCAGGCGGACAAAGTTATTTTTCCCGGGCAGGGTCGAGCCAAGCCAGCCATGGAAGATCTCAATAAGCAAAAGCTTGACGAGGTTATTAAAAAAATAGAAGCTCCCTTTTTGGGCATCTGTCTGGGCATGCAGCTTTTGCTACCATTTTCTGAGGAGGACGATACTAAGTGTTTGGGGGTTATTCCCGGGAAAGTAAAAAGATTTCCCAACCAAGACACCGAGGGTAATAAATTAAATGTTCCTCTTATCGGTTGGAACAATGTTAAGCAAAAAAAAGATGATCCTCTTTTCAAAGACGTGCCAGATAATAGTTATTTCTATTTTGTGAATTCTTATTATGCCGACCCGGAATCGGCAGCTATTCTAGGGGAAACTAAATACGGTCTAAATTTTGCCTCGGTTGTTAAAAAAGATAATTACTATGGTGTACAATTTCATCCCGAAAAATCAGGCGAAGTAGGGGAGAAATTATTTAAAAATTTTATTGGAATGTAAACTTATGGAATTTAGACCTTGCATTGACATCCACCAAGGAAAGGTAAAGCAAATTATCGGCTCAAGCTTAAATAGCAGTAAGAGCGAAGCCGAGGAAAATTTTGTAGCGGAAAAATCGGCGGAATATTTTGCCAGTTTATATAAAGAAGACGGCTTAGCCGGCGGTCACGTCATAATGCTTGATGACAGCCAGCAGACAAAGCAGGAGGCGATCAAAGCGCTAAAAGCTTATCCGGATGGTTTACAAATTGGTGGTGGGATAACTGATCAAAGCGCTCCCGAATTTATTCGAGCCGGAGCTAGTCAGGTAATTGTAAGTTCTTTTATTTTTGTAGATGGAAGGTTGAGTGAAAGCAGACTGACGGGCTTGAAAAAGGCTATTGGCAAAGATCGATTGGTATTGGATCTTAGTTGTCGCTATCGGGGTGATGAATATGTAGTTGTGATTGATCGCTGGCAGACCTTTACTGATTATGCAGTAACGGTTGAAAATCTTAAAGCGCTCTCCCGGTATTGTGCAGAATTTTTAGTGCATGGAGTTGATAGCGAAGGCAAGAGACAGGGGATCGAGGAAGACTTGCTAGCGACCTTGAGTGAATTTACTGATATTCCCGTAACTTATGCCGGTGGTGTGCGTAGCTTAACTGACGTCGAGCAAATTCGCCAAGTTGGGCAAGATAAAGTAAATTTTACGGTTGGCAGTAGTTTGGATATTTTTGGGGGCGACTTAGACTACAGAGAAGTTATAAATTATTTAAAGCAATAAGATGTTAACTAAGAGAATCATTGCTTGTATGGATGTGGCTGAGGGGAGGATTGTCAAGGGGGAAAAATACACCAATTTTCGCGATGCTGGCGATCCAATCGCGGTAGCCAAGGAGTACAGCGATATGGGGGTTGATGAGTTGGTATTCCTTGATATTAAGGCATCAGTGGAGAATCGGGAGACAACCTATAATTTAGTGAAAAAAGTGGCCCAGGAGATAAACATCCCCTTTGCCGTAGCCGGTGGGGTTAAGACAGTTGAGGACGTTAAAAATTTGTTAAATTCTGGGGCAGACAAGGTGGGTATTGAAACAGCCGCTGTTCTGAATCCTGATCTAATCAATCAGGCGGCGGAAAAATTTGGCTCGCAGTGCATTGTGGTGTCAATCTCGCCTAAGCGCCAGGACGGTAGTGGCTGGGAGTTGTATATCAAGGGTGGCCGAGAAGCGACGGGCGTGGATGCTATTGGATTTAGTCAAGATATGGCCAAGCGTGGAGCAGGTGAGCTGATGGTTAACTCGATGGATCAAGATGGCACCAGGGCGGGATATGATTTGGAGTTACTGCGGGCGATCTCCGATAGTGTCAGTATTCCAGTGATTGCCTCCAGTGGAGCCGGCAAAATGGAACATTTTTTACAAGCTTTCCAGGAGGGCAAGGCAGACGCCGCTCTAGCCGCTTCGATTTTTCACTACCGAGAAATCGAAGTGCCAGAGTTAAAAAAATATTTAGCGAGAAATGGTATTCCCGTGCGTTTACAAATTAAATAATTTTAGGGAAATGCAAAAAATCATCGACTCTCTCGATAACAAGCCGTTAGTAGAAATTGACGGTCGCCAGTTTATCATCAACCCGCTTACTGAACAAATTCCTTGTACAGAGGCTGAGTTGTTACGGGAGGCATGTGAGGAGTTGGTAAAGAAAATTGATCAGCAGCAGACGACCAAGCTAGTCACCGAAGAAGACAAAGGCGCTATTTTATTAGCGGGTGTTAGTTTACTCACTGGATTACCTTTTGGCATGGCGCGCTGGCAGCCGAGCAGGATAGCCGGTCAGGTTAAGGAATCTTTCAAGATGGAATACACTAAGGGTGATCTGTATCTCAATGGCATTGAGAAGGGCGACAGGGTGACTATTGTTGACGATCTGGTCAGCTCCGGAGGCACCTTGATTGCTTTGATTAAGACGATTGAGAAAGTGGGAGCGGAGATTATCGGTATTATTTGTATCGCGGAGAAAGTTGATTATCAAGGCTGCGAGCGGATTAAAAAAGAAACCGGCCACGAGGTACAAACCTTGTTAAAAATTGATATGAGTGGGGAAAAATCACGCGTAATTAAATAAAATAATATGAATCAGAACCAGACGAAATTTATTGCCAAAATTGATTGGGAAAAGGGTGGCGGGTTAGTGCCAGGGATTATTCAAGATGTTAACACTAGCCGGGTTTTGATGTTAGGCTATCTGAATCAGGAATCGCTGGAGAAGACTTTTAGTACCGGCAAAGTCTGGTTTTATAGTCGCAGCAAGCAGCGTTTATGGATGAAGGGCGAGGAGAGTAAAAATTATCTTTATTTTAAACGAGCTCGCTGCGATTGCGATGGCGATGTTTTGCTTATTTCGGCGCAACCAGCTGGGCCAACGTGTCATACTAATGCTACCTCTTGCTTTGATGTTGAGCAGCTAGAGGCAGGGGAGAAAAAGCCAGAAATTGGCGTAATAGCTGAGCTGGCCCAGGTGATTGCGACCAGAAAGAAAAAAATGCCGGCTGGGTCGTATACGACTGAGCTTTTTCAGGCTGGGAGTAAAAAAATCTGCGAGAAAATAATGGAGGAAGCGGGGGAAGTATGCCAGGCGATCACCAAAGAATCAAAACAGAGAGTTGTCGAAGAGAGTGTTGATTTAATATATCACTTATTGGTGGGGTTGGTGGAGAGGGGAGTTAGCCTCGACGAAATATTAGAGGAGATAAAACGTCGGAGAAAATAGGATAATTTGGGAGAATTCTTACAAAACCTCCCACCTATTTATCTGTCCCACCTGTCCTGGCGTAATCACCCTATGTTTAGCAGCCGCTCCGACCATTAGTTTGCACATTTTCTTTCTTTTACCATCCTGAAAATCCTGGACTTTTTTGTCGCCAAGTAAAATATCTAATTTCTTTAAAACTTTATCCATATTAGTCAGGAGAATATCTTGAGTTTTTTCGGTTTTTTCTTTAAATTTAATCATTTCTACGGCAAAATCTTCCATTTTGGCTTTAAATTCAAGCATATCACCTTTAAATTCTCTCATCTCTTTCTTAAACTCCAGCATTTCCTTCTTGAATTTGTTAAATTCTTTTTTGCTGACAAATTTTTTATCAAATTTCTTCTCCAACATTGGCAAAAACACCTTCTCATTGTAGATAATCAATCCTCGGAGAGTTAGTGGTCCGTCACTCAATTTTTTGATTTCTTTCTTGGTCATAGCTTTGTAATTTTAAGATCTTTTGTCGACTGTAACAAGACTATATTTTGCCAATTTTGAGGAGAAATGTATAATAAGTTGTGGATAGAATGGAATTAAGAACATGGAATTAAGAATCAAGGGAAGATCTATGCTAAGGCACCCTTAATTCTAACTTCTTAATTCCATCTGAAATGATTAGAAGTGAAATCTTCCAATTAATTAAAGACGCTATTGCCAAAGCGCAGCAAGACAAAGAACTGCCCGCTTTTGCTTTGCCAAAAATAACAATCGAACATCCGGAAAATTCGCAGTTCGGCGATTATTCTTGTAATGTTGCTATGCAGTTGGCCAAGCCGGTCCAGAAAAATCCACTGGAGATTGCGGAAATCATTAAGGTAGCTTGCGAGAAGCTAGATACCAAGGACAGTCCTTTCGCCAAAATAGAAGTCGCCAAGCCGGGCTTTATAAATTTCTATTTGTCAGAAGAGTATTTGCAGAATCAGGTGATAAGAAGAATACTCAATGATCGGGATAAATATGGCGATTCCGATATTGGTAAAGGCAAAAAGATCCATCTCGACTTTGTCTCGGCCAATCCTACTGGCCCACTCCATATTGGGAATAGTCGTGGCGGGGTGATGGGGGATGTGTTGGCGAATGTGCTTGAGAAAACTGGTTGTACGGTTTGGCGGGAGTATATTGTTAATAATGTTGGCAATCAAATTACCGTTTTGGGCCATTCTGTTCTAAAAGATGAAGAAGCAGAATACAAAGGAGATTATATTGATAATCTACATCAGAAAATAAAAGGTGATAACCCAAACAAAGTCGGACAGCAAGCGGCCGATATGATTATTACTACTATTATTGAACCTACTTTACAGAGGTTGGGGATTAAGTTTGATGAATATTATTCCGAACGATCGTTACATGAAAGTGGTAAGGTCGAAAAAGTATTTAATGAATTTAAAGAAAAAGATTTACTCTACGAAAAAGACGGTGCGCTTTGGTTTCGGGCGACCAAATATGGTGATGATAAAGACCGAGTGGTAAAAAAGTCGAATGGTATGGTGACATATTTTGGAGCAGATATTGCTTATCACCAGGAAAAGTTTTCCCGTGGCTATGACCATCTGATAAATATTTGGGGAGCTGACCACCATGGTGATGTAAAGCGGGTAATGGGAGCGGTAGAGGCTTTGGGCCATAAGGGTCAACTGGAAATTATTCTTACTCAGATGGTCAGGGTGATAAAAGATGGCAAAGAGTTACGAATGTCGAAGCGAAAAGGAACAGCTATTACCATCGACGATCTGATCGATGAAGTTGGCAAGGATGCCGTGCGCTTTTTCTTCTTGATGTATTCGGTCGATCGTCATATGAATTTTGACCTCGATTTGGCCAAAGAGGAATCGAGCAAAAACCCGGTCTATTACGTCCAATACGCCCATGCTCGGATTGCTAGTATTTTGAATAAGGAAGATGGAAAAAATATTGAAGATGGGGGAGTCAAAAATTCTGATGGCAGCACTTCATTTCCTGCCGCTGATTACGGCTTACTAATCCACAAAAAGGAGCTAGATCTTGTCCGCGAGTTAAATAAGTGGCCGGAGCTGGTAGCTGATATTGCCAGAAATTATGAAGTTCATCGCTTGCCATATTATGCAATGGAGTTGGCTGGCAGGTTTCATTCCTTCTATAGAGAATGTAAGGTGCTGGGTGAAGATAAAGATTTAATGTTGGCGCGCGTAATGTTAATTATAGCGACCAAGAAAGTTCTAAAAAACGTCTTAGATGTTATTGGCGTAGGGGCGCCAGAGAAGATGTAATTTTTAGCTATGAAAATCGGCATCGACTGTCGTACAATTCTTGATCCCAAACATGGTGAGTTGGCTGGCGTTGGCCACTACACTTATTTTTTGCTGGAAAATTTACTTAAAATTGACCAGCAGAATCAATATGTACTTTTTTTTGATCCACGGATTGGTAACGCTGAAAATTTTGAACGCAAAAACAGTGAGATAAAATATTTTCCTCATCCAGAACGCAAAAAGTATCTACCATTCGTCCATTCGCATTTATTAGTCGCCCGATTTTTACAGCAGCAAAAACTCAATCTGTTTCATTCACCAGCTAGCACTGTTCCCTTAGCTTATCCGGGTAAGTCAGTGGTCACTATTCATGATTTAGCGATTTACCATAATCCGGCTTGGTTTCCTAAAGGACAAAAATTTTCGACGCGCATCGCCGTGCCGCAAACTGTCCGTCGAGCCAATAAAATAATTGCTGTCTCCGAGTATACCAAGCAGGACATTATTAAATATTTTGGCATTCCGGATGACAAAATTATAGTTGTCTACAATGGCGTAGAAGATGTTGAAGATGTTCGAGATGTTGGAGATGTTGGAGATGTTCGGGAGAAATTTGGTATCGAGCAGAATTTCATTATTTCTATCTCTACTCTTCAGCCCCGCAAAAATATTGAGGGCTTAATAAAAGCTTTTGACTCACTGCGCTCTTCGTCGGTCTTCAATGATTATCAGTTAGTTATCGCTGGCAGCAAAGGCTGGAATTACGAGAACATTTTTCAATTAGTGAAAAAACTAGCGCTTACTAAAAAAGTTATTTTTACTGGCTATATTTCCAAAAACGATAAATTTGCTTTACTAAGAGAGGCGTCTTTACTGGTATTTCCTAGTTTCTACGAAGGTTTTGGTTTGTCAATCCTAGAAGCAATGCAACAGGAGACACCAGTGGTGACTTCTAATATTACCTCGATGCCGGAAGTGGCTGGGGAAGCTGGCTTGTTAGTTGATCCCTATAAAAACGCTAGTATTGCGCGAGGCATCAAAAAAGTTCTGACGGATCAAGCCTTGCAGCAGAAAATGATTAGATCCGGCTTAGCTCAAGCCAAAAAATTTAGTTGGCGGATGGCAGCGGAACGTACCCTAGAAGTTTATCGAGAAGTCTAATATTTTGCCTGGAAGGGGAGTAGAAATGATTGATCAGCTGATTGAGGGAGTTAACACTTTTTTTGGCATCCAGGATAAAGTCGCTGGAGCCTGGATAGTTATCTTTGGGGTTGGAATACCTTTTGTAGCGTTGGTCCTGTATTTCGTTTCAAAGTTCGAATTCTGCGACACCTGCTCTCGTCACGTACGGATTCTCAAAAAAAATGGCCGGAGCACCTGCCCATATTGCGAAAAGGTACTTCCCAAAATATTTCCCTGGTAGTATATTCTACTACCACACAGCTTATTTTCCCCCTAAGCTGTTTTTTTATTTGCGAAGTGGGTGAAAAAAGAACAAAAACTTGTTTTTGTTCTTTTGAGCGAACGAGCAGACAAAGGGCGAAGCCCTTTATTTGCGAAGCTCTAAATATTTGAGGTGGGGCGAACGAGCAAACAAAGATTCTTAATCTTTATTGAAAAAAAGCTAAATTGCTGTAGAATGAAACCTAATTATGTAATCAATGCTTATTAATAATCAATATTGTTCTTTTTCGCAGCTGTGGGTGTTTGAGGAGCCCCGATGCTTTGAGCGGGGCGACGAGTTCCACAGCCAGAAAAGGAATAATATTGATTATTGTGTTAACTTACCAGTATCATGCTCAAAAAAGTTAATCCCAAACAAGACTTCGTCAAACTCGAGCATGAAGTCTTGAAGTTCTGGGAAGACAAAGAAATATTCAAGCAGTACCAGGCCAGAAATGCCAAGAGTGACAAGCACTGGTCTTTTCTTGATGGTCCGATTACCGCCAACAACCCGATGGGCGTCCATCATGCCTGGGGTCGAACGCTCAAGGATGTCTTTCAGCGCTTTAAGAATATGCAGGGTTACCAGGAGAGATTTCAGAATACTTTTGATTGTCAAGGATTGTGGGTAGAAGTTGAGGTAGAAAAGGAGCTGGGGTTTAAAAATAAGAAAGACATCGAGAAATATGGCGTCGATAAGTTTGTCAACAAGTGTAAGGAGCGAGTTAACAAATATGCCAAGATCCAAACTGAGCAGTCGATTCGCCTCGGACAATTTATGGATTGGGATGAATCCTATTACACCATGTCGGAGGAAAATAATTACGCTATTTGGCATTTCCTGAAAAAATGTCACGAGCAAGGCTATTTGTACAAAGGACGGGATAGTGTGCCCTGGTGCGCGCGCTGCGGGACAGCTATTTCCCAGCACGAAATTTTGACGGAGGAATATAAGGAGCTGGTTCATACCGCGGTCTATTTTCGTCTACCGCTGCAATCTGACAAGTTTAAGAATACCTCACTACTAGTCTGGACCACCACTCCCTGGACTATCCCGGCCAACGTGGCGGTAGCGATGAGTCCTGATTTTGCGTACGGGCTGTATCAGCATAAGGAAAACAAAGAACAAATAATTTTCCTCAAAGATCTAGAGGACAAGGTTTTCAAGAAAGACAAGGCGAATTTTGAGTTAGTCAAAACATATAAGGGCAAAGAACTAGCTGGTTTAAAATATGTTGGAGCTTTTGATGATTTAGAGCGGGTAGAGAAGGCCGCCCAGAAAAATCCGGATACTTTCCACACTATTATATTAGCTGAGGACTTAGTAACAGACGAAGAGGGAACAGGCATGGTGCATATTGCGCCGGGCTGTGGCAAGGAGGACTTTGACTTGAGTAAGGAAGAAAAATTATCAGTGATCGATGTGATCGATGAAGGAGCTAATTATAACGCCGGTATGGGCGAGCTCAGTGGTAAGAATGCCAAGCAGGATCCCAAGTTAATTTTTGCGGCACTCAAAGAAAAAGAGGCCGGTAAATATCTGTACAAGCTGGAAGATTACCAGCATCGTTATCCAACTTGTTGGCGTTGTAAGGAGGAGCTGGTTTGGCGGGTAGTGGACGAGTGGTACATTTCCATGGACGAGTTGCGGCACAAGATGGCGGACGTAACCAAGAAGATTAAGTGGCTACCTTCATTTGGTTTGGATCAGGAGCTAGACTGGCTGAAGAATATGCACGACTGGTTGATCTCGAAGAAGCGTTATTGGGGACTCGCTCTGCCGATTTATGAATGCAAATGTGGGAATTTTGAGGTGATTGGATCACGGGAAGAGCTGAAGGAGAAAGCCGTCGCCGGTTGGCCAGAATTTGACGGTAATACCCCGCATAAGCCTTGGGTTGATAATGTTAAAATCAAGTGTTCGCAGTGTGATGAGACGTTGACGCGCATCCCGGATGTCGGCAATCCTTGGCTGGATGCCGGCATTTTGCCATATTCCTCTCTTGGTTATTTCCGCGATAAAGTTACCGATGTAGATGGCCAGGTAAAGACGGGCAAAGAATATTGGCGCAAGTGGCATCCGGCTGATCTAATTTTGGAATGTTTCCCCGGACAATTTAAAAATTGGTTTTATTCCCTGATTGCCATGGGTACGGTGTTAGAAGACACTAATCCTTTTGCGACCGTTCTCGGCTATGCCTTGGTGCGTGACGAAAAGGGTGAGGAGATGCATAAATCAAAAGGAAACGCTATTTGGTTTGATGAGGCAGCCGAGAAAATGGGGGTCGATGCAATGCGCTTAATGTATGCTGCCGCTAATCCCTATAAAAATCTCAATTTTGGTTATGGACCAGCGGACGATTATCGACGGAAAATGATATTGTTGTGGAATGTGTATTCATTCTTTGTCACTTACGCTTCGATCGATAAATTCGATCCGCGACAAAATAGAGTTGATTTTGGTAAGCTAAATAACAAACTAGACCAGTATATTATCTCTCTGCTCCACGAGACGATCAAGAATTTTACCGAGCGACTAGAAAAACATGATGTTTTTGGGGCGATAAGTTACGCCGAGCAATTTCTGGAGAGCTTGGCTAATTGGTACGTGCGTCGTTCCCGCCGCCGTTTCTGGAAGTCAGAAAATGACGACGATAAAAATCAGGCCTACCATGTTTTGTATGGGGTTCTGACCAGCTACATTAAAATGCTGGCGCCAGTCATACCATTTGTTAGTGAAAATATGTATCAGAACTTAGTGCGGAGTTTTGATGATAGTGCACCCGAGTCAATTCATCTGACTGATTATCCAGTGGCGGACGAGAAGTTGATCGATCAGGGGCTAAATGATCAGATGAGACTGTTGCTGAGAGTAGTGAGCCTCGGACATGCAGCAAGGGATAAGGGCGGGATTAAAGTAAGGCAGCCGCTCAGTAAGGTGACTGTGATTGGCGGGGCTGAGTTGGATAAGGATTTGCAAGAACTATTAGCTGATGAGTTAAATGTTAAACAAATTAATTTTGCGGAAAAGGCAGTTGGAACTAACAGTAGGGATAATAGTGTTGAGAAATATGCCACTCAACAAGTAAAACTGAATTTCCCTATCTTAGGTAAGAAATATGGCTCGAAAGTCAAAGAAATCCAGCAGGCACTCGGCCAGGGCTCGAAAATAGAAGGCAATGAGCTAATAGTCGGCGAGTACAAATTATCAGCTGACGAATACGAACTGACTTACGAACCCAAAGAAGGCTATAGCGTAGAAAGCGATCGAGAACTAGTAGTAGTGTTGGATACGAAAATTACGCCAGAGCTTAGACAAGAGGGTATTGCGCGTGACATTGTCCGTTTCATTCAGGATCTACGCAAAGAGGCAGACTATAATGTTGATGACCGGATTACTGTAAATTATAAAGTGGGTGACAAGAGGGATGAGATAGTAAAAGTATTTAAAAAGCATAGTGAAGATATTAAGAAAGAGACTTTAGCTCAGGAGTTAGCAGAAGGCGAGCTTGTCAACGCAGATATTGAAAAAAAAGTGATAATTGGCAGTGTTGAAATTAAGCTAGCAATAAAAAAGTAGTCATAAATTATTAATTACCGGCTGCTCATTTCACGTTACAAACATTAAGTTATCAACAAGCCCCGCTTGGTATTTATAGGCTAATTTACTATACTTCATCTAGTGGGAGGTGAGTTTTGTTAAAAAATAAATAACATTATCGACGATGCAAGAAGTAAACCAAAGTGCCAACACTGGCAAAGCGAAGAACCCTACCGTTTTAATTATTATCCTACTAGTGGTAGTTGTTCTAGTGTTAGGAGCAGTAATTGCTTATCCTAAAGTTAAAGATTCGATGGACAAGAAAAAATCAGAGAAAGAAACTGTCTATCACGCTGTTTTTCTCACCAACGGACAGGTGTATTTTGGCAAGATGGATGATGCTAAATCTAAGTACGTAAATCTTAGTCAGGTTTACTATTTGCAGCTTAATCAACAACAAACACAGCAAGTACAACCGGCAGAAGGTGACACCCAAACAAAGGAAGGGGAAGAAGGTGGGCAAGCAGCTGCAACTACCGAGACCGAGCAACCTGAATTTACTCTGGTTAAGTTAGGCCAAGAACTCCATGGCCCCGAAGATGAAATGGTTATCAATCAAGAACAGGTTCTCTTCTACGAAAAGCTCAAGAGTGATTCTAATGTGGTCAAAGCAATAAAAGAAAATAAGGAAAAAGAAGAGAGTGGGAAATAGGGTAAGCTTCAAAGACTGAGAGTCTATCTACTTTTGAAATAAATAAAAAAATCTAATATGATCAGACTAACAAAAATCGCTGTTGGCTTTGGTTTGTTTTTGATTGCGGGCTTAATGGTTAGTACTGTTGCCGTTGCCGCCAATGAGGCGGAAACTTTGCAACCAGCCTCAGCGACCAAAGTTGCTGATGTCGGACGTTATCTCGACGAATATAGCAGCTATATGCAACTGGTCACCGTCCTGCATTCTACCGAAACGATGCATTTGCCCAACATCCATATTGGTTCGGTTGAGCCCGATGTCGGTGGTGTGACGTATTTCAATGGCACTATTCGTAATATTGCCAAGGATGCTAGCGGCGGTGATACTATCCCTGTTACTTTTGGCGATGATGTTAGGATTGATGGTCGTATTTGGCGAGGAGAGACGGAAGGTCCGGAAAATACATACCCCGTGGATATCAATGATACCGTTCGGTTCCGGGGCATGATCTGGGGTGGAATAAATAAGGGTGTATCCACCTCGACCTTGAACATGGACACAGCTTTGGCCGCCGCCGCTGATGTTAATTATCAGGATGCGCTAGTGCTGGCTGATAGTATATATCCCGCCCTGACGGCGGTTAATGACATCGGCCGGACTGATCTGAGAATGGATGAAGTGTGGTTGGTTAAATTGCAAGGCGAGAATTCAGTCGATGAACCTAATCTTAATGTCACCAATGATCCCACTAACGGCTACATTCTTTCTTATGCTAGCAATGGCCAGTTCACCTGGGTAGCTAATAATGACGGCGATAGTGACACCGTAGCTTCCCTGGCCTGTAGCAGTGGTCAAGTTGCAAAATGGAATGGCACTGCTTGGGCGTGTGCAGAGGATGAGAATGATATTCCAGTAACGTATCAATCAGCTGCTGACGGTGGACTGACAATACCAGCTTCGAATCCGCTCCCCAGTCAGGTTATTACTGGAAGGGTAAGAATAACAGCCAATGCTGATTATCCTACTCCTGAGATTGTCCAATTGCCGACTAGTTTTTTCACCAGTGAGGATACTTATACTGTTACCGCTACTTATGAAACAGAGAATGCTCCTATTAATTTATTGACCGAAGAGGCTACTGTTTATCCGATTAATATTGATAAAGTTGATGGTGATACGTTTAATATTCACACCAGGTTTCCAGTGGATAGCAATCAGACAGATCCAATGGTAAGCTGGCAAGCCATCGGTTACTAAAGCTTCGCAGCAATAACATTTCAGCCCCTGCCCTTATTGGCGGGGGCTTTTGCTTCACACCGGTTTTTATGCTACTTTGACTTCTATGCCAACTTATCGTACTAAAGGAATAGTAATCAAATATTCCGATCTGCGGGAAACGGATCGGATCATTACCGTGTTCACTGCCAACTTAGGTAAAGTACAAGCAGTGGCCAAAGGGGTACGTAAGACATTATCTAAATTAGGTGGACATCTTGATCTTTTTAATATAGTGCAGCTGGAATTGGCTAACGGCCGTAATCTGGAGACGGTCACTGGCGTCCAGACCGTTACTAATTTTTCTAGGATTAGGACTAGCTTGAGCAAAACTAGCCAGGTATATTATTTAACAGAGTTAATTGATCAGTTGGTGCCAGCTGAGTATAAAGATACCCGCTTATTTGATTTATTGGCCTCCACCCTGAAAATATTGGACAGTGATGTTTGTGACGATGAAATTACCGAGAGCTTATTGGCTCAGGCTTTTAAGGTGAAACTATTACAACTACTTGGGTTTGCTCCACAGTTGAATCAATGTGGACAATGTAGTCAGCCGATAACTACCACTGGTAGTTATTTTTTCAGTAACCAACTGGGTAGCTTAAAGTGTCGATCTTGTTGGGATAGTAAAAATCAAGGAACAGAAATAGCATTGCCAGCTTTAAAGATATTGCGGGTGCTAGCGCGGGAAAATCTTCTCTATCTTAGTAAGGTGAACGCTAGCCAACAGGGCTTGGCCGAGGCAGAAAGAATATTAGATAATTACATCAAATATATTATTGAAAAAGAGCCACGCTCCCTGCGCTTTGTTGCCAAAGTAAAGGGATTGGCCAAGCGCTCGTAATCTAGTATAATTTTAGTATTGAACATTTCACATCATTTATGCCCAAGAGAAAAATAAAATATCTGGTCATCATCATTGTCTTAGGGGTGATTTTAGCTGTTGGTGTTTATCTAGTTAACACCTATCAAGCCCTGGTTCAAAAAAAAGAAGAGACGCAAAGTCACTGGAATATTATCGAGTCCCAGTATCAGGAACGAGTAGCGATTTTAGACAAACTAGTAATTTTAACTAGTCCGACCAAGGAAAAAAGTGACAAAGTGGAGCGTGCGACAGTCATCTGGGCAACCACTCGCGATGCTGACAATACAGCCGGTATGATTCTGGCTACCCAGAAGATTGACCGCGAAATAGAGGCCAGGCTGGATTTTGTCGCTGGCACTCCTACTTTAAAATCAGCCGAGAAATATTTAGAACTAGAAAAGCAGCTCGCCGAAACAAAAAAATCGATAATATCAGAACAGGAAAATTATAACGATGCGGTAACAGAATATAATCGGCGCTTGAAAGTTTTTCCGGCCGAGGTAATTGCTGGTTTGTTTAGATTAAGTTCTTATCCTTATTATGAAGGATTGAGTGATTAGGATTAGGTGGCGAATATTCAATTAGTTTTAATATTTAAAATATTACATGTTTTTCCCTGGTAGATTGAAGGGAAGGGTTTTAGTCTTAGCAATTATATTGTTTTTGGCGACTACTAATTTGGCGGCGGCTGGTACTGTTTCTTGTCCCGAACGTCCTCGGGGCTATGTTAGCGACTATGCCGCGGTGCTTGGTGACACTAGTCAGCTTGAGGATCAACTAGATTCTTTTGAGAAAAATACTAGCAATGAAATCTATGTAGCGGTGGTTGATTCTTTGGGCGAGGCTAGCGGGGAGGATTACACCACCACCCTTTTCAATAAGTGGAATATCGGCAAAGAGAATTTGGATAATGGTGCTTTGTTTCTAGTAGGTATTAATGATCGACAGGTTAATATTAAAGCTGGTTACGGCCTGGGTAGTGTCTTGACGGGAGAAGTGACTAAGACAATAATTGATAATGAAATTACGCCGGCTTTTTCCACGGGTGCTTATAAAGAAGGGGTGGAAAAGGGAGTAGGGGCGATTATTGCTACTATTCAGGGTAATTATCGTCAAGAATTAACTGCTAGTGGTGGCCATGGTCTCTGGGTATTCCTCATTATCTTCATATTAGTAGTCGTTACGGTGGTGGTTATTTCTGTCACTGTTGGTCAAAAGCGACAACGGGGTCGAACTGCCAAATAAATAATATCCTGATGGCGAAGAGAAGAAAAAAATCCCAGCCCAAAAAGAAAAGTAGAGCTATCAAACTGATTATAGTCATTTTAGTTGTTTTAATGTTGGCTACACTGGCTGGGGCTTGGTGGATGTTTTTTAAGCGCACCCCGTCTTTTACTGGCGATAATGTAAGTTTAAATTTAACTGGACCGGCTGAATCTCAGGTGGGAGAGCTAGTCACCTATACCATAACCTACGCCAACAACGAAAGTACTGCCCTCGAAAATGTTGAGTTGAGCTTGATTTATCCTGCAGGATTTTCTTTTTCCGTTGCTAGTCAATCAGCTAGCAACTTTGGCGATAATAAATGGCAGCTAGGCACTTTGGCGGTTGGCCAGAGTGGCTCTCTGTCTATTAAGGGTAATTTATTTGGCAACGCCGGTGTCGAACAAACTGCTGCTGCTAGCCTGACTTACCAGCCAGCCAGTGTTAATTCTACTTTTAGTGAGCATGTCCAGACCAAAACCAAGGTTAATAATTTGGACGTTAGTCTGGAGGCCAAAGTTCCAGCTTCAGTACAAAAAGAATCAGAATTTGAATTTCCGATTGTGGTAAAAAATACTACTCAATCAGATTTGACCAATGTCAGAATAAAAGTAAACTGGCCGGATAAGTTTGCCTTGGTCAGCACTGTCCCTGCTCCCAAAGCGAGTAATACTTGGGATCTGGCCAAGCTCAAAGTGGGAGAAAGTGAAACTATCAAGGTTAAAGGCAAGATTACGGATGAGGTAGGAAAATCAGATAAAGTCAAAGTGCAGGTGGGCTTGTTTGACGAGCAAGATAATTTTTATTTACAAAAAGAGCAAGAGAAAGCCATCAAAGTAGTCGATATTTCCGGCGAGCTAAAACTACTAGTTAACAATAGTGAGAATCTTAACGCTAATCCGGGAGACAGTTTAGACATTATCGTCAGTTATAAAAATACGGGAACGGAGAGTTTGCACAATGCTAGCGTGGTGCTGGAGTTGGCCAATAGTGATTTGTTGGATAGCGCTAGTGTTGAAGTCGGTCAGGGGGGAAGTTATAAAGATG